>NZ_CP009438.1:5927616-6232733 GCF_000761215.1 Streptomyces glaucescens | reverse complement strand
CGGGCGATCGCGGCCTGCGGGGCCACCTCCGTGACACCGCTGGTGCTGCACCTGCGGCCCGGCGCCCGGGAGTGGTTCATGGCCTGGCTGGAGCGCGAGCACCCGCATCTCGTGCGCCGCTACGAGCGGCTGTACGCGGACGGCGCCTACGCCCCGACGTGGTACCAGCGCCGGATCACCCGGCAGGTGCACGACCTCGCGCGGGAGTACGGCATCGGTCCCACGCGCGCGGGGACGGCGCGGCGGATCCGGCAGCCCGAGCCGGCCCCGCCGGAGCCTGCCGAGCCGACCCAGCTCACGCTGATCTAGCCAGGGCCTGTCGTTCGGATCATCCCGGCGTCGCGGGGCCGGCCGGAAGGCGCCGCACCTCACAGCCGGCCTGATCGGCACGACAGGCCCTGGCCGGGGAGCATCGGGGCGCATCCGGCGGCGCAATCGAGTCACGTCCCGCCCGGACAGGTTATCCGGGGCGTCCATGCCGGGACGATGCGGCGAGGACCGTGATCCTCACGGTCCGGAAACCTCCGCCCCGGGAGGCTCCCTTGCGCTCCTCGTCCCGTGTGCACTCCTCGCGCCGGCGTGCGGCCGTGCTGTGCGGTGCCGTCGTCACGGCGGTGGCCCTCTCGGCCGCGGCGCTCCCGGCCGCTCCCGCCCGGGCCGGCGTCCCCCGCGCGGACGCCGCTCCCGTCGCGCGGCTCGCCTGGAAGAACTGCGGCACGACCGCCCACCCGCGGCTCCAGTGCGCCTCCCTGAAGGTGCCGCTCGACCACGCGGACCCGCGCGGGCGGCGGATCACCCTGGCGCTGTCCCGGATTACGCACACCGCGAAGACCTCCCAGGGCCCCCTGCTGGTCAACCCGGGCGGTCCCGGCGGCAGCGGCCTCACCCTCGCCGGGTTCGTCGCCGCCGCCCTGCCGCGGAAGGTCGCCGCCCAGTACGACGTGGTCGGCTTCGATCCGCGCGGGGTGGGCCGCAGCGACCCCGCCCTGGACTGCGCGCCCCGCCACTTCGACCCCGTACGGCCCGACCCGGTGCCGCTCGCACCGGCCGTCGAGCGCGCCAACCTCGCGCGCGCGAAGGCGTTCGCGGAGGCCTGCGGCCGCAGGTACGCGGACGTGCTGGCGCACATCGACACCGTCTCCGCCGCACGGGACCTGGACCTGGTCCGCCGGGCGCTGGGCGCCGGCCGGATCTCCTACTTCGGCTACTCCTACGGCACCTACCTGGGTGCCGTGTACGCCCGGCTGTACCCGCACCGCGTGCGCCGCGCGGTCCTCGACTCGGTGGTCGACCCGGCCGGCGTCTGGTACCGGAACAACCTCGCCCAGGATTTCGCCTTCGACGACCGTCACCGCGCCTTCCTCGCGTGGGTGGCCCGGCACCACGGGACGTACCGGCTCGGCACGGACCCGCGGCGGCTGCGGACCGCCTGGTACGCGATGCGGGCGGAGCTGGCGGGGAAACCGGCGGGCGGCCGGGTGGGCGCGGCGGAGCTGGAGGACACCTTCCTGCCCGGCGGCTACCACAACGGCTACTGGCCCCGCCTCGCCGAGGCGTTCGCGGCGTACGTCCGCGCCGGGGACACGGGACCGCTCGTCGAGGCGTACGACGACCTCGGGGCGCCGGGCGCCTCGACCGGCAACGGCTACAGCGTCTACACCGCGGTGCAGTGCCGGGACGCCCGCTGGCCGCGGGACTGGCAGCGGTGGCGCGCGGACAACTGGGCGGTGCACGCACGGGCGCCGTTCATGGCGTGGAACAACGCCTGGTACAACGCGCCGTGCGCGTTCTGGCCGGTGGAGGCGCGCCGGCCGGTGGACGTGGCCAACGACCGCCTGCCGCCGGTGCTGCTGTTCCAGGCGACCGGCGACGCGGCCACCCCCTACCGGGGCGGCGCCACCCTCCACCGGCTGCTGCGCGGCTCCAGCCTGGTGGTCGAGGACGGCGGCGGTAACCACGGGATCACGCTGCGCGGCAACGCCTGCCTGGACGGGCACCTGGCGGCGTACCTGACCGACGGCACGGTGCCGCGCGGGCACGGCGGCGGGGAGGCGGACGCGGTGTGCGCGGCGGGACCCGACCCGCAGCCGCGGGACGCCCGGACGTCCGCGGCGACGCCCGGCGGGACGCTGCACGACCTGGTCGGTTCCCGTCCACGGGCGGTGGACTGACAGGCCGTCGGGGCGGTGCCGGACCCATGGTCCACCATGGACCCATGACCGAGCCGACCAGGATTCCCGCCACCGAGGCCCCCGCCGCGGGGCCCACCAGGATCCCCGCACCCGAGGGCGTCGCCCCCGCCGCGCAGTACTCCCACGTCGTCATGGGCACCGGCCGATTCGTGGCCGTATCCGGGCAGCTCGCCCTGGACGAGGACGGCAGGCCGGTCGGCGAGGGCGATCCCGCCGCCCAGGCCCGCCAGGTGTTCGAGAACCTCCGGCGGTGCCTGGCCGCCGCCGGGGCGACCTTCGACGACGTCGTCAAACTCACCTACTACGTCACGGACATGGCGCACATGCCGGCGATCCGCGCGGCGCGCGCCGAGCACCTGCCGGACGACCGGCTCCCCGCCGCCTCCGCCGTCCAGGTCGCCGCCCTGGTCCGCCCCGAGTTCCTGATGGAGGTCGAGGCGTTCGCGGTGCTCCCCGCCTGAGCGCCGCGCGCCTGCGGGAGACGAGGCCCGCCGGCCGCGGGCGGGGCGGCCGGTTCCGCCTGGGCTGCCGTTTCCCGCCTCGGCGGCCGGCGCACCGCCCGCCGGGGGCTCGTCCCGCGGTCGCGCCCGGCGCGACGGGCCCGGTTGCGGACGCCGCCGGCCGCCGCGCCCGGCTCGCCGCCCGAGGTCCCTGCCCCGGCCGCCCGGGCCTCACCGCTGCTTCGGGATGCGGGCCAGGGCCCGGACCGCGGCCTCGGCCAGGGACGGGTGGGCCAGTGCCTCGTCGAGGACCGGGCGGGCCCGGGGATCGCCCAGCGCGCCCAGGCCCTCGACGCAGGCGAGGGCCACGCGGCGGTAGGGGTCGTGCGGCCGCAGCCGGCGTCGCAACGTGGTGATCAGCGCGGGGACGGACTCCGGGGCCCGGAGGTCGGCCAGGAGACGCACCGGGTGCAGGGCGTAGGCCACCCGCAGTTCGTTGGTGGCGAGGGCCGCCGCCGCGCGGGCGGTGCGGGGGTCGGCGAGCCGGGCCAGCGCGTGGGCGGCGGCGGCGCAGCGGGGCGGGTCGCGGTGGTTGAGGAGGAGGACCAGGGTCTCGAAGGCCCGGCGGTCCCCCGCCACGCCCAGCCGGAAGGCGGCCAGCTCCCGCGCCCACAGGGGCTGTCCGGGCGCGGTCAGCACCTCCGCGAGTTCGTCGAGGTCGCAGGTCGCCGCCAGGTGCTCGAACGCCGCCGACGCTCCCGACTCCTGCCGTAAGCGCTCCGTGAGCGCCCGTGACGCTTCGTCCCTCACATCCATGAGGCGAGGGTAGGGGCGATCGGGCCGGGGAGGGACCTGCATCACACAGACGGGGGGCTGGCGCGCTCGTTACCCGCCGGTTAAGCTCAGACGAGCGAGTTACCCACTCGCCTCTCCTCGCGACGGTCTGGTGACGCGGCCGCCGCGCGGGACACCTCTCCCACGCCCCCGGGCCTGGGGGAAGCAGTCGGTTCGGTACTGACGTACCTCGGTACGACTCGGCCACGGGACAGGGCCGGTCGGTTACCGCCGTGGCGCGGACGTGTGCGCGTCCGCGGCGACGGCACCGGGCGTGTGCGCTCGCAGCCCGGCCAGCACCCGCATCTCAGCACGCACCCGGTGCGCCCTTCCGGCGCACCCGGGCGCGCTTCCCGTCGTCACCCTCATTCCTGGAGTCCCGCGATGGCCGCTCCCCTGTCCGACAGTTCCCTGTCCCCGCTCCAGACCGTCGCCGTCGTCGGCCTCGGCACCATGGGCACCGGCATCGCCGAGGTCCTCGCCAAGGCCGGCCGCGACGTCGTCGGCATCGACATCAGCGAGGCCCAGGCCGCGCGCTGTGTCACCGCCCTGGAGGCCTCCACCGCCCGCGCCGTCGAGCGCGGCAGGCTCACCGAACGGGAGCGCACCGAGGCGCTCGCCCGCGTCCGGACCTCCACCGACCTGCGGGCCGCGGCCGAGGCCGACCTGGTCATCGAGGTGGCTCCGGAGTCCTACGAGATCAAGCACCAGATCTTCCGGGAGCTCGACGGCATCGTGCGGCCGGAGACGATCCTCGCCACCGGCACCAACGCGCTGTCCGTGACCCGGCTGGCCGCCGACTCGGCCCGCCCGGAGCGGGTCCTGGGCCTGCACTTCTTCAATCCCGCCCCGGCGATGAAGCTGGTCGAGGTGGTCTCCTCGGTGCTGACCGCGCCCGCCGCCGTCGACGCGGTCACCGACCTCGCGCTGGCCCTGGGCAAGGAGCCCGTCGCGGTCGGCGACCGGCCCGGTTTCGTCGCGGACGGCCTGCTGTTCGGCTACCTCAACCAGGCCGCCGCGATGTACGAGGCGAAGTACGCCTCCCGGGAGGACATCGACGCCGCGATGCGGCTGGGCTGCGGACTGCCGATGGGCCCGCTCGCCCTGCTCGACCTGATCGGCATCGACACCGCCCGCACCGTCCTGGAGGCGATGTACGCCGAGTCCCGCGACCGGCTGCACGCCCCCGCGCCAATCCTCAAGCAGCTCAGCGAGGCGGGCCTGACCGGCCGTAAGGCGGGCCGTGGCTTCTACACCTACGAGGCCCCGGGCAGCGCCACCGTCGTGCGGGACGCGCTGACGCCGCTCGACGACGGGCAGCGGGTTGCCGGACGTCCGGTGCGCTCGGTCGGTGTCGCGGGGTCGGGCACCATGGCGTCGGGGATCGCCGAGGTGTTCGCGAAGGCGGGCTACGAGGTCGTCCTCGCCGCCCGCAGCGAGGAGAAGGCGCAGGCCGCCAGGGCCAGGATCGGCAAGTCCCTGGCCCGCTCCGTCGACAAGGGCCGGATGACCGCGGAGGCGGCCGCGCAGACCCTGGAGCGGATCGTCCCGGCCGGCTCCTACGACGCCTTCGCCGACGTCGACCTGGCCGTCGAGGCGGTCGCCGAGGACCTGGAGGTCAAGCGGCAGCTGTTCGCCGCGCTGGACAAGGTCTGCAAGCCGGGAGCGGTGCTGGCCACCACCACGTCCTCGCTGCCCGTTGTCGCCTGCGCCCGCGCCACCTCGCGCCCGCAGGACGTGATCGGGATGCACTTCTTCAACCCGGCCCCGGCGATGAAGCTGGTCGAGGTGGTCCGCACCGTGCTGACCGCGGACGATGTGCACGCCACGGTCCGCGAGGTCTGCGCGAAGATCCGCAAGCACGCGGTGGACTGCGGGGACCGGGCCGGGTTCATCGTGAACGCGCTGCTCTTCCCCTACCTGAACAACGCGATCAAGATGGTCCAGGACCACTACGCCTCGCTCGACGACATCGACGCCGCGATGAAGCTCGGCGGCGGCTACCCGATGGGCCCGTTCGAGCTGCTGGACGTGGTCGGGCTCGATGTCTCGCTGGCCATCGAACGGGTCCTGCACCGCGAGTTCCGCGACCCGGGGCTGGCCCCGGCGCCGCTGCTGGAGCACCTGGTGGCCGCGGGCTGCCTCGGCCGCAAGACGGGCCGCGGCTTCCGCGAATATGCCCGGCGCTGAGCGGTCCGGCGACCGGTGCACGGCGGGCGGGGACTGGGGCGGACTGCTCGGTCCCGCGCGGCCGGCCCAGCCCGCCGCCCTGCGGAGTCCCCCGCCCGCCGAGGGCGGGGGAAACCCCGGACCTGCGCGAAGAGCCTCGGACATGCAGTACGTTCGGGTCATGTCCCAGCCCGCCAGGTCCTCCCGTACACCAGCCACGTCCGACGCGCCGGAAAGTGCCGCAGGCAGTCGCGCCGCCGCCCAGCGGCTGAAAATGCGCCGAGAACTGGCGGCCGCGGCCATGGAGCTGTTCGCCACCAAGGGGTACGAGGCGACCACCGTCGACGAGATCGCGGCCCGGGCCGGCGTCGCCCGCCGCACCTTCTTCCGCCACTTCCGCTCCAAGGAAGAGGCGATCTTCCCGGACCACGACGACACCCTGATCCGCGCCGAGGCGGTGCTCAACGCCGCCCCCGCGCACGAGCATCCGCTCGACACGGTGTGCCGCGGCATCAAGGAAGTGATGAAGATGTACGCGGCGCGGCCCGAGATCTCGGTCGCCCGCTACAAGCTGACGCGCGAGGTGCCCACCCTGCGCGAGGCGGAGATCGCGTCGGTGGCCCGCTACGAGCGCCTCTTCACCCGCTACCTGCTCGGCCACTTCGACGAGCACGCGCACGACGACGACGCCAACGACGACCCGCTGCTGGCGGAGGTCGCCGCGTCCGCCGTGGTCACCGCGCACAATCACGTGCTGCGGCGCTGGCTGCGGGCGGGCGGCCAGGGCGATGTGGAGGCGCAGCTCGACCACGCCTTCGCGATCGTCCGCAAGACCTTCGGTTCCGGGATCATGGCGGGCCGCGGCACCCCGCCGAAGCCGGCCGCGGCGACGGCCTCGGCCCACGGCGAGGTGCTGGTGACGGTCGCCCGCACCGACGCCCCGCTGGAGGAGGTCATGCGGACGATCGAGGAGGCGCTGAAGGAGCGCTGACCGCTCCGCCCGCGTGCGGGGACGGTCCTTCCCCGTGTGATGACGGCCACCCTTCGGGGTGGCCGTTTTGGCATGTCGGAGGCGGTTTTCGGGAGGCTTTCCGAGCCCGTTCGATCGATCATCGCTCATCTGTCAAGTAAAGAATTCATCTGAGAGCAACTTCTGGCACCGAGTGCCTTGTCACCTGACACGGCGTGCCATACGTTGAGGGTGTCCGGGCGGCCGGCGCACCCGATCACAGTGCGGCGACTGTCCCCGCGGGCCCATGGCCCGCGCGCCCGGACGCCTGCGTCACAGGCACCCTCCCGCGCCACAAAGCGCTGCCGAAGCACCACCCGCCGAACCGACGGCACCCGAAACCCTCACCCTCAGCAGCACCGACGTAACCCTCAGCACCCCTCCCTCAGGGTGCGCATCGCCGGAGGCAACACCGTGACCGTGAAGGACATCCTGGACGCGATCCAGTCGCCCGAATCCACCTCGGCCGACTTCGCCGCCCTGCCGCTGCCCGAGTCCTACCGGGCGATCACCGTCCACAAGGACGAGACGGAGATGTTCGCGGGCCTTCCCACCCGTGACAAGGACCCCCGCAAGTCGCTGCACCTGGACGAGGTGCCGCTGCCCGAGCTGGGCCCGGGCGAGGCCCTGGTGGCCGTGATGGCCTCCTCGGTCAACTACAACTCGGTGTGGACCTCGATCTTCGAGCCGCTGTCCACCTTCGGGTTCCTGGAGCGCTACGGCCGCACCAACGAGCTGGCCAAGCGCCACGACCTGCCGTACCACATCATCGGCTCCGACCTCGCCGGCGTCGTGCTGCGCACCGGCCCCGGCGTCAACGCCTGGAAGCCGGGCGACGAGGTCGTCGCGCACTGCCTGTCGGTCGAGCTGGAGTCCAGCGACGGCCACAACGACACCATGCTCGACCCCGAGCAGCGCATCTGGGGCTTCGAGACCAACTTCGGCGGCCTCGCCGAGATCGCCCTGGTCAAGTCCAACCAGCTGATGCCGAAGCCGGACCACCTGAGCTGGGAGGAGGCCGCCGCGCCGGGCCTGGTGAACTCCACCGCCTACCGCCAGCTGGTCTCCCGCAACGGCGCCGGCATGAAGCAGGGCGACAACGTGCTGATCTGGGGCGCGAGCGGCGGCCTCGGCTCGTACGCCACCCAGTTCGCGCTGGCCGGCGGCGCCAACCCGATCTGTGTCGTCTCCAGCCCGCAGAAGGCGGAGATCTGCCGCTCGATGGGCGCCGAGGCGATCATCGACCGCAACGCCGAGGGCTACAAGTTCTGGAAGGACGAGCGGACCCAGGACCCGAAGGAGTGGAAGCGCTTCGGCAAGCGCATCCGCGAACTCACCGGCGGCGAGGACATCGACATCGTCTTCGAGCACCCCGGCCGCGAGACCTTCGGCGCCAGCGTCTACGTCACCCGCAAGGGCGGCACCATCACCACCTGCGCCTCCACCTCGGGCTACCTGCACGAGTACGACAACCGCTACCTGTGGATGTCGCTGAAGCGGATCATCGGCTCCCACTTCGCCAACTACCGCGAGGCATGGGAGGCCAACCGGCTCATCGCGAAGGGCAAGATCCACCCGACGCTGTCCAAGGTGTACTCCCTGGAGGACACCGGCCAGGCGGCCCACGACGTGCACCGCAACGTGCACCAGGGCAAGGTCGGCGTGCTCTGCCTCGCCCCCGAGGAGGGCCTGGGCGTGCGCGACCACGAGATGCGCGCCAAGCACCTCGACGCCATCAACCGCTTCCGGAACATCTGAGAGGCGCCGTATGACTGAGCGTCAGAAGGACCGGCCGTGGCTCATGCGGACCTACGCCGGTCACTCCACGGCCGAGGCGTCCAACGAGCTGTACCGGCGCAACCTCGCCAAGGGCCAGACGGGTCTGTCGGTCGCCTTCGACCTGCCGACCCAGACGGGCTACGACCCGGACCACATCCTCGCCCGCGGTGAGGTCGGCCGGGTCGGGGTGCCCGTCGCGCACCTCGGTGACATGCGCCGGCTGTTCCAGGACATCCCCCTGGAGCAGATGAACACCTCGATGACCATCAACGCCACGGCCATGTGGCTGCTGGCGCTCTACCAGGTCGTGGCGGAGGAGCAGGGTGCGGACATCACCAGGCTCCAGGGCACGACCCAGAACGACATCGTCAAGGAGTACCTGTCCCGGGGCACCCACGTGTTCCCGCCGGGCCCGTCGCTCCGCCTGACGACGGACATGATCGCGTACACGGTCTCCCACATGCCCAAGTGGAACCCGATCAACATCTGCAGCTACCACCTGCAGGAGGCGGGCGCCACTCCGGTCCAGGAGATCGCGTACGCGATGTCCACCGCGATCGCCGTGCTCGACGCCGTGCGCGACTCCGGCCAGGTGCCGCAGGAGCGCATGGGCGACGTCGTCGCCCGCATCTCCTTCTTCGTCAACGCGGGCGTCCGCTTCGTCGAGGAGATGTGCAAGATGCGGGCGTTCGGCCGCATCTGGGACAAGATCACGCGCGAGCGGTACGGCATCGAGAACCCCAAGCAGCGCCGCTTCCGCTACGGCGTCCAGGTCAACTCCCTCGGGCTGACCGAGGCGCAGCCGGAGAACAACGTCCAGCGGATCGTGCTGGAGATGCTGGCCGTGACGCTGTCCAAGGACGCCCGCGCCCGGGCCGTCCAGCTGCCCGCCTGGAACGAGGCGCTGGGCCTGCCGCGCCCCTGGGACCAGCAGTGGTCGCTGCGCATCCAGCAGGTGCTCGCCTACGAGAGCGACCTGCTGGAGTACGACGACATCTTCGAGGGCTCGACGGTGATCGAGGCGAAGGTCGGCGAGCTCGTCGCCGAGGCCCTCGCGGAGATCGAGCGGATCCAGGAGATGGGCGGCGCGATGGCGGCCGTCGAGTCCGGCTACCTCAAGTCGCAGCTGGTCGCCTCGCACGCCGAGCGCCGGGCGCGCATCGAGTCCGGCCAGGAGAAGATCGTCGGGGTCAACATCTTCGAGACGACCGAACCGAACCCGCTCACCGCCGACCTGGACACCGCGATCCAGACGGTCGACCCGGCCGTCGAGGCCCGGGTCGTCGAGTCGCTGCGGAACTGGCGCGACACCCGCTACCAGCCGCCCTTCAACCACCCGCGCCCCTGCAAGGCGCTGGAGCGCCTGAAGGAGGCCGCCCAGGGCACCGGCAACCTCATGGAGGCCACCCTGGAGTGCGCCCGCGCCGGCGTCACCACCGGCGAGTGGGCCGGGGCCCTGCGCGAGGTGTTCGGCGAGTTCCGCGCCCCCACGGGCGTGTCGTCGGCGCCGGTGGCGATCGCGGCCGAGGAGGGCTCCACGCTGGCCCTGGTGCGCCGCAAGGTGGAGCTGACCGCCCAGGAGATGGGCGTGGGCAAGCTGCGCTTCCTGGTCGGCAAGCCCGGCCTGGACGGGCACTCCAACGGGGCCGAGCAGATCGCCGTGCGGGCCCGCGACGCCGGCTTCGAGGTGGTCTACCAGGGCATCCGGCTCACCCCGGAGCAGATCGTGGACGCCGCGCTCGCCGAGGACGTGCACGCGGTGGGCCTGTCCATCCTGTCCGGCTCGCACGCCCAGCTGGTCCCGGACGTGCTGGAACGGCTGCGTGTGGCCGGTGCCACAGATATACCGGTGATCGCCGGTGGCATCATCCCCAGCGGTGACGCCGAACAGCTGCGGGCCGCCGGAGTGGCCGCGGTCTTCACCCCGAAGGACTTCGACATCACCGGGATCATCGGCCGCATCGTCGACGAGATCCGCACAGCGAACAAGCTCGACCCCCTGGAGGTCCCCGCATGACCGCCCACCCGTCGCCCACCACCGCCCTTCCAGCGGGCGGCTCCGCCGCGCGCCCTTCTGTCGACCGCCTTCGCCCCCGGCGTTCCTGCCTGGCGGTGCCGGGCTCGAACCCGCGCTTCCTGGAGAAGGCCCAGGGCCTCCCGGCGGACCAGGTCTTCCTCGACCTGGAGGACGCCTGCGCCCCGCTGGCCAAGCCCGAGGCGCGGCACACCATCGTGAAGTTCCTCAACGAGGGCGACTGGACCGGCAAGACGCGGGTGGTGCGCGTCAACGACTGGACGACCGAGTGGACGTACCGCGACGTCGTCACGGTCGTCGAGGGCGCCGGGCCGAACCTGGACTGCATCATGCTGCCGAAGGTGCAGAACGCGCAGCAGATCGTGGCGCTGGACCTCCTGCTGACCCAGATCGAGAAGACGATGGGCTTCGAGGTCGGCCGGATCGGCATCGAGGCGCAGATCGAGAACGCGCAGGGCCTGAACAACGTCAACGAGATCGCGCAGGCCTCCCCGCGCATCGAGACGATCATCTTCGGCCCGGCCGACTTCATGGCCTCCATCAACATGAAGTCGCTGGTCGTGGGCGAGCAGCCGCCCGGCTACCCGGCGGACGCCTACCACTACATCCTGATGAAGATCCTCATGGCCGCCCGCGCCAACGACCTCCAGGCGATCGACGGCCCCTACCTCCAGATCCGCAACGTCGACGGCTTCCGCGAGGTCGCCGGCCGCGCCGCCGCGCTCGGCTTCGACGGCAAGTGGGTGCTGCACCCCGGCCAGGTCGACGCCGCCAACGAGGTCTTCTCGCCCTCCCAGGAGGACTACGACCACGCCGAGCTGATCCTGGACGCGTACGACTACTACACGTCCGAGGCGGGCGGCAAGAAGGGCTCCGCGATGCTCGGCGACGAGATGATCGACGAGGCCAGCCGCAAGATGGCGCTGGTCATCGCGGGCAAGGGCCGTGCCGCCGGCATGACGCGCACCAGCACGTTCGAGATCCCGGAGGCGTAGGGCCATGCAGTTCGGACGCACCTACGAGGAGTTCGAGGTCGGCGCGGTGTACAAGCACTGGCCGGGCAAGACGGTCACGGAGTACGACGACCACCTGTTCTGTCTCCTCACCATGAACCACCACCCGCTCCACATGGACGCGAACTACGCCGAGCGGACGACCGACTTCGGCAAGAACGTGGTGGTCGGCAACTACATCTACTCCCTGCTGCTCGGCATGAGCGTGCCGGACGTCTCCGGCAAGGCGATCGCCAACCTGGAGATCGAGTCGCTGAAGCACGTGGCGCCGACCTTCCACGGCGACACGATCTACGGCGAGACGACCGTGCTCGACAAGTGGCCGTCGAAGTCGAAGGACGACCGCGGCATCGTCCACGTCGAGACCAGGGGCTACAAGCAGGACGGCACGCTGGTCTGCGTCTTCCGCCGCAAGGTGATGGTGCCGACCGAGACGTACATCAAGGAGCGCGGCGGCGAGCAGCCGGGCCGCCCCCAGCTCGAGGAGCAGGAGAAGTAACCATGGCCCGCCTCGCCCAGACCCACGGCCTCACGGACGTCCAGCGGGAGATCCTCTCCACGGTCCGCGACTTCGTGGACAAGGAGATCATCCCGGTCGCGACGGAGCTGGAGCACCGCGACGAGTACCCGCAAGCGATCGTGGACGGCCTGAAGGAGCTCGGCCTCTTCGGTCTGATGATCCCCGAGGAGTACGGGGGGCTGGGCGAGTCGCTGCTGACGTACGCGCTGTGCGTGGAGGAGATCGCCCGCGGCTGGATGTCGGTCTCCGGCATCATCAACACGCACTTCATCGTGGCGTACATGCTCAAGCAGCACGGCACGCAGGAGCAGAAGGACCACTTCCTGCCGAGGATGGCGGCCGGCGACATCCGCGGCGCCTTCTCGATGTCCGAGCCGGGCCTCGGCTCGGATGTGTCGGCGATCACGTCCAAGGCGGTGAGGGACGGCGACGAGTACGTCCTCACCGGCCAGAAGATGTGGCTCACGAACGGCGGCACGTCGTCCCTGGTGGCCGTTCTGGTGCGAAGTGATGAAGGACACCCCGAGGGCACCGCGCCCCACAGGTCGATGACCACCTTCCTGGTCGAGAAGGAGCCCGGCTTCGGCCAGGTCCGCCCCGGCCTGACCATCCCGGGCAAGATCGACAAGATGGGCTACAAGGGGGTCGACACCACCGAGCTCATCATGGATGGCCTGCGGATTCCCGCCGACCGGGTGCTCGGCGGCGTCACCGGACGCGGTTTCTACCAGATGATGGACGGCGTCGAGGTCGGGCGCGTCAACGTCGCGGCGCGTGGCTGCGGGGTCGCTCAGCGCGCCTTCGAACTGGGTGTCCGGTACGCCCAGCAGCGTCACACGTTCGGCAAGCCGATCGCCCAGCACCAGGCGATCCAGTTCAAGCTGGCCGAAATGGCTACCAAGGTCGAGGCCGCTCATGCGATGATGGTGAACGCAGCGCGCAAAAAGGACTCCGGGGAGCGAAACGACCTCGAAGCAGGGATGGCGAAGTACCTCGCCTCCGAGTACTGCAAGGAGGTCGTGGAAGATGCCTTCCGGATCCACGGCGGCTACGGCTTCTCCAAGGAGTACGAGATCGAGCGCCTCTACCGGGAGGCCCCGATGCTGCTCATCGGTGAAGGTACCGCCGAGATCCAGAAAATGATCATCGGGCGGAGGCTGCTCGAAGAGTATCGATTCCAGGGCTGATTGCCCGGAACGGGGTGTTTTCTTCGAGAAGAAGATCACACCCCGTAGGCACTCTTCGGCCGCCGACTCGGCTTCCTGACTTACCCAGTTGTGGCGGTTAGCCGCTACGATCGCGGGAAAGCCGCCGTCCCCCCGTCAGAAGCGCGGCATCATCCGCTACGAAGGTCATCCATGCCCCACAGCCAAACCTCTGCACCTCGCGACAGCCGAGCCGGCGTACGCCTCGCGCGCGGAGCATCGCCGTGGCTTCTCCCGACCGTCGCCACCGCAGCCCTCAGCCTGGCCAAGGCGCGCCGCTCCGGCGCCGCCAAGGCCGTCGCCGTTCCCGCCACCGCGCTCGCGGCGGGGATGCTGTGGTTCTTCCGCGACCCCGAGCGCGAGATCGCCACGGGCCGGGTCATCTCGCCCGCCGACGGTGTGGTGCAGAGCATCATGCCGTGGAAGGACGGACGGACCCGCGTCGCGATCTTCATGAGCCCGCTCAACGTCCACGTCAACCGCGCGCCGCTGGCCGGCACGGTGACGTCGGTGGAGCACATCCCGGGCGGCTTCGTTCCCGCTTTCAACAAGGAGAGCGAGAACAACGAGCGGGTCGTGTGGCACTTCGACACCGAGCTGGGCGACATCGAGATGATCCAGATCGCCGGCGCGGTCGCCCGTCGCATCGTCCCCTACGTCCCGCAGGGGACCAAGGTGGAGCAGGGCGAGCGGATCGGCCTGATCCGCTTCGGCTCCCGGGTCGACCTGTACCTGCCCGAGGGCGTGGAGGTCGCGGTGGAGGTCGGCCAGAAGACAGTGGCTGGGGTGACTCGCATTGACCGTGACTGATCCGGAGGCGCAGCCGGGCTGGGTCCCCGAGGCCATCGAGGACGACGAGGAGGAGATGCCGCTCTCGCTCCGCCTGTCGATAGCGGACACCCTCACCCTCGGCAACGCCACCTGCGGCTTCATGGCCGTGTACTTCACCACCACCGGCATCCTGATCCCGCACCTCACGGGCAGCCAGGAGACCGGCATGGCCCGTCACAGCGCGGCCACCGCGGTGATCCTGATGCTGTGCGCGGCGGTCTTCGACCTGTTCGACGGCCTGGTGGCGCGCAAGCTGCGCTCCTCCCCCATGGGCGCCGAGCTGGACAACCTCTCCGACCTGATCAGCTTCGGCCTGGCTCCGGCGTACTTCGTCCTGGTCTACGGCATGGTCGCGAACGACGCGCACCAGCGGGTGGCGGCGGTCGGCGCGATCGTCGTGCTGCTGGCGGTGGTGCTCAGGCTCGCGAGATTCTCCTGCGTGACGGTGAAGGACGGCACGTTCCAGGGCATGCCGAGCCCCTTCGGCGCGCTCACGGTGGTCTCCATCGTGCTGCTGGAGCTGCCCTTCGAGGCGACGCTGCTGGCGATCATCGGCACGGCGTGGCTGATGGTCAGCCGGGTCGAGTACCCGAAGCCGCGCGGCCCGCTGGCGGTGGCGATGCTGTCCTGGATCGTCTCCGCGATGGGTCTGCTCGCCGCCTGGGCCTTCGACGCCCCCGGCGGCCAGCTGCTCCTCCAGGCCGGCTGCGCGCTCCAGCTGGTCCTCGGCGCGGTCATCCCGCTGTTCGCCACGGCCCGCCGGGTGAACAACTTCCGCGACAACCGCCGCGAGGCGCGGGCGGCGCAGCTGCCGTAACGTCGCAGCGGACGCACGACGACGAAGGCCCCGGACCTCACGGTCCGGGGCCTTCCCGCATCCCGGGGCGGGCACGCGAGAGCCCGCCGGCGTTCGAGGGCGGCGCCCTGTCCAGGGGACCGCAAGGGGGGTCGGGGCGACGCCCCGGTCGCCGGCCCGGCTCCTGGGACGCAGACCCGCCCAGGGCCCAAGCGGGGTCCCCGGGCGGGGCCTGCCCGGCCCTGGGCACGCAGACCCGTCCTGAACCGCAGCGGGACCGCGCGGGCGGTACCCGATCAGCCCGTCCGGCGTTTGAGGACGAGGCCCGTGCAGGGCCGGAGCGGGGGTTCGGGGGCGGCAGCCCCCGGGACGGGAAGGGTGAGGGCGGCGGGGGCGGAGAACACCCGCCCCGGCCTCAGCGCAGGAAGTCCCGGCCGATGGACTCCGCCACCCGCTCCAGGATGGGCCCGGCCTCGGCGATGCACTTCGCCACGTCCGGCTCGACCTCCGTCAGCGGGTAGGCCCGCCGGATCCCGGCGCTGCCCAGCACCTCGGGCGCCAGGGCGAGCCGCCCGCACACCGCGACGACCTCCTTGCCGGCCGCCCGCGCCGCCGCGGCCACGCCCGCCGGCGCCTTGCCGTGCAGGGTCTGCTCGTCGAGCGAGCCCTCACCGGTGATCACCAGGTCGGCCCGCTCCAGCGCGGGGGCGAACCCGAGCACCTCCAGCATGACCTCGATGCCGGCCCGGAACCGGGCCCCGACGAGCAGCGCGCCATAGCCGATGCCCCCGGCCGCGCCCGCGCCGGGCGCCTCCGCGTACTCCGCAGCCTTCGCACCGGCACCGGGCGTCCCGGCGAGCACCTTCGCGTAGTGGGCGAGCGCCGCGTCCAGTGCGGCCACGTCGTCCGGCGAGGCGCCCTTCTGCGGGCCGTAGACGGCCGGCGCGCCCTTGGGACCGGTCAGCGGGTTGTCGACGTCGCTGGCAAGCACCAATTCGACCTCGGCCAGGCGCGGGTCGAGGCCGGACAGGTCCGCGGAAGCGAGGGCGGCGAGGCCCCCGCCGCCGGGCGCGACCGGCTCCCCGCCGGCGTCCAGGAAGCGCGCCCCGAGGGCGGCCAGCATGCCCGCGCCGCCGTCCGTCGTCGCGCTGCCGCCGACACCGAAGACGATCGTGCGGGCCCCGGCGTCGAGTGCGGCGCGCAAAAGCTCCCCGGAGCCGTACGTGGAGGCGGTGAGCGGGGCGAAGACGCCCTCGGGCAGCCGCTGCAGCCCGCTCGCCTCCGCCATCTCCACGACCGCGGTGTCCCCGCGCAGCGCGTAGGCGGCCGTCACCTCGTCGCCGAGCGGTCCCGTCACCCGGACCTCGTGGCGCTCGAACCCGGCGGCGACCGCCGCGGCCACCGTGCCGTCGCCACCGTCGGCCACGGGCATCGCCTCGACCACGACGTCCGGTACGACCCGGCGCAGCCCGGCGGTGACCCGCTCGGCGACCTGTACGGCCGTCAGCGAGCCCTTGAACTTGTCCGCGGCGACGAGCACCCTGCGGGCGCCGTCCTGTGCAGCGTCAGCCACCTTGCTTTTCCCCTTGCTCTCCGAGCCTTGCCCACGTCAAGGCAGTCGCGCCGCTGCGACCATAACCTCAGCGAGCCCCCGCCGTCATGCCCCTGCCCGGAGGGTGGAACACCGTGCGGCCGGCCGGCGGGAACGCCGGGCGAGCGGGCGGGGTCCCGGTGGAAGCGGCCGGAATCGGGTACCCCGGGACCCATGACCTCCGTGGGCACCCACGCGCCCTCCCCCGCCACCGCCGGCCCCGGCCTGGCCGACCGGATCCTGGGCGGCTGGCTCGGCCGGATCGCGGGCAACATGCTGGGCAAGCCGGTCGAGCAGGGCGAGGTGTGGACGCGCGAGCGCATCGACCGCTATCTGCGCGAGGCCGACGCCCTGCCGCTGACCGACTACCTGCCCGAGCCCCCCGCCGGCGCGGACGGCCTGCCCGCGCTGCGCCCGGAGTGGCGCGCGTGCGTCCGGGGCCGTGTCGACGGCAGCTGCCGCGACGACGACGTGGACTACGCGATCCTCGGCCTGCACCTGCTGGAGACCAGAGGCTTCGGCTTCAGCACGGAGCAGGTCGGCGACCTGTGGCTGCTGCGGCTGCCGTACCTGCAGACCTTCACGGCGGAACGCGCGGCCTACCGCAACCTCGCCAACGGGCTGCGGCCGCCGCTGACCGCGACGTACGACAACCCCTACCAGGAGTGGATCGGCGCCCTCATCCGCGCCGACATCCACGGCTGGACCTGCCCCGGAGCCCCCCGCCTGGCGGCCTCGCTGGCCCGCCGGGACGCGGTGCTGTCGCACACCGGCAACGGCGTGTACGGCGCGATGTGGGCGGCGGCGCTGATCTCCGCCGCGTTCACCGCGCCCACTGTCCGCGACGCCCTCGACACGGCCCTGGCCGTCGTCCCGGCGAGCAGCCGGCTGGCCCGTACCGTGCGGCGGGTGATCTCGCTCCACGACACCCGGATGACCTGGGAGGACACCCTGGCGACGGTGTCCGAGGAGACGGCCGGGGCGCACTGGATCCACGTGGTGCCGAACGCGGCGGTGCTCACGGCGGGACTGGTCTACGGCGACGGCGACTTCACCCGCACCATCGCGCTCACCGTCCGCGGCGGTCTGGACACCGACTCCAACGGGGCCACGGCGGGCTCGGTGGCCGGGGTGCTGAACGGGGCGCGCGCCATACCGGCCCAGTGGACGGAGCCGCTGCGGGACACGGTGCGCAGCGCGGTCTTCGGCTTCGACGGGGTGCGGATCAGCGAACTGGCGGAGCGGACCCTGCGGCTGGCGGAGTCCGCGCACTGACCACGCGCCGGGTGCGGGGGCGCGGCCCCGGCGCTGCGGTGTGCGTGGCATCGCCGAGCGGCGGCGCGTACGGGCGCGCTGGTTACCCTTCCAGGATGACCGACACTCCTGACTTCGCCGCGTACATCGCCGGACTGCCCCGGGTCCTCGCCGGGGCCGCCGCGCTCTTCCGGGACGCCGAGGGGCGGGTGCTGCTCGTCGAGCCGAACTATCGCGAGGGCTGGGCGCTGCCGGGCGGCACCGTCGAGTCCGACGACGGCGAGACCCCGCGCCAGGGCGCCCGCCGGGAGACCGCCGAGGAGATCGGCCTGGACCGTCCGCTGGGGCGGCTGCTCGCCGTGGACTGGGTGCACGGCCCGGACCGGCCGCCGCTGGTGGCGTACCTCTACGACGGCGGGGTGCTCACCGAGGACGACCTGAAGGCGATCCGGCTCCAGGAGGAGGAGCTGCTGTCCTGGCGGCTGGTGCCCCGCGAGGAGCTGACCGCCCACCTGCTGGGCGCGCTGGGCCGCCGGGTGCTGGCCGCGCTGGACGTCCTGGCGGAGGGCTCGGGAACGGCGGAGCTGGAGAACGGGCACCGGGTGGGGTGAGTGTCCGGCGGTGCGGGCCCGGCGGGTGGGGTTCAGCCCTCCTCGCGGGGTTTGACGTCGACCTCGCGCAGCGCCTCGTCACGGGTGACGAGCCTCGCCTCGGTGCGGTGCCCGCGCTCGATGTAGTCGCGCAGGACCAGCTCGACGGCGTCCTGGGGGCTGCCGACACCGGCGAGCACCATGGTTTCCACGACGAGTTCGGCGTCGAGCGAGACATTGACCTTGGCCATGCGCGGACCCTAGCACCGCGCTCCGCCTCCCGGATATCCGTTCGCCCCGGCCTGCGGGCCCGCCCTACGCTCGGCGGCATGAGCAAGCCCCTCGTCGCCCTGCTGACCGGCGCCGGTGTCTCGACCGACTCCGGCATCCCCGACTACCGCGGCCCCCAGGGGCTGTGGCGGCGCGACCCCGAGGCCGAGAAGCTGGTGACGTACGAGTACTACATGGGCGACCCGGAGATCCGCCGCCGCTCCTGGCTGATGCGACGGGACGCCGGGGCCCTGGGGGCCGAACCGAACGCCGCGCACCGGGCGGTGGCGGAACTGGAGAGGTCCGGGGTGCCGGTGCGGGTGATCACCCAGAATGTGGACGGTCTGCACCAGCTCGCCGGGATGCCCGACCGCAAGGTCCTCGAACTGCACGGCACGGCACGCCGGTACGTCTGCACGGCGTGCCACGCGGGCGGTCCGATGGAGGACGCCCTGGCCCGGGTCGAGGCCGGGGAGCCGGATCCGCCGTGCCGGGAGTGCGGGGGCATCCTGAAACCGGCGACGGTGATGTTCGGCGAGCGGCTCGACCCGGTGGTGCTCGGCGACGCCGTCGCCGTCACGAAGGCCTGCCAGGTCTTCATCGCCGCCGGCACCAGCCTCCAGGTGCAGCCCGCCGCGGGCCTGGCGGGCGTCGCCGCGGACCACGGCGCCCGCCTGATCGTCGTCAACGCCGAGCCGACGCCGTACGACGAGCTGGCCGACGAGGTGATCAGGGACCCGATCGGCACGGCCCTGCCCGCCCTGCTGCGCCGGGTGGGACAGTCGGCGTAGGGCCGGCCGGCCCCGGCCCGTGCCGCGTCAGGCGCCGCCACGGAGCCCGTGCGCCTCGTAGTGGTACTCCCCCTCGCGAGACCGAGCGGGTCCGCTCACTGGAGCGGGCCGTGGACGTAGGCCACCGGGTTCGGGGCGGGTCCGGGGCGGTCAGAACAGCGCGGTGCCCGACTCGAAGTCCAGCAGGCGCTGCTTGCGGGCGAGGCCGCCGCCGTAGCCGGTGAGGCTGCCGTCGGTGCCGACCACGCGGTGGCAGGGGATGATGATGCCGATCGGGTTCCTGCCGTTGGCGAGGCCGACCGCGCGGGACGCCCTGGGATTGCCGAGGGCGGCGGCGAGCCGGCCGTAGGTGCGGGTCTCGCCGTACGGGATGGTCCGCAGGTGCTCCCAGACGCGGCGCTGGAACGGGGTGCCGTGCAGGCGCAGCGGGAGGGTGAACTCGGTCAGCCGGCCCGCGAAGTAGGCCTCCAGTTGTTCCTCCGCCTCGGCGAAGGGGCGCTGGTCGCGGGAGCCGAAGGTCTCCTCGGGCGGCCGGTGGCGCTGGTCCTCCATGTACACGCCGCACAGGACGCCGTCGTCGGCGACCAGGGTCAGCGGGCCGTACGGACTGTCGATCACCGTGTGCTGTCTCATGACGGTTCCTGGTTCTCTGGTGCCTCATACCGGCAGGAAGTTGATGGGGTGGTCGTCCGTCGCCCACAGGTACTGGACGGCGTACGCCCGCCAGGGCCGCCAGGCCGCCGCGCGGGCGGTGAGCGCGGCCGGGGTGGAGGGCAGGCCCAGTTCCCGGGCGGCGCGGCGGACGCCGAGGTCGGTGGGGAGGAAGGCGTCGGGGTCGCCGAGGGCCCGCATCGCGATCACGTCGGCCGTCCACGGGCCGAAGCCGGGGAGGGCGAGGAGCCTGGCACGGGCCTCCGGCCAGTCGCTCTCCACGCCCAGGGGCAGCGAGCCGTCGGCGAGCCGGCCGACGAGGGTGGTGAGGGTCACGCGGCGGGTGCGGGGCATCGCCAGGGACTCCGGGTCGACGGCGGCGAGGTCCGCCGGTGCCGGGAACAGGTGGGTGAGGCCGCCCTCGGGGTCGTCGACGGCCTCGCCGTGCGCACTGACCAGGCGGGCCGCGTGGGTGCGGGCGGCGGCCGTGGAGACCTGCTGGCCGAGTACGGCCCGTACCGCGAACTCCGCCTCGTCGACCGTGCGCGGGACCCGTCGCCCGGGTGCCTTGTCCACCAGCGGGGCGAGCACCGGGTCCGTGCGCAGCTGGTCGTCGATGGCGACCGGGTCGGCGTCCAGGTCGAGCAGGCGGCGGCAGCGGCTGATGGCGACGGGCAGGTCGCGCAGGTCGGTGAGGGTGAGGCGGCAGGCGATGTGGTCGGGGCGCGGGGTGAGCGCGGCGATGCCGTGCCCGTAGGGGAGGCGCAGGGTGCGGCGGTAGGCGCCGTCCCGCCACTCCTCGACGCCGGGCACGGCGGTCGCGGCCAGGTGGCCGAAGAGGTTGTCGGGGTTGAGGGGGGCGCGGAAGGGGAGGCGCAGGGAGATCGCTCCGGGGGTGCCGGCGGGTGTCCCGGCGGGGTTCGTCCGGGGTGTGCGGGTGCGCAGGTCGCTGGGGGTGAGGGCGTAGACCTCGCGGACGGTGTCGTTGAAGGTGCGGATGGAGGCGAAGCCCGCCGCGAAGGCGATCTCCGCCATCGGCAGGGCGGTCGTCTCGATCAGCAGGCGGGCCGTCTGGGCCCGCTGGGCGCGGGCGAGGGCGAGCGGGCCGGCGCCCAGCTCGGCGAGCAGCTGGCGTTCGATCTGCCGGGTGCTGTAGCCGAGCCGGGCGGCGAGGCCGGGGACGCCCTCGCGGTCCACGACGCCGTCGGTGATCAGCCGCATGGCGCGGGCCACGAGGTCGGCGCGCTGGTTCCACTCCGGGGAGCCGGGGCTGGTGTCGGGGCGGCAGCGCTTGCAGGCCCGGAAGCCGGCCTGCTGGCAGGCGGCCGCGCTCGGGTGGAACACCATGTTCTCCCGCTTGGGCGGTACGACCGGGCAACTGGGCCGGCAGTAGATCCCGGTGGTCAGGACGGCGGTGAAGAACCAGCCGTCGAAGCGGGCGTCCTTGGACCGGACGGCGCGGACACAGCGCTCGATGTCGGTGTGCATCCCCATCTGCATGCGTCCAGCATCCGGCACCGGGGGCACGCGGGCTGGCGAGAATCCGACATCGACCCCGACTGTCCTGGACCGGTCCGGATCACCCGGACCGGCCGGGCCGCCACGCGGACTCGCGCAGCAGCCGCAGTCCGTTCAGGCCGACCAGCACGGTCGAACCCTCGTGGCCGGCGACACCGAGCGGCAGCGGGAGGTGGCCGGCCAGGTCCCAGACGACCAGGACGGTGATGAAGGTGCCGGCGATGACCAGGTTCTGCACCACCAGGCGGCGGGCGGCGCGGGACAGTCGGACGACCGCCGGGACGGCGGCGAGCTCGTCGCGGACGACGACCGCGTCGGCGGTCTCCAGGGCCAGGTCGGATCCGGCGCGGCCCATCGCGATGCCGGAGTGGGCGGCGGCGAGGGCGGGCGCGTCGTTGACCCCGTCGCCGACGAACAGCACCTTGCGGCCGGTCCGCTGGATGTCGTGCACGGCACCGGCCTTGTCCTCGGGCAGCAGCTCCGCCCGGACGTCGGTGAGCCCGGTGGCCTCGGCGACGCGGGCGGCGGTGTGCCGGTTGTCGCCGGTGAGCAGGACGGGCGGGGTGCCGGTCAGGGCGGTGAGGGCGGCGGTGGTGGCGGCGGCGTCGGGGCGCAGGCGGTCGGTGAGGGCCAGGGTGCCGACGGGGACGCCGTCCCGGTGGACGGTGACGACGGTGGCGCCCCGCTCCCGCGGGCCGGCGTCGGGCCGCGCACCGGCGGCCTGTGCCCCGTGGGGCTCCCGCGGCGGACCGGGCACGGCGTCCCGCGCACGGCCGACCGTCACCGGCCGGCCGTCCACCACCGCCGAGACCCCCTCCCCCGGTGTCGCCGTGAACTTCTCCGCCGTCGCGATCGGCAGTCCCCGCTCCCGGGCCGCCGCCACGATCGCCCGGGCCAGCGGATGCTCGCTGGGGTGCTCGGCCGCCGCGGCGAGGGCGAGCAGTCGCTCCTCGTCGAGCCCGGAGCCCGGCAGCGGCCGTACGGCCGTGACCTCGGGGGCGCCTTCGGTCAGGGTGCCGGTCTTGTCGAGGGCGGCGGTGTCGGTCTCGCCGAGGCGCTCCATCGCGACGGCCGACTTGACCAGGACGCCGTGCCGGCCGGCGTTGGCGATGGCGGACAGCAGCGGCGGCATGGTGGCGAGGACGACCGCGCACGGCGAGGCGACGATCATGAAGGTCATCGCGCGCAGCAGGGCGTCGGTGAGGCCGGCGCCGAACGCGAGCGGGACCGCGAAGACGGCGAGGGTGGCGGCCACCACGCCGACGGCGTAGCGCTGCTCGACCTTCTCGATGAAGAGCTGGGTGGGTGCCTTGGTGCGGGAGGCCTCCTCGACCAGGGTGACGATGCGGGCGATGACGGAGTCGGCGGGGTCGCGGTCGACGCGGACGCGCAGGGCGCCGGTGCCGTTGAGGGTGCCGGCGAAGACCTCGTCGCCGGGGCGCTTGACGACCGGGAGGGGTTCGCCGGTGATGGTGGCCTGGTCGGCCTCGCTGGTGCCGTCCAGGACCGTGCCGTCGGCGCCGATCAGCTCGCCCGGCCGGATCAGCAGCGTGTCGCCGACGGCGAGTCCGGCGGCGGGAACGGTCTCCTCGGTGCCGTCGGCGTGGATCCGGGTCGCGGTGGCGGGGGCGAGGTCGAGCAGGCCGCGCACGGAGTCGGCGGTGCGGGCGGTGGCCAGGGCCTCCAGGGCGCCGGAGGTGGCGAAGATGACGATCAGCAGGGCGCCGTCGAGGACCTGGCCGATCGCGGCGGCGCCGAGGGCGGCGACGATCATCAGCAGGTCGACGTCGAGGGTCTTCTCGCGCAGGGCGCGCAGTCCCTCCAGGGCGGGCTCCCAGCCGCCCGTGACGTAGGCGACCGCGTAGGCGACGCCGTGGGCCCAGGCGGGGGCTCCGCCGAGATCGAGTGCGAGGCCCAGCAGGAAGGCGGCCAGCGCGGCGAGTGCCCAGCGGGCCTCGGGGAGCGCGAGGACCCGGGTGCGGCGGCGGGGGGCCGGCTGGGTGCGGGCGGAGGTCTGTCGGGGAGCGAGAGTCGCGGACACGCGCCACACCATACAGGAACACATGAAGACTCATTCATTCGTTCATGTACGGTCGGTAAGATACACGCCATGGGTCATGGAGCCGTCACCAGCGCGCAGAGCGCCCCCGAGCGCGTCCGTCTCGACGCGGACAACGTGGCGAAGGTGGCCACCACCCTCCAGGCCCTGTCGACCCCCTCCCGGCTGCTGATCCTCGCGCGGCTGCGCGAAGGACCGCTGCCGGCCACCGAGCTGGCGGCCGAGGTGGGCATGGAGCAGTCGGCGTGCTCGCACCAGCTACGGCTGCTGCGCAACCTCGGACTGGTGGTGGGCGAGCGCCGGGGCCGGTCGGTGGTGTACGCGCTGCACGACCACCATGTCGCCGAGCTGCTCGACCAGGCGGTGTACCACGTGGAGCACCTGCGCCTGGGGATCAGCGACACCGCGGAGTGACGGCGGACCCGGCGACCGGCGGCACCCCTAGAAATTGATCATGTGCCCGGCGAGGCCGTGCACCGCTTCCTTCACCGCCTCGCTCAGCGTCGGGTGGGCGTGCACGTTGCGGGCCACCTCGTGCACGGTCAGGTCCCACTGCTGGGCGAGGGTCAGCTCGGGCAGCAGCTCGGTGACGTCCGGGCCGATCAGGTGACCGCCGATCAGCTCGCCGTACCGGGCGTCGCTGATCAGCTTGACGAAACCGGTGGAGTCGCCGAGGCCGTGCGCCTTGCCGTTGGCGGTGAAGGGGAACTTGGCGACCTTCACGTCATGGCCCAGATCGCGGGCCTGGGCCTCGGTGTAGCCGAAGCTGGCGATCTGCGGCTGGCAGAAGGTGGCGCGGGGGATCATGGCGTAGTCGAGTTCCATGGTCTCCGCGTCGGCGATGGTCTCGGCGGCGACCACGCCCATCGCCTCGGCGGCGTGCGCCAGCATCAGCTTGGCCGTGACGTCGCCGATGGCGTACAGGTGCGGCACCGAGGTGCGGCAGCGGCCGTCGACGTCGACGGCGCCGCGCTCGGTGAGCCGGACACCGGTGTTCTCCAGGCCGTAGCCCTCCACGTTCGGGCCGAAGCCGATGGCCTGGAGCACCTTGTCGGCCTCCAGGACCTGCTGGGAGCCGTCCTTCGCGGTGACCGTGACCCGGACCTGGGGGCCGGACTCGTCGATGGCGTCGACGCGGGTGGAGGTGAGCACGTCGATGCCGAGGCGCCGGTACTGCTTGGCGAGTTCGGCGGAGACGTCGGCGTCCTCGGTGGGGGCGACACGGTCCAGGAACTCGACGATGGTGACCTTCACGCCGTAGTTGTGCAGGACGTACGCGAACTCGATGCCGATGGCGCCGGCGCCCGCGATGACGATGGAGCGGGGCAGGTCGTCGGCGAGGATCTGCTCCTCGTAGGTCACCACACGGGCGCTGCGCTTGGTACCGGGCAGCAGTTTCGGGGTGGCGCCGGTCGCGATGACGCAGTTCTCGAAGCCGATGGTGCGGGTGGTGCCCTCGTAGTCGGTGACCTGGAGGGTGTGCGGGTCGAGGAAGGTGCCGCGGCCGTCGAACTCGGTGATCCCGTTCTTCTTCATCAGGTAGTGGACGCCCTTGACCCGGCCGTCGGCGACCTTGCGGCTGCGGCGGAACGCCTCGCCGTAGTCGAAGGTGATCGGCGCGTCCGACCGGATGCCGAAGGTCTTCGCCTCGCGGGTGACGATGTGCGCGAGTTCGGCGTTGCGCAGCAGGGCCTTGGTGGGGATGCAGCCGACGTTCAGGCAGACGCCGCCCCAGTACTTCTCCTCGATGACGGCGACGCGTCCGCCCAGCTGGGCGGCGCGGATGGCGGCGACGTACCCGCCGGGGCCGGCGCCGAGTACGACGACGTCGAAGCGCTCGTCCTGCTCAACCATGCGCGAGGTCCCTTCGGTGCGGTGCGAGCGGTGGGTACCAGTCCGGATTGTCCCGTTCCGCACCGCTCCCCGCCACCTGCCGCTGCCACCCCCATCGCCACCGGCACACCGGCACCGGCACCGGCCACGTGCCCCAGGCGGCGCCCTCAGCGGCCGGGAGCCGCGCGGCTGATGCCGGCGAGGGCGGAGTGCGGGTCCTCGGCGGCCGCCAGGTCGCCGAGGCTGACCATGCCGACCGGGCAGCCGCCGTGCTCGACGACGGGCAGCCGCCGCACGGCGTACCGGCGCATCAGCTCGACGGCGTGCTCGGTGGTGTCCTCGGGTGAGAGGGTGACCAGGGGCGGCCGGGTGCACAGCTCGCCGACCCTGGTCCGCGTGGGGTCGCGGCCCTCGGCGACGGCCCGCACGGCGATGTCCCGGTCGGTGAGGACGCCGAAGAGATCGCGGTCGTAGGCCACCAGGACGTCGCCGATGTCCCGCTCGCGCATCAGCGCGGCGGCCCGGGCGACCGTCGTCATCGGTTCGACGGATGCCACGCCCGGCGACATCACCTCCCGTACGCACCTCACCGGGCCGCCCCCTAACCGCCGCAGCGCGTCCAGCACGTCCTCGTCGGTCAGCTGGTCGAAGTTCTCGTACCAGAGGCCGACCGCGTGGAAGGGACTGGGCCGCAGCAGGCAGACCACGTCGTCCGCCTCGGCGCGCAGCAGCTCGGACGCCTCCGCGGAGCACACGGGAGCGGCCATCACGATCCGCTCCGGGTCCCGGGCGCGCACGGCGCGGACGGCGGCGCGGGCGGTGGCGCCGGTGGCCAGTCCGTCGTCGACGATGACGGCGGTACGGCCGTGCAGTTCGGGCGCGGGGCGGCCCTGCCGGTAGCGCTCCTCGCGGCGGCGCAGCTCGGCCCGCTCCCGTTCCACCACCGGGGCGAGGTCCTCCTCGGTGAGCCCGGTGTGCTCCAGGGACCGCGGGTCGAACAGCGGGGGCCCGTCCCCGGCGATGGCGCCCACGGCGAACTCCTCGTGGAAGGGGGCCCCGATCTTGCGGACCACGAACACGTCGAGCGGAGCGCCGAGGGCCTGCGCGACCTCCCGGGCGACCGTGACGCCGCCGCGGGGCAGGGCGAGGACGACGGGGTGCGGGAGCAGGCCCTTCTCCTGGAGGATGCGCAGATGGCCGGCGAGTTCACGGCCGGCGTGCGACCGGTCGTGGAACCGTGTGCGTGTGGTCATGTGTCCGCCCCCGTCCGGCCCGCCGACGGGTCCGTCCCCGGGCCCGTCCGTACGTAGGTCACCGGGTCCGTCTCCCGGTCCGTCCGCGTCACCGATTCCGCCTCCCGGTCCGCCGGTTCGCGCGTCACCGGGTCCGTCTCCCGGTCCGTCCGCGTCACCGATTCCGTCTCCCGGTCCGCCGGTTCGCGCGTCACCGGGTCCGTCTCCCGGTCCGTGCCGCCGATCGGCAGGCGGCGCCGTTTCGGTGCCGGGGACTTGGGCACGCGGATCCGCAGGACGCCGTCGGTCAGGCTCGCCTCCGCCCCGTCGGGGTCGGCTCCGACGGGCAGCCAGGTCCGGTGGAAGAAGCGGCCGCCGTGCGAGGGCGGGCGGAGTCCGGTGTCGCGCAGGTCGCCCGTGATCCGCAGTTCGCGTTCGTCGATGTCGACCGTGATCCGCTCGCGTGGCACCCCGGGCAGCACGGCACGGATCTCGAACGCCTCGTCGGTCTCGTCCTCCTCGACCGCGGGCACCCAGGCCGGTCCGCCCCACCCGACGGGGCCCGGATCATGGCCGCGCGCCGGTGTCACCCGGCCGGGCGCGCCGCCGGTGTCACGCCACAGCCGCCACAGCTCCGCGAGCGGGTCCCGGTCCCATGGCCCGTCCCGGCCGGGCCCCCACCGCGGCAGCAGGGGGCCGCCGCCACGCCGCGCAGGCGTGTTCATGGCACGCCTCCCTTCCATGAGGCACCTCACGGGGCCCGGGTTTCCCCCGCGGGGCGGCCCACACGTGGCGGCGCGGGCCTACCGTGGAGACATGGGCGGCGGCGTCGTGACGCTGTTCCTGTGCGGAGACGTGATGCTCGGGCGCGGCGTCGACCAGATCCTCGCGCACCCCGGTGATCCGGGGCTGCGGGAGGACTACGTGCGTGACGCCCGGGGCTATGTGGCGCTGGCGGAGTCGGTGAACGGGCCGGTGCCCGCCCCGGTGGCCCCGGAGTGGCCGTGGGGGGAGTCGCTGGGCGTGCTCGCGGCGGCCGCGCCGGACGCGCGGATCGTGAACCTGGAGACCGCCGTGACGGCGGACGGCTCGTTCGCGCCCGGGAAGGCGGTGCACTACCGGATGCACCCGGCGAACCTGCCCGCCCTCACGGTGGCCCGGCCTGATGTCTGCGTGCTCGCCAACAACCACGTGCTGGACTTCGGCCGCCGGGGGCTGGCGGAGACGCTGGACGTGCTGGCCGGGGCCGGGCTGCGGGTGGCGGGCGCGGGGCGGGACGCGGACGCGGCGTACGCGCCCGCCGTGATCGACACCCGCTCCGGCGCCCGGGTGCTGGTCTTCGCGCTCGGCACGGGCTCCAGCGGCATACCGCCCGGCTGGGCGGCGGCACCGGAGCAGGCCGGGGTGGCGTACGCGCCCTCGCCGTCGCCCCCGGCCGCCGAGGCCGTGCTGCGCCGGGTGGGTCCGGTGCGGCGCCCCGGCGACATCGTGGTCGTCTCCGTGCACTGGGGTTCCAACTGGGGGTACCGCATCCCGCAGGAGCAGGTCCGTTTCGCGCACGCGCTGGTGGACGGCGGGGTGGACGTCGTCCACGGCCACTCCTCGCACCATCCGCGCCGGATCGAGGTGTACCGGGAGCGGCTGGTGCTGTACGGCTGCGGGGACTTCATCGACGACTACGAGGGCATCGCCGGCCGTACGGAGTACCGCGACGACCTGCGGCTGGCCCTGCTGGTGTCGGTGGAGACGGGGACGGGACGGCTGGCCGGGCTGCGCATGGTGCCGTTCCGGGCGCGGCGGATGCGGCTGGAGCACCCGGCCGCGGACGACCGCGCGTGGCTGCGCATGACGCTCGACGGCCTGGCCGTCGGCGCGGATGTCGTCTCCGGTCCGGAGGGCACCCTCGAAGCGCGGTGGTGAGCGCGCCGACGACGCTCCCCCGCCGCTCCCGTGGGTGCCCACGGGCGTCCTGCCCCGCGGTCACCGGGTGGCCGTGGGCCGGCGTGCGGCCGCCATCGCGTCCGCCACGTCGGCCAGCGGGCGCAGCCGGTAGCTGTGGGTGTGGTCCCGGTCGGCGAACAGCTTGAACTCGTCGTGCGTGTGGGCCCCCCAGCTGTTGTCGCCGCCCACGCCCATCTGCCGGTGGTTGACCCGCAGCACGACCGCGTCGCGGGGGGTGAGCTGGTAGTCGTGGCGCACCCCGGCGGACAGGTCCTCCGGGGTGAAGTGCGAGGCGTTGACCTCCATCAGCGGCTCTCCGCCGACCAGCAGGCCCGCGCCGCTGTCGTCGGTGAGCGCGATCCAGCGGACGTCCGTCTTGTTGCCGTTCTCCTGGGGGCGCAGGTAGGGCGTCCACTGACCGGAGACCGTGCCGGAGTACAGGCCCACGTCGGTCGCGTTGTTGCGGTCCCACTGGTTCTCCTCGGGCCCCCGGCCGTAGTAGTGCAGCCGGTCCAGGCGGCGCGGGAGGAAGAGGATGGTGCCGACCTCGGGGATGTACGGCAGGCCGGGGGCGCCCGGGCGCAGGGTGTGGTCGACCTTGATCTCACCGTTGCCGAAGACGGTGTAGGTGAGGGTGTACGCCGACGTGGTGCTGGTGGGCAGTGTGCCGCTGACCTCGATCCGCACGGCCCGGTCGCGCAGCGTGCTGACGCGCACGCCGGTGAGCGTGCGCCGGGCCCCGGCGTCGCGCCAGGTCTGGTTGCGGGTGTGCTGGCCGTTGCCGCGGTCGTTGTCGGTGGGCGCGCGCCAGTAGTTCGGCACCGGACCGGAGGTGATCAGGCGGCGCCCCGCCGCCTCGTACGAGGTGATGGTGCCGCTGCGCTTGTCGACGGTGAGGGAGAAGTCCTCGCCGCGCACCGTGACGGCCGTCGCGCCGTCGTGGTGGCGCAGTGCGGGGACGCCGTCCAGTGGTACGGGGACGACGGCCGGGACATCCGCGGCGAGGGGGAGCTGCTGCTTGGCCACCTCGAAACCGGGCTCGGCCCAGGGGGTGGCCTCCCGGGTGGTGAAGGACAGGTGCAGGAAGTACTCGGTGCCGGGTGCCGGCTTCTCCGGCAGCCGGACGGGCACCGTGATCTCCTTGCTGCTCAGCGGGGGCACGTCGAGCTGGTCGCGGGTCAGCCTGCCGTGCCGGACGGCCTTGCCGTCGGCGACGAGGGACCAGCGGCCGTCGAACTCGCGCAGGCCGGTGAACAGGTACTCGTTGGTGAGGGTGATCCGGCCGCCGGGGGTGAGGGTGCCGCCGTCGGCGGGGGTCGCGTGGATCGCCTGGTAGATCTGTTTGACCTCCGCGGCCTTGCCGGTGTGGCCGCGGTCGGCCAGGACGATGCCGTCGCCCGAGAAGGCGCCGTCGTTGGGGTTGTCGCCCCAGTCGCCGCCGTAGGCGTGGAACGTCCTGGCGCGGGGCCGGCGCTCGGTGAGCCGGGCGGTGGCGGCGTCGAACCAGAACCGCACGCCCTCGTCGCCGGGGCCGCGGTCCTGCGAGGCCAGTTCGGCGGCGGTCAGGGCACGGGCGTACACGCGGGCCCGCCGGATGGTGCCGCTGAACTCGCGGGTCGGGTTGTCGACGTCGGTGGCGAGGGCGAGGGGCGCCGTGTTGACGCCGGGGCGCCGGGTGGTGGTGCGGGTGGCGCGCACCGAGCCGTCGGCGTAGAGGGTCAGGGTGCCGGCGTCCGCGTCGAAGACGCCGGCGATGTGGTGCTCGCGGCCCGTCCAGTCGTCGGGCAGCGTCCAGTTCGCGGTGACCCACTGGCCGCCGCCGTGGATGAAGAACTCCAGCGTCCTGCCGGTCTGCTTGAGCGCGTACTGGGTGTCGCCCTTGGCGATGATCGGCTGGTGGTAGCCCGTCACGTGCGGGGTGACCCAGGCCTCCAGGGTGAGGGAGCCGGTCAGGTCCAGGCGCTCGTCGCGGGGGAAGACGGTGGCCCCCCGGACGCCCTCGGCCCGGTCGAAGCCGCCGCTGGGGTTGACGATCTCGCCGCGCAGCCCGCCCGGCCCGGTCTCGGCCAGCAGCTTGCGTGAGGGGGTGGGCCACTTCAGGGCCTGGTCGGCGAAGTCCCAGATCCAGCCGCCCTGGAGCACGTCGTGGCGGCGGACGATGTCCCAGTACTTCTTGAAGTTGCCGTTGGAGTTCCCCATGCCGTGCGAGTACTCGATCATCACGTACGGCCGGGTGTCGCGGGTGTCCCTGGCGCGGGACTCGACGGTCTGCGGAGTGTCGTACATCTCGGAGCGGATGTCGCTGATGCCGGGGCGGTCGTCGCCCTCGTACTGGATGACGCGGCTGGGATCGTAGCCCTTGATCCAGTCGTACATGGCGTTGAAGGTCCTGCCGCCGCCCGCCTCGTTGCCGAGCGACCAGATGACGACCGAGGCGTGGTTCTTGTCGCGGTGGACCATGTTCCGGGCCCTGGCCACGCACGCCTCGGTCCACTCGGGGTGGTCGCCCGGGTACTCGTCGCGGATGCCGTGGGTCTCCAGGTTGGTCTCGTCGACGAGGTACAGGCCGTACTCGTCGGCCAGTTCCAGCCAGAGCGGGTTGTTGGGATAGTGCGAGGTGCGGACGGAGTTGATGTTCAGGCGCTTGATGACCTCGATGTCCCGGACCATGTCCGCGCGGGTGAGCGCCGAGCCGCGGACGGGGTGCATCTCGTGGCGGTTGGTGCCGCGGAAGGAGACCGGCCTGCCGTTGATCCGCAGCAGGCCGTCCTTGAGGGCGAACTCCCTGAGGCCGACCCGGTGGGAGAGGGTCTCGGTCACCTTTCCGGCGGGGTCGCGCAGCTGGAGGACGGCGGTGTAGAGGTAGGGGTGCTCGGCCGACCAGAGGCGGGGTCCGGGGACGGCCCGGGCGGCTTCGACGGTGGCCTCGCCGCCGGGCGGCACGTCGACGGGCCGCCGGAGGGGGCGGCGCCAGACGGGGCGGCCGCCGGCGTCGTACAGCATCACGTCGACCGTGTACCGCCGGCCGTCCGCGGCGTCGCGTCCGCCGTCGTCACCGCGGCCCTCGCCGGGCTCCCCGTACGCGCGCACCTGCGCGGTGACCTTCAGCTCGGCGGTCCGGTAGTCGTCGCCCAGCGGGGTGTCGAGCTTGAAGTCCCGCAGGTGCACGGCCGGAGTGGAGTACAGGTAGACCGAGCGGAAGATGCCGCTCAGCCGGATCATGTCCTGGTCCTCCAGCCAGTCCCCGTCGGAGTAGCGGTAGACCTCGACGGCGATCTGGTTGGTGCCGGGCACGAGGAGCCGGGTGATGTCGTACTCGGCGGGGGTGTACGAGTCCTCGCTGTAGCCCGCCGGCTTGCCGTTGATCCAGACGTAGTGGGCGGACTTCACCCCCTCGAAGTGGAGGAAGGTCCGCCGTCCCGACCAGTCGCGGGGCACGGTGAAGGTGCGGCGGTACTGGCCGACCGGGTTGTACCGGGTGGGGGCGGCCGGCGGCCGGGCGTCCTCGCCGCGGCCGTTGGGGCCCCACCAGGGATAGGTGATGTTGACGTAGACCGGGCGGTCGTAGCCGTGCAGCTGCCAGGCAGAGGGGACGGGCAGGGTGTCCCAGTCGCGGTCGTCGAGGTCGGTGCGGTGGAAGTCGGGATCGCGGTCGTCGGGGCGCTCGGCGTGGGCGAACTTCCAGGTGCCGTCGAGGCTCAGCCGGTACGGCGACCGGGTGCGGTCGCCGGCCAGGGCCTGGGCGAGGTCGCCGTACGGCATCAGGGTGGTGTGCGGTGGTTCGGTGCCCAGCCGGAAGACGCCGATGCTGCCGTTCCACTCCGGGCGGCCGTCCGGCGCGGCGGCGAGCGGTCCGGTGACGGGCCGGCCGGCGGCGTGCGCGGCGCCGGGCGACCCGGACAGGGCGAGCGCGCCGAGGAAGGCGGCGCCCCCCTCCAGCAGCCGGCGGCGGCTGACGAACGGGTGGCCGGCGGGCGGTTCGGGGCGGTGGGCGTGCGGCGCGTGCGGCATGACCGTGACCTTCCTCGGGTGAAACCACTCAACTCACCGGTGCCAGGGGACTTCTGAGCCCCGGTCACCCTAGGACTCCAACACAACCGAAGCAATGACGCCGTCGCGGTCTGTTCGGTTCTGTTGGGCCAGTCGGCCGACATCCACCCATGACCGGCCGGTTGTGGCGCACCCCACACCGCCCGGCGGAAGAAATTCACCGGCGCGCTGATCGATCCGCCCGGCGTCTGCGTACCCCCTGGCGTACAACGCGCTCGCGTCTGGAGGCAGCATGCGGATGTCCCGCAACACGGCAGGAAGCGTCTTCGTGTTCGGCGCGCTGGGTCTGACCCTGGCTGCGCTCGCGTACCCCGCCATGCTCGGGGTCGAGAACACGTCCACGACGGCGGACCGCATCATCGCCAACACCCGCTACGGGCCGCTGACCGAGGCGGACCGCGACTTCGTGGTCAAGGTGCGGGCGGCCGGGCTGTGGGAGTACCCGCTGGGCGAGCTGGCGATGGAACGGGGCACGACACCGGAGATGAAGGAGGCCGGCGCGCACCTGATCGTCGGGCACTCCCGCCTGGACGAGACCTGCCGCCGGATCGCCCCGGAGCTGGGCATCACCCTGCCCAACCAGGCCAGCCCCCAGCAGCAGCAGTTCGTGGCGACCGCGGCGGCGGAGAACGGACGGCAGTTCGACTCCACGGCCGTCACCATCATGCGGGTGACGCACGGGCAGATCTTCCCGGTCGTCGCCAAGATCCGCGCCAACACCCGCAACAGCCTGGTGCGGGAACTCGCCGACCAGGCCAACGACACGGTCCTCGACCACATCACCGTGCTGGAGAAGACCGGCCTGGTCAATCACGAGCAGGTGAACTTCCAGCAGACCTCCCCGCCGAAGCTGCCCGCGGACCAGCTCACCCCGCCCCCGCCGCAGCCGGGCTCGCCGGTGCTGGTGCTGGAGCCGCGGCCGGATCTGAACATCAACACGGCGACGCCCTCCCCGACGCCCGCGCCGACCTCCCGGTGACGGCCGGGCGCCTCACCGCGGAGCCGTTCGGGTTATTCCTGCGCATCCATCGGCCTGCCTATGCCGGACATTGGATTCGTCATTGGAAACGCCCCGGCGGGCGGGCCTAACGTCGACGGCATCGAAGCACCCCCTTGGGAGAGCAGCATGTCGAAGATCCTGTTCGTGATGACCGGCGCCGACCACTGGACGCTGAACGACGGCACCCGGCACCCGACCGGCTTCTGGGCCGAGGAGGCCGTCGCCCCGTACGAGGCGTTCCGCGCCGCCGGTCACGAGGTCGTCGTCGCCACGCCCGGCGGCGTCGTGCCCACCGTCGACAAGGCCAGCCTCGCGGCCGAGGTCAACGGGGGCCAGGAGGGCGCCGACCGGATCGCGGCGGCGCTGGCCTCGATGACCGAGCTGGAGCGGCCGGTCCGGCTGGAGGACGTCGACCTGGACGAGTACGCGGCCGTGTTCTACCCCGGCGGCCACGGCCCCATGGAGGACCTGGCGGTGAACGCCGCCTCCGGCCGGCTGCTGACCGACGCGCTGGTCTCCGGCAAGCCGCTGGGCGTGGTCTGCCACGGACCGGCCGCGATGCTGGCCGCGACGCGCGAGGACGGCTCGAACGTGTTCGCCGGGTACGAGGTGGCCGCGTTCACCGACGCCGAGGAGATCCAGGGCGGCCTGGCCGACAAGGCGAAGTGGCTGCTGCAGTCGCGGCTCACCGAGGCCGGTGTGACCGTACGCGCCGGTGAGCCGTGGGCGCCGAACGTGGTCGTCGACCGCAACCTGGTGACCGGCCAGAACCCGGCGTCGTCCGCGCCGCTCGCCACCGAGCTGCTGAAGAAGCTGGCCTGAGCCGGCCGGGCGCCCGGCCCGTGCCGGTCAGGCGCCCGCCGCCTCGGCGGCGATCCGGTCGAACTGCGCGCCCATGGCCTCGGCCAGGGCCTGCGCGGCGGACAGCGGGCGGACCATGACGGTGAAGTCGTCGATCCGCCCCTCGTCGTCGACGTGCAGGAAGTCGCAGCCCTGGATCCGCTTGCCGTTCACCGTGGCGGTGAAGACGAGCGCGTGGTCGCGACCGCCCGGATCGGCGATCTCCCGGACGTAGCGGAAGTCCTCGAACACCCTCAGCACTCCGCGCAGGATCGCCGCGGTGATCGCCTTCCCCTCGTACGGCCTGAACGCCACGGGGCTGGTGAAGACCACGTGCTCCGCCAGCAGTGCCTCCACCGCCCGCGTGTCGCGTTCCTCGACGGCCGTCCGGAACGCGTGCGCGGTCGCCGTGGCACCTGTGGAAGCCATGTCCATGCGAACTCTCCCGCCCTGCATCGATACTCAACAAGTTGAATAGGTGCGTTGGAGAGTAGGGTGACGGCATGGCTCTGCGCAATGCCGTGATGGCGGCCCTTCTGGAGGGAGAGGCGTCCGGGTACGACCTGGCCAAGGGCTTCGACGCCTCGGTCGCCAACTTCTGGACGGCCACACCCCAGCAGCTCTACCGGGAACTGGACCGCATGGAACGCGAGGGCCTGGTCGGCACCCGCGTGGTACGCCAGGAGCGGCGCCCGGACAAACGGCTGTTCTCGCTGACCGACGCGGGGTACGCGGCACTGCGCGCGTTCCTCGCCGAGCCGATCGGCAGGCCCACCGCGATCCGGGACGCCCTCCTGGTCAAGGTGCAGTGCGCCGACGTGGGCGAGCTGGACGCCGTGCGCGCCCAGCTCGCGGAGCGCCTTGAGTGGGGGCGCGCCAAGCTGGCCCGTTACAGGCGACTGCGGGAACGGCTGCTCCAGGGCCGCGACGAGGCGGAGTACCTGGCCACGGCCGACCGTGCGGGCCCCTATCTGACGCTGTTGCGCGGCATCTCCTTCGAGGAGGAGAACCTCCGCTGGGGGGAGACGGCGCTGCGGGTGCTCGCCGCACGGGCGTCCGCCATAAGCGACCGATAGGCTCGCGCTGTGAGGCATAAGGACCCCGATGGCTCCCCCGGCCCGGGCGGTGAGACCCCGCCCGGTGCGCACCCGGGAGCGGACCTGAACCTGCTGCGCACGTTCCTGGCGGTGTACCGCTCGGGCTCGTTCACCGCCGCGGCCGGGCTGCTCGGCGTGTCGCAGCCGACCGTGACGACGCAGATCCGGGCGCTGGAACGGCAGTCCGGGCGGGAGCTGTTCGAGCGGCTGCCGCGGGGCGTCGCGCCGACCGCCGTCGCCCACGACCTCGCCGCCCGGGTGGCGGCGCCGCTGGACGCGCTCGCCGCCGCCACCGGGCAGGACACGGGCGCGGAGGAGCGGGCCGCGCCCGTGCACCTGGCCGGTCCCGCCGAGCTGATGTGCCTCCGGGTGCTGCCGGCCCTCGCCCCGCTGACCGCCGGGGGGCTGCGGCTGAGGGTGACGCCCGGCCTGACCGAGGGGCTGCTGGAGGAACTGCGCGCCGGACGCCACGACCTGGTGATCGCCACCTACCGGCCGCGCGGGCGGGCGCTCACCGCGCTGCCGCTGACGGACGAGGAGTTCGTCCTGGTCGCCGCGCCCGTCTGGGCGGACCGGCTGACGGGCCGGGTGGCCGCCGAGGGGCCCGACGCGCTGCGCGACGTCCCGCTCGTCAGCTACGCGGAGGACCTGCCGATCGCCCGCCGCTACTGGCGGCACGTCTTCGGCGCCCGGCTGTCCCGGCCGGCCGCCGTGACCGTCCCCGACCTGCGCGGAGTGCTCGCCGCGGTGGTCGCGGGGGCCGGTTTCACCGTGCTGCCGCGCTATCTGTGCCAGGACGAGCTGTCGTCCGGCGCGCTGGTGCCGCTGCTGGAGCCGGAGGACCCGCCCATCAACACCGGGTACCTCGTCCAGCGCCCCGGCCGCCCCGGCAACCCGGACGTGATCCGGGTCCGTGATCTGCTGCTGGAGGCGGGCCGCGCCTGGTGACGCCGGGCGGACGGCGACACGGGAGCCGGCCTCCGGTGCGGCCCCTCAGCCGATCCGCCGGGCGAACGCCGCGTACGCGCGGTCGTCGAAGAGGACGAAGCGGATCTCCTCGACCGCCGTCGGGGTGTCCCGTACGGTCTCCACCGCGATGCGGGCCGCGTCGTCCAGCGGCCAGCCGTAGACGCCGGTGGAGATCGCCGGGAAGGCGACCGTGCGGGCGCCCAGTTCATCGGCGACGCGCAGGCACTCCCGGTGGCAGGAGGCGAGCAGGCCGGAGCGGTCCTCCGTGGCGGACCAGACGGGGCCGACGGTGTGGATGACCCAGCGGGCGTTCAGCTCGCCCGCCGTGGTGGCGACGGCCCGGCCCGTGGGCAGGCCCCCGCCGAACCGGGACGCGCGCAGCCTGCGGCACTCCTCCAGGATCGCGGGGCCGCCGCGGCGGTGGATGGCGCCGTCGACGCCTCCGCCGCCGAGCAGGGCGGAGTTGGCCGCGTTGACCAGGGCGTCGGCGGACTCGCGGGTGATGTCGCCCTGGGTGAGGGTGAGCCTGGTCATCGGGCCCGCCTCAGCCTGCGCCAGACGGCCTTCGCCGCGTTGTGGCCGGACATGCCGTGCACACCGGGGCCGGGCGGGGTGGCCGACGAGCAGATGAAGACCGCCGGGTGCGGCGTGCGGTACGGGGACAGGGTGAGCCGGGGGCGCAGCAGGGTCTGCAGCCCGGAGACGGCTCCGGAGGCGATGTCGCCGCCGACGTAGTTGGCGTTGCGGTCGGCCAGTTCGGGCGGCCCCGCCGTGGCGCGGGCGAGGATTCGGTCGCGGAATCCCGGGGCGAAGCGCTCGAGTTGGCGTTCCATGGCGTCGGTGAGGTCGCCGGTCCAGCCGGCGGGGACGTGCCCGTACGCCCAGAAGACGTGGTGGCCGGCGGGGGCACGGGTGGGGTCGACCACACCCGGCTGCACGGTGATCATGAACGGGCGGCCGGGTGCGCGGCCCTCGCGGGAGGCGGCGCGCAGGGCGGTGCCGATCTCCGCGGAGTCCGCCCCGATCTGGACGGTGCCGGCGGTGCGGGCCTCGGGCGCGGTCCACGGGACGGGGCCGTCCAGCGCGTAGTCGATCTTGAAGACGCCCGGTCCGTACCGGTAGTTGTCGTAGTGGCGGCCGAAGCCGGCGATGCGTGCCAGGGCGGTGGGCGAGGTGTCGAAGACGTAGGCGCGGGCGGGCGGCAGGTCGTCGAGGCGCTTGACCTCGAAGTCGGTGTGGATGATGCCGCCGAGGTCCTTCAGGTAGCCGGCGAGGGCGTCCGAGACGGCCTGCGAGCCGCCCTGTGCCAGGGGCCAGCCGCGGGCGTGCGCGGCGAGCGCGAAGACCAGGCCGATGGCGCCGGTGGCCAGCCCGCTGAGCGGGGCCATGACGTGGGCGACGAGCCCGGCGAACAGGGTCTTGGCGCGCTCGTCGTGGAAGCGCCGGGTGAGCCAGGTCGACGGGGGCAGGCCGGCCAGGCCGAAGCGGGCGAGGGTGACCGGGTCGCGTGGCAGCGCGGTGCGCGGCAGGGACATGAAGTCCCGGACGAGGGTGTCCCACCGGGGCAGGAACGGCTCGACGAGTCTGCGGTACGGACCCGCGTCGCGGGGGCCGAAGGACGCGGCGGTCTCCGCCACCGAGCGGGACAGGACGGCGGCGGTGCCGTCGGTGAAGGGGTGGGCCATGGGCAGCTCGGGCTGGAGCCAGCGCAGGCCGTACCGCTCCAGCGGCAGGGCGCGGAACGCGGGCGAGTTGATGCCGAGGGGGTGGGCGGCGGCGCACGGGTCGTGCCGGAAGCCGGGCAGGGTCAGTTCCTCGGTGCGGGCTCCCCCGCCGACGGTGTCCCGCGCCTCGAAGAGCGCCACGGAGAAACCGCGGCGGGCCAGTTCGACGGCGGCCGTCAGTCCGTTCGGCCCCGCTCCCACCACGACCGCATCGAGCATCGACGGCACTGTCGGACCCCTTCGTCAGCCGGTGGCCACTGGGACATCAGGATATGCCGGGGCGCCGAACGCCCCGCGCGGCGGGGGCGGGGGCCGGTCAGCCCGCCGAGGCCAGCAGCGCCGCCACCCGGCGGGCCGTCGCCGCGTCGCGGGCGGCGGTGAAGGGCAGGGGGTTGCCGCCGGTGATGCGGAAGGGCTCACCGGTGAGGGTCAGGTGGGCTCCGCCCGCCTCCTCGACGAGGAGCAGGCCGGCCGCGTGGTCCCACGCGGCCTCCCACGAGAAGGCCACGGCGTCGGATTCTCCCCGGGCGACGGCCAGGTACTCCAGGCCGGCCGAGCCGCACGGCCTCGCTGCGACGCCCTCCGTGCGCAGGCCGAGCAGGGCGCGCTTCTGGTCGTCGGTGGTGTAGTCCGGGTGGGAGGTGGCGACGCGCAGGTCCCGGCCGGGCGTGGGCGGGCCCGCGTACAGCCGCTCGCCGTCCAGGAAGGCGCCCCGGCCCCTGACCGCGGTGGCGAGCTGGTCGCGGGCGGGCGCGTAGGTCCAGGAGGCGTGCAGCACGCCGTGCCGGGCGAGGGCGACCAGGGTGCAGAAGCCGTCCTCACCGTGCACGAACTGCCGGGTGCCGTCGACGGGGTCGACGATCCACACCGGCGCGTCGCCCCGTATCGCCTCGTACGTGGCGGGGTTGGCGTGCACCGCCTCTTCGCCGACGACGACGGAACCGGGCAGCAGCGCGCCCAGCGCCTCGGTCAGGTACAGCTCGGCCTTGCGGTCGGCGTCCGTGACCAGGTCGTGCGGGCCGCTCTTCTGGTCGACCTCGTGCGCGGCCAGTTGCCGGAAGCGCGGCATGATCTCCGCGGCGGCCGCCTTGCGGACCGCCTCCTCCACGTCGGCCGCGTGCCGGGCGAGAAACTCGTCGATGGTTCCGCTGTCTTCGATCATGACTCCATGAGAGCACGCGCCACTGACAATCCCCACCCGGCCGGTGCACTCACGATGGAATCGGGATGAACGGCGCGGCGGCGCGGGCGGGCCCGCGGACCGCCGGACCGCCGGACCGCCCCTCAGCCGTCGCCCCCGGGGATTCAGCGGCCCACCGCGTACCCCTGCATGCCCCGCGGGTTCGCCGCCGCCGACAGCACGCCGGTCTCCGGGTCCCGGGCGACCGCGCACAGCCGCCCCTCGGACCAGGCGTCGCCCACCGTCACCCGGTGTCCGCGCCGCCTCAGCTCCGCCACGACGGCCGGGTCCGTGCGGGACTCCACGGTGACGCTGCCCGGGCGCATGCCGCGGGGGAAGAAGGAGCCGGGGAAGCTGTCGTTGTGCCAGTTCGGGGCGTCGATCGCGCCCTGCAGGTCGAGTGCGCCGCGGACCGGGCGGCGCAGCGCGGCGGCCAGGAAGAAGTGCAGCTGCCACTGGTCCTGCTGGTCGCCGCCGGGCGTGCCGAAGGCCAGCACCGGCACGCCGTGGCGCAGCGCGATCGACGGGGTGAGCGTGGTGCGGGGGCGGCGCCCCGGGGTGAGGGTGTTGGGCAGGCCCTCCTCCAGCCAGGTCATCTGCAGCCGGGTGCCGAGCGGGAAGCCCAGTTCGGGGACGACGGGGTTGGACTGGAGCCAGCCGCCGCTGGGGGTGGCCGCGACCATGTTGCCCCAGCGGTCGACCACGTCGAGGTGGCAGGTGTCCCCGCGGGTACCGCCGTCCGCGGCGACGGCCGGCTCCCCCGGCACCGGCGCCGTCGCGCTCATGGCGACCGTCGGCTCGCCCGCGCCCGCCGCGCCCGCGGCCCGCTCCACGGCGGCCTCCACGCGCGCGTGGCGGGACAGCCGGGGGACCCGGCCGCCGGGGCTGCCGGGCCGCAGCTCGTACGACGCCCGCTCCCCCACCAACGTCCGCCGCTGTGCGTTGTACGCGTCCGACAGCAGCGCCTCCAGGGGCACCTCGGCGGCGTCGCCGTACCAGGCCTCCCGGTCGGCCATGGCGAGCTTGCAGCCCTCGACGAGCAGGTGGACGTAGTCGGCCGAGCCGTACGCGGGCAGCTCCGGCGGGAGCAGGGCGAGCTGCTGGAGGAGGACGGGACCCTGGCTCCAGGGGCCGGCCTTGCACACGGTCCAGCCGTTCCAGTCGTAGGTGGCGGGCGCCTCGTAGGAGGCCGACCAGGCGGCGAGGTCGTCGCCCGTGAGGGTGCCGGTGTGGCGCTCGCCGCTGGTGTCCAGGGTGGGACGGCCCGCCTGCCGTATCAGGGCCTCGGCGATGAAGCCGGTGCGCCACACCTCCCGCGCGGCCTCGATCTGCGCCTCCCGGTCCCCGGCACCGGCGACCTCGGCCAGGAGCCGCTTCCAGGTGGCGGCGAGGGCGGGGTTGCGCAGCAGCTGTCCGGCCCGGGGCGCCTTCCCGCCGGGCAGGTAGACCTCCGCGGAGGAGGTCCACTCCGTCTCGAACAGCTCCCGCACGGTCTCCACGGTCGCGCCGACGTTGTCCACGGGCGCGTGGCCGTGCTCGGCGTATCCGATGGCGTACTTGAGGACGTCGGCCGGCGTCCTGGTGCCGTGGTCGCGCAGCAGCAGCATCCAGGCGTCGAACGCGCCGGGCACGGCGGCGGCGAGCGGACCGGTGCCGGGCACGAGCTCCAGGCCCAGTCCCCGGTAGTGGGCGGCCGTCGCCCCGGCCGGCGCGACGCCCTGGCCGCACAGCACCCGCACCTCGCCGCCCGTGGGGGCGAGCAGGATGGGCACTTCCCCGGCGGGCCCGTTGAGGTGCGGTTCGACGACGTGCAGCACGAACGCGCCCGCCACGGCCGCGTCGTACGCGTTCCCGCCGTCCTCCAGCACGGCCATCGCCGACTGGGACGCCAGCCAATGGGTGGAGGACACCATGCCGAAGGTGCCCTGAAGGGTGGGTCGGGTGGTGAACATACGGCTTCACACCTCGCTGTCCGCAGGTCGGCGTCAGGATCCCGGTCACCTGACCAGCCGCAGGCTATCGATCACCCCGCCGCGGCGGGGGCGTTCCGCACCGGCCGGACGCGCTCGGGGAAGCCGCACACCCCCCTGGACATAACGGGCGAAGACGGCGGCGTCGGTGAGGCTGAGTCACCGCGCGGGCACGGAGCGAGTTGGCACTTCCGCCCCACAGAGACTCATGTGACACTGTCGTCCCGTCCGCAGTGCGGACTCCCTTCCGCACCGACCCCCACGAGAAGTGCGCCGTGCGTTCTCTTCCCCTGCCGCTCGCCCTCGCCGCGCGTCTGACCCCGGTCGCGGTGCTCGCCTGTGCGGGCTGGGCGCTCTCGTCCGGCCCGGAGGCGACCACCGCCGCCGAGGGCAGGACACCCCGCGACACCGCGAGCCGGTCCGCGTCCGCCCCGTCCACCACCGCGGTGCCGCAGACGTACACCGCGGCCCCCGCTCCGTGCGCCGCCCTGCCCGAGTCGACGATCGCCTCGCTGGTGCCGGGGGCGAGGACGGCCGGGAAGGAGATCCCGTCCACGGACACCTCGGTGCGCCGCACCTGCTCCTGGAACGCCCTCAAGGGCTACGACTACCGCTGGCTGGACGTGTCCTTCGAGATCGGCGACTCGGACGAGGAGGCGGAGCGGCAGTACGAGGAACGCCGGGCGGAGAAGGGCGGCGGCGGTCCGGTGCCGGGGCTGGGCGACGCGGCGTACTCCGTCGTGAACCTCACCACCGAGGACGGTCAGGAGACCCGCGAGGGCGTGGTGCTGGTCCGCGCGGCCAACGCGCTGGTGACGGTGACGTACAACGGCTCCGACTTCGAGAGCAGGTCGGCGCCCGCCACCGACGAGATCAACAAGGGCGCCATCAAGGCCGCCAAGGCGGCGGTGGCCGCACTGGAGGAGAGCGGCACGAGCTGACCGCTCGGCCACTGCCGTCGCGCCCCGGGCCGGCCGGTGAGCCGCGGCCGGCCGGTCAGGAGCCGAACGCGGGGATGACGCCGGCCGGTCAGGAGCCGAACGCGGGGATGACCTGTGTGCCGTAGGCGTCGATCGTGGCCTCCTGCGCGTCGTGCATGTCGTACAGGGCGAACTGGTCCACGCCCAGCTCGCGGAGCGTCCTCAGCTTCTCGACGTGCGCGGAGGCCGGGCCGAGGAGGCAGAAGCGGTCGACGATGTCGTCGGGCACGAAGTCGGTGGACGGGTTCCCGGCCCGTCCGTGGTGGCTGTAGTCGTAGCCCTGCCGTCCCTTGATGTACGCGGTGAGCGCCTCCGGCACCAGACCGGAGTGCTCCCCGTAGCGGCTCACCAGGTCCGCGACGTGGTTGCCGACCATGCCGCCGAACCAGCGGCACTGCTCCCGGGCGTGGGCCAGGTCGTCGCTCACGTAGGCGGGGGCGGCGACGCAGATCGTGACGGACGCGGGATCCCGGCCCGCCTGTTCGGCGGCGTCGCGCACCGCCTTGACCATCCACTCGGTCAGGAACGGGTCGGCGAGCTGGAGGATGAACCCGTCGGCCTTCCGCCCGGCCAGGGCGAGCGCTCTGGGGCCGTACGCAGCCATCCACACCGGGAGCCGGCCGTTCCTGATCCAGGGGATCCGCACGGGTTTGCCGTCGACGAGCGCCTCGCGGCCCTCGGCGAGGTCGCGGATGACGTCCGTCGCCTCGCCGAGCCGCGCGAGGGTGTTGGGCCTGCGCCCGGCGACCCGCATCGCCGAGTCGCCGCGGCCGATGCCGCACACCGTGCGGTTGCCGAACATGTCGTTGAGGGTGGCGAAGGTGGAGGCGGTGACCTCCCAGGTGCGGGTGCCCGGGTTGGTGACCATCGGGCCGACCGTCAGCTTTTGGGTGTTGGCCAGGATCTGGCTGTAGATGACGAACGGTTCCTGCCACAGCACGGCGGAGTCGAAGGTCCAGCCGTAGCGGAAGCCGTTGCGTTCGGCGCGTTTCATCAGGCTGACGACACGGGATGCGGGCGGGTCGGTCTGGAGGACGAGTCCGAAGTCCATGGGCGTCTCCCCTAGCTGAGGTACTGACAGGTGGAGCGCGGGGTGTAGACGCCGTGTCCGGCGCGCCCGGTGTACGCGCGCTCGGTGATCACGGGCACTCCGCGGGAGAGCACGGTCTCGACCCGGCCGGTCACGCGTGTGCCCTCGTAGGCCGAGTAGTCGACGTTCATGTGGTGCGTCTCGGCGGAGATGACCTGCTCGGCGTGCGGGTCGTAGATCACGACGTCGGCGTCGGCGCCCGGGGCGATGGTGCCCTTCTTCGGGTACATGCCGAACATCCGGGCCGGGGTGGCGCAGGCGATCTCGATCCAGCGGCGGCGGGTGATGTGCCCGTCCAGGACGGCCTGGTGGAGCAGGTCCATGCGGTTCTCCACCCCCGGCAGCCCGTTGGGAATCCGGGAGAAGTCGCCGCGGCCCAGTTCCTTCTGGCCGGTGAAGCAGAACGGGCAGTGGTCGGTGGAGACGACCTGGAGGTCATCGGTGCGCAGGCCCTGCCAGAGCTTCGCCTGGTGCTCGCGCGGCCGCAGCGGCGTACTGCACACGTACTTGGCGCCCTCGAAGTCCGGCTCGGCGAGGTTGTCCGCCGACAGGAACAGGTACTGCGGGCAGGTCTCGCCGAAGACGGGCAGGCCCACGTCCCGCGCCCGGGCGAGTTCCGCCACCGCCTCCATCGCCGAGACGTGCACGACGTACAGGGGTGCGCCCGCGACCTGGGCGAGCCGGATCGCGCGGTGGGTCGCCTCGGCTTCCAGGAGCGCCTTGCGGACCTCCCCGTGGTGGCGCGGGCCGGTCTCGCCCCGGGCGAGCGCCTGCTCGACGAGGACGTCGATCGCGATGCCGTTCTCGGCGTGCATCATGATCAGGCCGCCGTTGCCGGCGGAGCGCTGCATGGCGCGCAGGATCTGCCCGTCGTCGGAGTAGAAGACCCCCGGGTACGCCATGAACTGCTTGAACGACGTCACGCCCTCCTCGATGAGGAGGTCCATCTCCTTCAGCGTCTCCTCGTTCACATCGGAGACGATCATGTGGAAGCCGTAGTCGATCGCGCAGTTGCCTTCCGCCTTGGCGTGCCAGGCGTCCAGTCCCTCGCGGAGCCCGTGCCCGACGCTCTGCACGGCGAAGTCGACGATGGTGGTGGTGCCGCCCCAGGCGGCGGCCCGGGTGCCGGTCTCGAAGGTGTCGGAGGCGAAGGTGCCGCCGAAGGGCAGCTCCATGTGGGTGTGGACGTCGACACCGCCCGGGATGACGTACTTCCCGGTGGCGTCGATGGTCCGGTCGGCCGTCCACGCCTCGGCGGCCGGGGTGCCGGTGGCGGCGAGGGCGGCGATGCGGGTGCCCTCGACGAGGACGTCGGCGTGGATCTCGTCGGAGGCGGTGATGACGAGGCCGCCGCGGATGAGGGTCCGGCTGCTCATGTCGTGGTCGCTCCTCGTGGTGGGTGGGTGCGGGTCGGTGGGTGGCCGGTCGCGCCCCGCGGCGGCGCCGCGTGCCGGTGCGGCCCCCGCTCCGGCAGGCCGGCGAGCGGCGCACGCCGGGGCGGTGCTCAGCGGCGGCGGCACGGTGCTCACCACCGGGAGGCGCGGCCCGTCGGCGACGAGCCGGCCGGGCCGGGTGCGTCCGCTCCCCGCACCGCGCGGGTGGCCGCCCCGGCTCCGCGGCGGCTAGGCGATGCTCCGCAGGGCGCCTTCGAGGATCTCGGCGCCCTCCTCGGCCTCGGCGACCGTGAGGGACAGCGGCGGGGCGATCCGCAGGGCGCTCGTGCTGTGCCCGCCGCCCTTGCCGATGAGCAGGCCGCCCTCGCGGGCCGCCTCCAGCACGGCCGCCGCGGCCTCGGGCGCCGCCTCGTCGGTGCCGGGCCTCGTCAGCTCGATGCCGATCATCAGTCCGCGCCCGCGCACCTCCCGTACGGCCGGGACCTGCGCGGCGGCGGCCCGCAGGCGTTCGATGAGCAGTCCGCCGACCCGCCGGGCGTTGCCCTGGAGGTCGTGTTCCAGCAGGTACGTCAGGTTGGCGAGACCCGCGGCCATGGTGATCTGGGTGCCGCCGAACGTGGAGATGCTGTTGGCGTCCAGGCAGTTCATGATCTCGGAGCGGGCGATGACGCCGCCGACGGACATGCCGTTGCCGATGCCCTTGGCGAAGGTGACGATGTCCGGCGGGCCACTACGGCCGTGCGCCTGCCAGCCCCAGAAGTGCTCGCCGGTACGGCCCCACCCGGTCTGCACCTCGTCGGCGATCCACAGCGCGCCGCGCTCGTGCAGCACCTCGCGGAACGCCGCGTACAGGCCGTCCGGCGGGGAGGTGAAGCCGCCCACGCCCTGGACGGGCTCGGCGATCAGCGCGGCGGGCGGGCGGGTGTGGCCGAGCAGGTCCCGCAGGTCCTCGACGCAGGCGTCGATGAACGCGCGGTCGTCGAGCGCGGCGTACGGGCCGCGGGTGCGGACCCCGCCGTGCACGTACAGCGTCTGGAGCGGGGACAGGGAGGTCGGGGACCAGCCGCGGTTGCCGGTGATGCCCACGGCGGAGAAGGAGCGGCCGTGGTAGCTGTTGCGCATGGCCAGCACGGTGTTGCTGCGCCGGTAGGTGGTGGCGAGCAGCAGTGCGGTGTCGTTGGCCTCGGTGCCCGAGGTGGTGAAGAAGACCCGGGCGTCCGGGATGCCGCTCAGCTGGGCGACGCGTTCCGCGAGCTCCACCATGGGCCGGTTGAGGTAGAGGGTGGACGAGTGGACGATCCGCCCGGCCTGCTCGGCGACCGCCTTGGTCACCTCGGGCAGCGCGTGCGCGGTCATCGTGGTCAGGATGCCGCCGAAGAAGTCGAGGTAGCGGTTGCCCGCGGCGTCCCAGACGTGCCGGCCCTCGCCGTGGGTGATCTCCAGCGGGCGGTCGTAGTAGAGGGCGAGCCAGTCGGGCAGGACGGACCGGTGCCGTCCCCACAGGTCGTCGGTCACGGCCGTACCAGCCCCTCGTACGCGTCGGGGCGCCGGTCGCGGTAGAACGCCCACTGCTGCCGCACCAGCTCGACCAGACCGAAGTCGAGGTCGCGGACGACCAGTTCCTCCTTGCCGTCGTCGGCCACGTCGCCCACGAACTGCCCGCGCGGGTCGACGAAGTAGCTCGTGCCGTAGAAGTCGTTGTCGCCGTACTCCTCGTGGCCGACGCGGTTGATCGCGGCCACGAAGTACGCGTTGGCGACGGCCGCGGCGGGCTGCTCCAGCCGCCACAGGTGGGACGACAGGCCGCGGTGGGTGGCCGACGGGTTGTAGACCAGCTGGGCGCCGTTCAGGCCGAGCTGGCGCCAGCCCTCCGGGAAGTGGCGGTCGTAGCAGATGTAGACGCCGACCTTGCCGACGGCGGTGTCGAAGACCGGCCAGCCGAGGTTGCCGGGCCGGAAGTAGTACTTCTCGTAGAAGCCCTTGAGCTGCGGGATGTGGTGCTTGCGGTACTTGCCGAGGTAGCTGCCGTCGGCGTCGATCACGGCGGCGGTGTTGTAGTAGAAGCCGGGCTGCTCGACCTCGAAGACGGGGACGACGATCACCATGCCGGTCTCGCGGGCCAGTTCCCGCATCCGGCGCACGGTCGGCCCGTCCGGCACCGGTTCGGCCCAGCGGTAGTGCTCCGGCTCCTGGACCTGGCAGAAGTAGGGGCTGTTGAAGACCTCCTGGAAGCCGATGACGCGGGCTCCCCGGCGGGCCGCCTCACGGGCGTGCTCCTCGTGTTTCGCCACCATGGACCCGGTGTCGCCGGTCCAGGTGGCCTGGACCAGAGCGGCGCGTACGACGTCGGCCATGAGCTGCTCCTTCGACGGGACGTCAGAGCCTCTACGCCCGTAGAGGCAGGGCGTAGAGGGAAGAACGTATGCCTCAGCGGGGGCCTTGCCAAGACCATCGTCGCCAACCCGCTCGGTCGGCCGCGATTCACACTCCGGTGGGTGAGCGGCGGGCCGGGTCCGGGTCAGGCGGACGGTCCCGCGACCCGCAGGGCGTGCACCAGGCCCCGGTGGCACTCGGCGGAGACCCGCCCGGCGGCCTCCAGGAGCAGGGGGACCAGGAGTGGCGGGTCGGCGGCGGCACAGCGCGCGGCCTCCTCCGGGGTCCGGACCCGGACGTAGGCGCCGAGCAGGGCGTGCAGTTCCCGGCGGCGGCCCTCGGCGGCCAGGGCGCGCACGGCCTGCCCGATCTCCGCGGCGGGACGCGCGACGCCCTGCCGCAGTATCGCGTGGGCGTCCGCGTCCCGGCCGGCCGCGGTGAGCGCGTCGGCGGCGCCGGCCAGCCGCTCGGCGGGCAGCGAGGCGGTCTCCCACAGCAGGGTCGCCCAGTCGGCACCCAGCCCGGCGCGCTCCAGCTCCGCCGCGAGCAGCGGAAAGCGTGCGGCGGGCCCGTGGGCGGCCTCGGCCAGCAGCGCGTGCGCCTCACCGCTGCGGCCCTCGGCGCGCAGCCGCGCCAGCGCCCTGGCCAGGGCCACGGCCTCCTGCCGCGCCACCTCGTCCACGGCCTCCGCCGGTGCGGGCGGCGCCGCCGCCACCTGCCCCGCCCCGGCGAAGCGGGCTCCGCGCGGCGTACGGCCGGTGCGCGCGGGCAGCGTGGGCAGCGCGGGCTCCGTCGTGAGCGGTACGGCGGCCGGCGCCCCGTCGTCCTCCGCCGCCCAGGCGAACCGGGCACCTCCTCGGCGACGTCTGCGCTGCTTGGCGGCCCCGGGCGAGACGGGAGGGGCCGGAGCGGCCGGAGGTATCGAGGCCGGGGCGTGGGGTGCGGCGGACGCCTCGGCGGCGGGGGTGCCGGGCGCGGCCGGGGCCGGGGCCGGGGCCGGCGCGGCGGGCCGGCGCCCCGGGCGGGGATCCGGTGTGCCGGGCAGGCCCGGCGAAACGGCCCCCGCCCCGCCGGCGCGCTCCCGGGCCGGCCGCGGATCGTGCACCGCGGCTTCCGTGCCGGCCCCGGGCGTCGCCGGCGCCCAGGCGCCGCGCGGGCCGTCCGCGGATCTCCGCCGATCCAGGCCGGCGATGCGGGCGCGCAGTTCGGCGATGCGGGCGGTGGCCCGGTGGTGGTCGTCGCGGGCCCACGCCAGGTCGCGGCGGAGGGCGTCGGCCGCCTCCCGGCTGGGGGCGCGGGCGAGCAGCCGTGCCAGCTCGGCCAGGCGGGCGGCGGCGTCCTTCTGCTCGCGGAGCATCGCGTCGAGCCGGTCCCCGAGGGCGTCCCGACCGCCGGGCCGGGCGTCGTGGGCGGCGAGCGCGGCGGCGTGCAGGGCGCGCGCCCGCTCGCGCTCGGCGGCGGCCCCGGGCCCGTGCCGGGCGGCGAGGTCCTGCAGGAGCGCCTCCAGCACGTCCCAGGGCAGTACCTCCCGCCCGTCCAGGCAGGCCCGCATGCCGACCGGGTCGCGCTGCCGGAACACCGCGTACCACCCGCCGCCCGGATCCAGCCGGGCCAGCAGGCCGTCCAGGTAGTCCGCGAACTCCCGCACCCCTGCCGGGAGTCGATCCACTCTCATCGCCCACTCCCCCGCGAGACCGGAGCACCGGGTCCGTAGCCAACACGAGCCGTGTTACGGGCTCGCTACGGGGAGTTTTCAGCGGGGGCGCGGGCGCCTCAGGCCGCCGCGGGCTCGGCGGTGACGGCCGTGGCCACGAGCAGTTCGTCCAGGGACAGGCCGAGGGTGCCGGCCAGGGCCGCGACGGTGAAGAACGCCGGGGTCGGCGCCCGCCCGGTCTCGATCTTGCGCAGCGTCTCGGCGGAGACGCCCGCGCGGGCCGCCACCTCGGCCATGCTGCGGCCGCCGCGGGCCTCCCGGAGCAGCCGGCCGAGTCGTTCGCCGCGTTCCCGCTCTTCGGCGGTGAGTGGAGTGCGCACCATGGCGCCCATTCTAATACCGGCCCCGGTCGGCACCCATTCAAATACCGGTATAGTAATTGGCATGGTGGAACTGAAGACGGATCTCTCGATCGACGCGATGCACGAAGCGGGCCAGGTCGTCGCCCGTGCCCTGACGGCCGTGCGGGACGCGGCGGACGTGGGCGTGTCCCTGCTGGACCTGGACGCCCTCGCCCGTGACGTGCTGCGGGAGGCGGGCGCGACCTCCCCCTTCCTGGGCTACCGGCCGTCCTTCGCCCCGACCCCGTTCCCGGGCGTGCTGTGCGCCTCCGTGAACGACGCGATCGTGCACGGCATCCCCACCCGTTACCGGCTGCGCGACGGCGACCTGGTCTCCCTCGACTTCGGCGCCGAGCTGAACGGCTGGGTCGGCGACTCGGCGATCAGCCTCACCGTGGGCAGGCCCCGCCCCGCCGACCTGCGGCTGATCGAGACGGCCGAGCGCGCCCTCGCCGCCGGGATCGAGGCCGCCGTCGTCGGCAACCGCATCGGCGACATCGCCCACGCCGTCGGCACGGTGTGCCGCGAGGCCGGGTACGGCATCCCGGACGGTTTCGGCGGGCACGGCGTGGGCCGCCGGATGCACGAGGACCCGGCGGTGCCGAACGAGGGGCGTCCCGGCCGCGGCCTGCCGCTGCGCCAGGGCATGGTCCTCGCCATCGAGCCGATGCTCGTCGCGGGCGGCACGGACGGCTACCACGCGGCCCCGGACGGCTGGACCCTGCGCACCGACGACGGCTCGCGCGCCGCCCACGTCGAGCACACGGTGGCGATCACGGAGGACGGCCCGCGCGTCCTGACGGCCCGCGCGTCCTGACGTCCGCCACGCCACCGCCGCGCCCTGACGCACCGCCACGCCCCCCGACGCACCCTCCGCCCCGACGCGAGCCGACCCCCGCGGCCCGTGGGGGGTGGCGATGGCGGCCCGTGCGGGCGGCGGTGGCGGTCGGGACGGGGCGGCTGTGGCTCGAAGTGCTCCCCCTCGGCGATCGTGCGAAGGTGTTCTACGAGCGCGCCCCCGTGTGTGTAACCGGCTCCCGCCCGGGTTACCCGGCTCCGGCACGTCGATCAGCGAGGGCGTCCCCGACCCGCGCAGGGACGCCGGATGGGAACGCCATGACCAGCGGTTTCACCGGACCGGAGGGCTACGACCCCTTCGGAGAATTCCTCGCCCGCTTCTTCGGCGGCCCCCGCCCCGGCCCGCGTCAGATCGACATCGGCAGGCTCCTGAGCCAGCCGGCCCGGGATCTGGTGCAGGGTGCCGCGCGGTACGCCGCCGAACACGGCAGCCGGGATCTGGACACCCAGCACCTGCTGCGCGCCGCCCTGTCCGCCGAGCCGACCCGGAGTCTGCTCAGCCGCTCCGGGGTCGCCGACCCGGACTCCCTGGCGTCGGAGATCGACGAACGCTCGGGACCGGTCAAGTACACGGAGGGCGAGGCGCCGCCGCCGACCTCGCTGTCCCTCACCCCGGCCGTCAAGCGGGCCCTGCTCGACGCGCACGACCTGGCCCGCGCGAGCGGCACCGGCTACATCGGCCCGGAGCACGTCCTCAGCGCGCTCGCCAACAACCCGGACTCCGCGGCCGGGCACATCCTGAACGCGGCGCGCTTCTCCCCCGGCGGCCTGCCGCCCGAGGCGCCCGAGGCCGGGCAGCCCGCCCGGCCGGGGACCCGCGCCGAACGGCCGCGGCAGGGCGCGACACCGACGCTCGACAAGTACGGCCGCGATCTCACCGACCAGGCGCGCCGGGGCCGTATCGACCCGGTGATCGGGCGGGACGACGAGATCGAGCAGACCATCGAGGTGCTGTCCCGCCGGGGCAAGAACAACCCGGTGCTGATCGGTGACGCGGGCGTCGGCAAGACCGCCATCGTGGAGGGGCTGGCGCAGCGGATCGCCGACGGGGACGTGCCGGACGTCCTCACCGGGCGGCGGGTGGTGGCCCTCGACCTCACCGGTGTGGTCGCGGGGACCCGGTACCGGGGTGACTTCGAGGAGCGGATGAACAACATCGTCGACGAGATCCGCAGCCACTCCGACCAGCTGATCGTCTTCATCGACGAGCTGCACACGGTGGTCGGCGCGGGCGGCGGTGGCGAGGGCGGCTCGATGGACGCGGGGAACATCCTCAAGCCGGCCCTGGCGCGCGGCGAGCTGCACATCGTCGGCGCGACCACGCTGGAGGAGTTCCGCCGGATCGAGAAGGACGCGGCGCTGGCCCGCCGTTTCCAGCCGATCCTGGTGCCGGAGCCGACCACCGAGGACGCGCTGGAGATCCTGCGCGGGCTGCGCGACCGCTACGAGGCCCACCACCAGGTCCGGTACAGCGACGAGGCGCTGGCGGCGGCCGTGGAGCTGTCCGACCGCTACCTGACCGACCGGCGGCTGCCGGACAAGGCGATCGACCTGATCGACCAGGCGGGCGCGCGGGTGCGGCTGCGGGCCCGCACCAAGGGCACGGACGTACGGGCCATGGAGCGCGAGGCGGAGCAGCTGGTCCGGGACAAGGACCAGGCGGTCGCGGACGAGAGTTACGAGGAGGCGATGCGGCTGCGGGACCGCATCGCCGAGCTGAAGCGGCGGATCGCGGAGGCCGCCGGGGACGGCGAGGCCGACGAGGGCCAGCACCTGGAGGTGACCGCGGAGGCGATCGCCGAGGTGGTGTCCCGGCTGACCGGCATCCCCGTCAGCCGGCTCACCGAGGAGGAGAAGGACCGGCTGCTCGGCCTGGAGGAACATCTGCACGAGCGGGTGGTCGGCCAGGAGGAGGCGGTACGGGTCGTCTCGGACGCGGTGCTGCGCTCCCGGGCCGGGCTCGGCTCGCCCGACCGGCCGATCGGCAGCTTCCTCTTCCTCGGCCCGACCGGTGTCGGCAAGACGGAGCTGGCCCGCGCCCTCGCCGAGGCGCTGTTCGGCAGCGAGGACCGGATGGTCCGCCTCGACATGAGCGAGTACCAGGAGCGGCACACGGTCAGCCGCCTGGTGGGCGCCCCGCCCGGGTACGTCGGCCACGAGGAGGCCGGGCAGCTCACCGAGGTGGTCCGCCGACACCCGTACTCGCTGCTCCTGCTCGACGAGGTGGAGAAGGCGCACCCGGACGTCTTCAACATCCTGCTCCAGGTGCTCGACGACGGCCGGCTCACCGACTCGCAGGGCCGGACGGTCGACTTCACCAACACGGTCATCGTGATGACCAGCAACCTCGGCTCGGAGGCGATCATCCGGCGCGGCGCGGGCATCGGGTTCGGGCCGGGCGGCGGGGAGGCCGACGAGGAGGCGCGCCGGGAGCAGGTCCTGCGCCCGCTGCGCGAGCACTTCCGGCCGGAGTTCCTCAACCGGATCGACGAGATCGTGGTGTTCCGCCAGCTCACCCCCGACCAGCTGCACCGGATCACCGACCTGCTGCTGGAGCACACCCGCCGGCTGCTCACCGCGCAGGGCGTCACCGTCGAGTTCACCGACGCGGCCGTGGACTGGCTGTCCCGGCAGGGCTACCAGCCGGAGTACGGCGCCCGGCCGCTGCGCCGCACCATCCAGCGCGAGGTCGACAATCGGCTGTCCCGGCTGCTGCTGGACGGCCGGATCACGGAGGGCGACCGGGTCACCGTGGACGTCACGGACAACCGTCTCGCCTTCCAGCCGCAGGGCGCTCCGGTCGGCTGACCCCCGCCGGGGAGCCGGCGCGCAGCGGCCCTGGCCCGTGCACCGCCCCGCGCGGACGTCAGCCGATGGTCACCACCCGTGCCCAGGCCGGCGGTCGGTCCGGGACGTAGTCCGGGTCGTCCTCGTGGACGGGGCGGGCGGGGCGGGGGAAGAGGCCGACGACGGTGCGGCAGGGCGGCTGCGCGGAGGGCCACGGCGTCTGGCCGTCCGTGAGGGCGACGACGACGTCCGGGCGGGGCCGCGAGCGCAGGGCCCGGGCGAACCCCGAGCGCAGGTCCGTGCCCCCGCCGCCGATCAGCTCGATACTCTCGGCCCGGCAGATCGGCACGGCGATCCCGGCCGCCGCGTCGCACGAGACCACCGAGACCAGGTCGCGCCGCCCGCCCACCGCCCGGGAGATCGCGGCCACCTCCAGCAGCGCGCTGCCCAGCTCGGCGTCGCTCACCGATCCGGAGGTGTCGATCACCACGCAGACCCGGGGCGGCGTACGGCGCAGGCTCGGCAGCACCACCCCGGGGACGCTCGCCGAACGCCGGGACGGGCGCCGGTAGCTGTGGTTCTCCCCCGCTCCCGGGGCACCCGCCGCCGAGCGGACCGCCGCGCCCAGCAACTGCCGCCACGGCTGGGGCGGGTGGAACGCCTCGTCGGCCCAGCGGCGCCACCCCTCCGGGGCGTCACCGGGCCTGCCCTTGATGCCCTCCGCCACCCGGAAGCGGACCGCGTCGCGCTGCTGCCTGCTCAGCCCGTGGGCCCCGTCGGCGCCCAGCTCCCACGGCCGCTCCTGCCCGTCGGCGCCGCTGCCGCAGTCCAGCCAGGCCAGCTCCGTGGCCAGGGAGGACATCGACGCCATCCGCAGGTACTCCTCCATCAGCAGTTCGTCGGGCAGCCGCAGCAGCGAGGGCAGCACCGCCCCGGCGGGCCGGGGCAGTCCCTCGCCGTAGATGTCGTCGTTGATCTCGAAGTCGGCGGCGATGTTCCGCCGCAGCCGCTCGCCCGGCCCGTGCCCGTCGTGTTGCCGCGCGTAGCGCTCGCCGCGCCCGTGGTGGTCCCGCAGGAGGTGGGAGACCTCGTGGACCCACACACCCGCCAGCTCCTCCACGGGGGTACGGGCCACGAATGCGGGCGAGACGTAGCAGCGCCAGTACGCGTCCACCGCCATCGTCGGCACCGACCGGTCCTCCACGACGTGCAGCGCGAACAGCGCGTCCGCCAGGTAGGGGCGGACCTTCACCGCGTGCAGGCGGGCGGCCAGCAGCTTCTCCCGGTCCAGCCGGAGGACGGGGGTCGCGGCCGGCTCCGCGGACCCCGCCGCCGAGTCCGGCGGCGGGGTCCGCACCGGTCGCGGCGGCGCGGGCGGGGGCCCGGGTCGTGGCACCGGGCGCGGTGACACGGCCGAAACCGCCCGGGGCGGGGGCGAAGGGGCCGGGGACGGCGACGATGCCGAAACCGCCCGCGGCGGGAGCACAGGCGCAGGGGCCGGAGACGGCGACGACGCCGAAACCACCCGCGGCGGGAGCACAGGCGCAGGGGCCGGAGACGGCGACGACGCCGAAACCGTCCGCGGCGGGGGCGCAGGCGAAGGGGCCGGATGTGGCGCCGGGCCTCGCGTGGTTCCCGTCATCGGCCCGCCCCCGCTCCCGCCACCCGGCCGGGACGGGGTGCCGTGGCCCGTTCCACCGAGCGGTCCGCCCGGCGGGCCAGACCGATCACCTCGGTGAGCCGTTCCACCGCCCGGGGCACCTCCCAGTCGTCGCGCCGCAGCGTGGCCAGGGTGGTCGCCGGGGCGACCAGCAGGTCCGGGGCGCCGGTCTCCAGCGCCCGGACCAGGACCGCCCAGGCGGCCTCCCACCGCTGCCGCTCGGGGCGGGCCCCGACGGCCGCGACCACCGCCTCCAGTGCCGCCTGCCGCAGGTCGCCCCGCTCGGGGAGGTCGGCGGCGGCCGGGTCGGCGAGCAGCGACTCGGGGTCCGGCAGGTCCATGCGGTCCAGGTGGGCGAGGAGTTCGAGCCCGGGGCCGTCGCCCACCGCGCCGCGCACCAGCAGGGCGAGCACCTCGCGGGAGACGGCGGCCGCCGTGCCGAAGGCCAGCAGGGTCAGCGCGGCCTCCCAGCTCCGGGGCGAGGGCCAGGCGCCGCCGCGCCGGGCCTCGGTGCCGGGCAGCCGGTGGATGAGCGTCGGCCGGACCTCCAGGAAGCCGCAGACCGCGCGCCGGGCGAAGGCCACGGCCTCCGGCAGGCGTTCCGGCGCCAGCCGGGGCAGCGTGGCGCGGGGCCACACCCCGCCCAGCCCGCGCACCACCACGTCCGGTTCGTGCACCCAGTGCAGGTGCACGAACCGGTTGGCCAGCGGCGGGCTCAGCTCCCAGCCGTCCGCCGCGGAGGCGCGCGGGTTGGCGGCGGCCACGATCCGCACGCCGGCCGGCAGTCGCAGGGCGCCGACCCTCCGTTCCAGGACCACCCGCAGGAGTGCGGCCTGGACGGCCGGGGTGGCGGTGGACAGTTCGTCCAGGAAGAGCAGCCCGCGCCCGGCGCGCACCAGCTCCACGGCCCACTGCGGCGGCGCCATGGGCACTCCGCGCACTTCCGGGTCGTCGCCGACGACGGGCAGCCCCGCGAAGTCGGACGGCTCGTGGACGCTGGCGATCACGGTGGTCAGGGGCAGGCCGAGGGAGGCGGCGAGCTGGGTGAGGGCCGCGGTCTTGCCGATGCCCGGCTCGCCCCAGAGCAGCACGGGCAGGTCGGCGGCGACGGCGAGGGTGAGCGCTTCGAGCTGTTCGTCGGGGCGGGGTTCGGTGGTGGTCGTCCGCAGCAGGCCGAGAAGGTCGTCGGCGACGGCGAGCCGGGTGCCGGCCGGGGAGGCGCCGGTGGCGGTCACGGACACGGGCGGCAGGGGGCTGGTGGTCATGGGCATCACCTGGGGTGAGAGAAGGGAGGGGGCGGCGCGGGACGGGCCGCCCCGGAGGTCGTCGGGGCGTACGGCGCCGAACGCCGGCGCGGAGAGGGTGGGTTCGCGGTGTCAGCGGGTCAGGCCGGTGCGGGGCCGGCCCAGTGCGGCGCGCTTGTCGCGCATCGCGCGCGGCATACGGCGGTCGAACCGGGGCCGGTGGTCCGCCGCGCCGCGGTCCCCGCCCCGCGCGGTCCCGCCGTCCGCGGTGCGGGCGGCGGGGTGCACGGCGACCAGTCCGGAGCGGAAGAGCCCGTGGTCGACGCGGCGGGCCGCGGCCGACTCCAGTGCGTCGCGGAGCGGTCCGTCGCGCAGCACCGCGGCGCGGCCGAGCAGTCCCTCGACGACGGCCAGCGCCCCGGTCACGTCACCGTGGCGGAGCCGTTCCCGGACGGCGGGCAGGGCCTCCGGTTCGCGGTGCACCGCGTCGATGGCCCGCAGGCAGGGCAGTGCCGGGCCGCCGAGGGCGACGAGCAGTTCCTCCCGGCGCAGTTGGGCCGGGTCGTGGTCGACGGCCGTCAGCACCCCGTCCCGCAGGGCGATCCGGTGGGTCTCGCCCCGGCAGGCCACCCGGTGCGGGTCCCCGGTCCCGGCCGCCGGCGCGGGCTCGGGTGCGGAGCCGGGCGGCACCGGCAGGGCGGCCGCGACGAGCGGGTGGAGCCGCCCGGGCGGGACCAGTGCGGCCCGCAGCAGTTCCAGGTCCGGCAGGACGCGGGAGGCGGCCTCCGGCAGCACCGGGAGCGCCGCGGCCTCCTGCGCCGGCAGCGGCTCCCGCAGCGGCCGCAGGGACGGGACGTGGTGGTCGTCGGGGGCGGCGAGTTCGAACACGGCGCGGCTGCGGGCGCCGAGCCGTACGGTGAACGCCCCGCGGGCCCGCCCCTCGGCGCGCAGCAGCAGCTCCGCCTCGGCGGCCCAGCGTTCCACCGCCCAGGGGGCCTCGGACGCGTCGGTGCGGCCGAGGTCCGGGGGCGGTCCGGACGGCTCCGGACCCGGTGTCCCGTACGCGCCGCAGCGCCGGGCCAGTTCACCGCAGCGCGTGGCGTCCCAGAGGTGCCGGTGCAGGTCGAGCCGGAAACGCCGGTCGGGATGCGGGTGCGGGTGGTGCCGTGGGGCGTCGTCCGCGGGCCCCTCCCACAGGGTGAGGGACATCCGCTGCCCGGCGTCCGCCCAGGCGGGCGGGGTGCGCACCACCAGGTGGAGCGGGGCGGTGCAGTGGGTGCGGTACCGGGCGAGGGTCAGGGTGAGGCCGGGCCGGAGCAGCCCGTCGGGGGCGATGCGGGGCATGTGCCAGCGCAGCAGGTCCGGCGCGAGCCGGCGCAGGTCGGTACGGAGGCGGCTGGCGAGGTCGGTGCCGTGGCGGTGGCGCACGGCGCGCAGATCGAGATCGGTGTCGATCCGGGCGGCGGCGCAGGCCCCCGCCCAGTCTCCGGCCGCACGGCGTGCGGTCGCGGTCTCGATCATGGACGGTGGCACGGCGTACTCGCGTACGCGCTGCCACATCAGCAGGCGGGGCGGAATGTCGTTCGCGGTGTGAGGTGCCATCAGCACTCACCTGAAGCGAACGAGTCCCCCAATCCACACGAGGAGTAAGTGATCATCGCCGTCATCGTAACCGCAACGGAGACGATCCGGCAGTCCCCTTTTCCGCCCCGCGCGCTGAGACACCCCCTAGGAGGCGGGCCGGACGACCATCGCCGAGCCGCCGCCGCGCCGTACCGTCTCGGCCGCCGCGAGCCACTTGCCGCCGGGCAGCCGCTGGACACCGGTGGCCGCGCCGATCTCGGGGTTGAGGCGGAAGGAGTGCCCGACGCCCTCCAGCTCGGCGCGCAGCGGGCTGTCGTACAGACCGGGTTCGAGTTCGGTCTGGGCGGCGTTGCGCTGGCTGGCGCGCGGTGCGGCGATGGCGTCGACGAGCGGCAGGCCGCGGTCGAGGAACCCGGTCAGGGTCTGCAGCACGGTGGTGATGATGGTCGAGCCGCCGGGCGAGCCCAGGGCCACCACCGGCCGGTCGTGCCGGTCCAGCACGATCGTCGGCGACATGGAGGACCGGGGCCGCTTGCCCGGTCCGGGCAGGTTGGGGTCGTGCACGGCCGGGTCGGCGGGGGCGAAGGAGAAGTCGGTCAGCTCGTTGTTGAGCAGGAAGCCGCGGCCCGGCACGGTGATGCCGCTGCCACCGGTCTGCTCGATGGTGAGGGTGTAGGCGACGACGTTGCCCCACTTGTCGGCGACCGTGAGATGGGTGGTGTTCTCGCCCTCGTACGTCGTGGGCGCCGCCGTGCCGCCGGTCGCGCAGGCCGCCGGCCGGCGCGGGTCGCCGGGGGCGAGCGGGCTGGTGAGCACCGCGTCGTCCCTGATGAGGCAGGCCCGGCTGTCGGCGTACCGCTGCGACAGCAGTTCCCTCGTCGGTACGTCCTCGAAGGCGGGGTCCCCGACCCAGCGACCGCGGTCGGCGAACGCGATCCGGCTGGCCTCGATGTAGCGGTGCAGGTAGCGCGCCTGGCTCACCTTGGCCAGGTCGGTGCGCTCCAGGATGTTGAGGGCTTCGCCGACCGTGGTGCCGCCGGAGGAGGAGGGCGCCATGGAGTAGACGCCGAGGCCGCGGTACGAGGTCCTGCTGGGAGCCTGGACCCTGACGCGGTAGGCGGCCAGGTCCTTCTCGGACAGGTCGCCGGGGCGGGCGTTCCAGCCCGAGGCCGGGTCGACGGGGGGCTTGTTCACCGTTTCGGCGATGTCCTCGGCGAGGTCGCCCCGGTAGAGCGCGCCGACGCCCTTGCGGGCCAGTTCCCGGTAGGTGCGGGCCAGGTCGGGGTTCTTGAAGGTGGAGCCGACGACCGGGAGTTTCCCGCCCGGCAGGAACAGCTCGGCGGTGTCGGGGAAGTGGCGGAACCGGGTCTCGTTGGCGGCGGTCTGGGCGCGGAAGGTGGCATCGACGGTGAAGCCGTCGCGGGCCAGTCGTTCGGCCGGCTTCAGCAGGGTGCCGAGCCGCCGGCTGCCCCACTTGTCGAGGGCGGCGCGCCAGGTGGCGGGCGTGCCGGGGGTGCCGACGGCGAGGCCGCTGCTGACGGCCTCGGCGAAGGGGATCGGCCTGCCGTTCTCCAGGAAGAGGCCGGAGTCGGCGGTGAGCGGGGCGGTCTCGCGGCCGTCGATGGTGTGCACGGTGCGGGAGCGGGCGTCGTAGTAGACGAAGTAGCCGCCTCCGCCGATGCCCGCGGAGTAGGGCTCGGTGACGCCGAGGGCGGCGGCGGTGGCGACGGCCGCGTCCACCGCGTTGCCTCCGTTCCTCAGCACCTCGATGCCGGCGGCGGAGGCGTCCGGGTCGACGCTGGCGACGGCACCGCCCCAGCCGGCGGCGACCGGGACCTTCGCGGGCTGGCCGGGCGGGGTGGCGGGCGGCGCGGCGGCCCCCACCGACACCACCGCGGCCGAGACCGCGAGGACGGACAGTTTCCGTGCGACGGGGTGACGCATCCAACCTCCAGGGAAAGGCCGTTCGGGCAGCGTAGTCCATGACCATGGGCACGTCAGGAGTACCCGCTACGATGCCCGCCCATGAACGACGACGTGCGCAACATCGTCCTCGGTGTACTGGCGGCCGGCATCAGCGCCGCGCTGGGCTGGTTCACCCGTACGTACCTCTGGAAGCGCCGGCTCCGCCGCAAGCAGGCGTTCTTCGGGCTGCCGGACGCCTCGGAGGCCCTGCTGGTGGTCAACCGGAACGCCGCCGGGCCGGAGCTGGCGTCACCGCCTGGAAGTCGGCCGGGCCGAGTACGTGCTGCTCGCCCGGCTCACCGTGGACCACAGCCACGGCGACCGGCCGGTCTTCCTTTTCTGCGGCCAGACGGCCATCACCAACCAGGCCGCGACCCGCTATCTCGCCCGCAACCACGAGCGGCTGTCCCGCACGTACCGCACGGGGTCGTTCGTGCTGCTGCTGAAGGTGGTCAACTCGCAGGCGTACGGGCCGGACGTGGTGGAGCTGGTGGCGGACGTGACGCGAGCGGCGCGGGCGCCACTGCCGTCGGCGCCGCGGCCGTCGGCCCTTCAATGATTGTTACTTTCACGTAACTTACCGACGGGTTCTTGGCCTTGAGGCCCCGAGGTTACCGTCGGGTCACTTTTGTTGACACGAGTGAGGAGTGACCCGTGAGACCTCATCGCAAGGCCCTGCGCACGACCGCCGTGGGCGCCGTCTCCGCGGCCCTGGCCGCCGCCGGCACCCTCACCGCCGCCCCCGCGGCCCAGGCCGCCCCGCCGAGCGTGCGGTTCGTCGACATCACCGGTGACGGCGGTACGACACTCAAGGCGAACGTCGTCACCCCCGCGGGCGCCGACGGCGCGCGCCGCCACCCGCTGATCGTGCTGCCCACGAGCTGGGCCACGCCGCAGATCGAGTACCTGGCGCAGGCGCAGCGGCTCGCCGACTCCGGGTACGTGGTGGTCACCTACAACGTACGCGGGTTCTGGCAGTCGGGCGGCCATATCGAAGTCGCGGGCCCGCCCGACACGGCGGACGCCTCCCGCGTCATCGACTGGGCCCTGGCCCACACGCCGGCCGACCCGGACAGGGTCGGCATGGCGGGCGTGTCGTACGGTGCCGGCATCAGCCTGCTGACCGCCGCGCACGACGAGCGGGTCAGGGCGGTCGCCGCGCTCAGTGGCTGGGCCGACCTGATCGACTCCATCTACTCCGGCCGTACCCAGCACGCCCAGGCCGCCGCGCTGCTCCAGGGGGCGGGCGGCGTCACCGGCCGGCCGAGCGCCGAACTCCAGGAGATCTTCCGCCACTTCTTCGCCTCCGACCTGGACAAGGAGGACGAGATGCTCGCCTGGGGGAGGAAGCGCTCCCCCGCCGCGTACGTCGACCGGATCAACGAGCACGGCACGGCGGTCATGCTCGCCAACGCCTGGGGCGACACGGTCTTCCCGCCCAACCAGTACGCGGATTTCTACGAGAGGCTGACCGGTCCCAAGAGGCTCCAGCTGCGGCCCGGCGACCACGCGACCGCCGAGGCGACCGGCCTGCTCGGACTGCCCAACGACGTGTGGGCCGACACCGGGCGCTGGTTCGACCACCACCTCAAGGGCGAGGACAACGGCGTCGACCGTGAACAGCCGGTGCGGCTCAAGTCCCGTTCCGGAGGGGGTTACGAGGGCTACCCGGACTGGAAGTCGGTCGCCGCTGCCGAACGGAAGATCGCCCTCGGCGGCACCACCACCATCGCCGCGAACGTCAACTCCGGGGCGGACGGCGGGATCGTCCTGCTGTCCAGCGTGCTGGACCAGATCGCCCGGCTTCCCCCGGTCGCCTCGATCCCCCTGCTCCCCCGCCGCTGGGCCGCCGTCTGGCAGTCCGGGAGGTACCCCACCGCGCAGCGGGTGCGCGGCACCGCGCGGCTGCACACCACGCTCACCCCGACCAAGGAGAGCGGAACCCTCGTCGCGTACCTGTACGACGTGGGTCCGCTCGGCCTCGGCAAGCTGGTCAGCAACGCGCCGTACACCTTCCACGGGCGAACGCCCGGAAAGCCGTTCGGTGTCGACCTGGAGCTGTTCTCCACGGCCTACGACGTCCCGGCAGGGCATCGGCTCGCCCTGGTCGTCGACACGGTCGACCCGCTCTACATCGAGCACAACCCGTCCGGCGCACGGCTGACCTTCTCCTCGCCCGCGGACGACCCGTCATACGTGTCGATTCCGCTGCGCGAGCAGTGATCGGCGGCCGCGGCCGGACGGCTCGGCTCCGGGTACTGCTGCCCCCCGCGGTCCGCGCATCCCGACGCAGATCGGCGAGGCCATCCTCGCCACGGGGATGAACGGCACATCGTAGTCGAGATCCGGAGGACGGGTCAGGCCCCCCGGCGGATGCCCCCGAACCGAGAGGGTCCGCCGGGTGGCGCACGCACGGGTGGGAGGGGCGGGGGCGCCGTCCACCCGGTCTCCGTCTCAGGTCTCCGCGATCTCCGCGTACAGCCGGGCGAGTTCCGGCACCCCGGAGGCCGCCCACTCCTGAGCGGCGGCCACCACGTCGACCTCCCGCCCCGAGGGCAGCACGATGACCGGCTGGCCGTCCGAGCGGATCCCCCATGCGGCGCCGGGCACGGTGCGCACCACCACGGTGCCCAGGTACAGGCCCGCGTCGTTGCCCAGCCGGAGCAGCGTCTCCGGGTCGTCCCGCCAGCGCGGCGGGAGCTGGTCCAGCGCCTCCAGCGAGGCCCTCGTGTCGTCCAGCCGGACCCCCGCCTGGTCCGCCTGGGACCGCAGCAGCTCGCACTCGGCCAGGAGTCCGGCGATGCCCGCGGGGTCGACGGCCTCCCGTGTGGCGCGCCGGCCGCCCAGGAAAGGGATGTTCATACCTCCAGCCTGACATTCGTACCGTCATACGCACCACCGGGCGCGCAGACGGTACGGGCCACGCCCCGGGGCGGTTTCACGCCGTGTTCCCGCCCCGTTCGTTGACGGAGCGCGGAGCCCTCTCTAGCTTCACGAAGTGATGCCGGTGTCATCTGTGTCGGGAGGTCCGGTTGGTGCGTCGAGGCGTGCGAGGGGTCGCCGTCGTCCTCCTTCTGATCGCGTCCGTGCTGCCGACGGGCGCGGCCGCCCGGACCGGCATCGACCGGCCGGCCGAACCGAGGCCGCACACCGCCGCCCGGACCGTCGTCGATCGGCCGGCCGAGCCGCGGCCGCTCACCCAGCTGTTCGACAACACCGCCGTCAGCGACGACGCCCGACCCGCCGGGGCGGACTTCGACGGTGCCGGCGCCTCCCTGTCCGCGCAGGCCCTCGCCGCGGCCGGCTGGACCCCCGGCCGCGTCCTCACCGTGCAGGGTGCCCGGCTCACCTGGCCGGAACGGGCCGCGGGCGAGCCGGACAACGTGGTCGCCGACGGGCAGGCGGTACGGGTCAGCGGCCGTGGCGACGCCCTCGCCTTCCTGGTCGCGGGCACCACCGGCCGGGACGTCACCGGCTCCGGCACGGTCGGCTACGCCGACGGGACCTCCTCCCCGTACCGGCTGACCGCTCCCGACTGGCGCCGGGGGCCGCTCGCCACCAAGGCGGTGGCCCTGCCGCACATCAACACCCCCGGCGGCCGGCTCGCCGAACGGGCCCGGCTGTACGTCGTCACCGTGCCCGTCGAACCGGGCCGCCCGGTCACCTCGGTACGGCTGCCGCGCGCCGCCGGACTGCACGTGTTCGCGGTGTCGGTGCGGGCGCGCACGGCCGGCTGGACCGGCAGCTGGGCGGCGGCCACCTCCGGCTATCTCTCCGTCGGCCCGTGGACCGACCGCACGCTGCGGCTGGTGGTGCACACCTCGGCGGGCGGGCCGCGGGTGCGGCTGCGCTTCGACAACACCTTCGCCGCCACGCCGGTGCGGATCGGCAGCGCCACGGTCGCGCTGCGGGCGACGGGCGCGGCGGCACTCGGCACACCGGTGCGGGTGACGTTCGGCGGCGCGGCGGGCACGCGGATCCCCGCGGGCGCGCAGGCCTACAGCGACCCCGTCGGCCTCGAGGTCCCGCCGGACAGCGATCTCCTGGTCAGCTTCCACCTCCCGGACACGGTCCCGGCGGCCCCCGTGCACCGGCTCGCGCTCCAGCGCTCGTACGTCAGCGGGCCCGGCGACCACACGGCGGACAGGGCGGCGGGCGCGTACCCCACGGTCCTCTCCGCCTGGCCGCTGCTGACCGGGGTGGACGTGGGCGGCGGACCGGGATCGGTGGTGGCGCTCGGTGACTCGATCACCGACGGGGCCCGTTCGACGGTGGACGCCAACCGGCGCTGGCCGGACGTGCTGGCCCGGCGGCTGGCGGCCCAGTCCGGCGTGCCGCGCTACGGGGTGCTCAACCAGGGCATCTCGGCGAACCGCGTGGTCACCGACCGCTACCCGGGCGACGGGGTCTCCACCGACTCCGGCGGGGTGAGCGCCCTGCACCGGCTCGACCGGGACGTGTTCGCCCAGACCTCGGCCCGGACGCTCATCGTGTTCCAGGGCGTCAACGACGTGCGTACGGGCGCCACCGCGGGTGAGGTGACCGCCGGGCTACGGCAGATCGCCGAGCGGGCGCACGCGCGCGGGCTGCGCGTGCTGGCGGGGACGATCCTGCCCTGCGGGGGCGAGGTCCACTGCACACCCGCGGTCGACGCCGAGCGCAGGGCGGTCAACGACTGGATCCGCCGCGCCGGGGTGTTCGACGCGGTGCTCGACTTCGACGCGGTGATCCGGGACCCGGCGAACCCGTCGCGGATGCTCCCCGCCTACGACAGCGGGGACCATCTGCACCCGGGCGACACCGGGCTCGCGGCCCTGGCGGAGTCGGTGGACCTGCGGCTGCTGTGAGCGCGCGGGCGTGAGCCCGCGTCCTAGACGTCGAGGTCGACGACGACCGGCGCGTGATCCGAGGCGCCCTTGCCCTTGCGTTCCTCGCGGTCGACGTAGGCGTCCTTGACGGCCCCGGCGAACGGCTGGTTGCCGTAGACCAGGTCGATGCGCATGCCGCGGTTCTTGGGGAAGCTGAGCTGGCGGTAGTCCCAGTAGGTGAACGGACGGTCGTACTTCAGGGGGCGCGGCACCACGTCGTTCAGGCCCGCCTCGCGCAGGGCGGTGAGGGCGGCGCGCTCGGCCGGGGTGACGTGGGTGGAGCCCTCGAAGGCGGCCGGGTCGAAGACGTCGTCGTCCGTCGGGGCCACGTTGTAGTCGCCCAGGACGGCGAACGGGCGGCTGCCGGCCGCGTCCCCCGCGACGGCCGCCCGCAGCGCCTCGAACCACTGGAGCTTGTACGCGTAGTGCGGGTGCTCGACCTCGCGGCCGTTCGGCACGTACACCGACCAGACGCGGACCGGGCCGCAGGTCGCGGAGATGGCGCGGGGCTCCACCGCGCCGTCGAAGCCGGGGTCGCCGGGCAGGCCCTTGACCACGTCCTCGATGCCGACGCGGGAGAGCACCGCCACGCCGTTCCACCGGCCCGTGGCGTGCACCGCCGCCTCGTAGCCGAGGTCGCGCAGCTGGTCGAACGGGAACTGCTCCTCGGCGACCTTGGCCTCCTGGAGGCAGAGCACGTCGGTGCCGCTGCTCTCCAGCCAGGCCAGCAGCCTCGGCAGGCGGGCGGTGATCGAGTTCACGTTCCAGGTCGCGATGCGCATGTCTCACAACCTACCCGCCGCCACCGACAGCGCGGGCCGCGCGGGCTGCGTCACACGTCGGCGGACTCGCCCGGTGTCAGCCGCAGGTGCTCGCAGCCGCCCAGCGCGCCGATCTGGCGGTCGTAGATCGGGCGGGCCAGGTCGGTGAGGAGCGCGTCGTGGATGTCGTAGGCGCGCCGCGGCCGGACCTCGCGCACGTAGTCGATGACCTCGGAGATCTTGCTCCAGGGGGCCATCACCGGCAGCATCAGCGTCTCCACCGGCCGGTCGGGGACGGTGAGGGCGTCGCCGGGGTGGAAGACCTTCCCGCCGTCGATCAGGTAGCCGACGTTGGTGACGCGCGGGATGTCCGGGTGGATCACCGCGTGCAGCTCGCCGTGCACCTGCACGTCGAAGCCCGCGGCCGTGAAGGTGTCGCCGTGGCCGACGGTGTGCACCCGCCCGGGGAACGCCGCCGAGATCCGCTCCGCGACCGACTTCAGGGTCCAGATCTCGGCGCCCGGACCGGCCTCCATCGCGGCCCGCAGCCGGCCCTCGTCGAAGTGGTCGGGGTGCTCGTGCGTGACGAGGATCGCGTCGGCGCCGTCGGTGGCGTCCGCCTCGGTGAACCCGCCGGGGTCGAGGACCAGCGTGCGCCCGTCCTTCTCCAGGCGGACGCAGGCGTGCGACTTCTTCGTGAGCTTCAGCGTCATGGGGCCATCCTGCCGCCCGACGGGAGCGGGTGCTCACTCCTGGGGGGTGGTCTCCTGCCGGATGACCTCCTGCGCCACCTTGAACGCGCTGTCCGCCGCCGGTACGCCGCAGTAGACGGCGGCGTGCAGCAGCACCTCCCGGATCTCGGCGGGGGTCAGGCCGTTGCGCAGCGCGGCGCGCGTGTGGGACGCCAGCCCCTCCAGGTGCCCGCCGGCGACGAGGGCGGTCAGGGTGATGCAGCTGCGGGTGCGCCGGTCCAGGCCGGGACGGTCCCAGACCTCGCCCCAGGCGTAGCGGGTGACGAACTCCTGGAAGTCGCCGGAGAACTCGTCCGCCTGCGCCAGCGCCCGGTCGACGTGCGCGTCGCCGAGGACCTCGCGGCGCACCTTGATCCCGGCGTCGTACGGGTCCGGCCGGCCCACGGCCTGCGGCTGGGCGGCGGGCGGGGCGATCTCGGCGATGGGCGCGGCCGGCACGGCCTGCGGGGGCACGGCGGCGGGGACCGGCTTGACCGGCGCGGTGGCGACGGCCATCTGGCCGGTACCCGGGTCGATGAGCGGCTGCCAGGCGGTGGAGAAGTGGGTCACCAGCAGGTCCGTGACCGCGGCGGGCTGCTCCACCGGCACCAGGTGGGAGGCGCCCGGGACGACCGCGAGCCGGGCGTCGGGAATCCCGGCGACCAGGGTGCGGGCCTCGGCGGGACCGGTGACCTGGTCCTCCGAGCCGACCAGCACCAGCGTCGGCACGCCCACCCGGCCCAGCTCGGGCCGCACGTCGAAGGTGGCCAGCGCCTCGCACGCGGCGATGTAGCAGCCGGGGTCGGTGGTGCGCACCATCTGCACCGCCCAGTCGGTGATCGCGGGCTGGGCGGCGGCGAATCCGGTGGTGAACCAGCGGTCGGGCGAGGTGCGGGCGATCGGGTCCAGGCCGTTCGTCCGGACGATCACCCCGCGCTGGCGGAACTCGTCCGCCGTGCCGAACCGCGGGGAGGCCGCGATCAGCACCAGGGACGCCAGGCGCTCCGGGTGGCGCAGGGCCAGCTCCACGCCGATGGCGCCGCCGAGCGCGCATCCGGCGTAGCCGAAGCGCTGGACGCCGAGGCCGTCGAGCGTGGCGAGCAGCCGGGTGGTGAGTTCGCTGACGGAGCCGGCGGGGTGGGCGGGGGCGCCGCCGTGGCCCGGCAGGTCGAACCGCAGGACGCGCCACTGCTCGGTCAGCTCCGGCACCTGCCGGTCCCACATGTGCCAGGTGGTGCCCAGTGAGGGACCCAGGATCAGGACCGGGGCGTCTTCTCTCCCGTCGAAGCGGTATTGCAGGGTGTTCGTCGGTGTCTCGCTCACGTCCCAGACCCTCTCATGTCTCATGACTGCCCCTGTAACGGAGGTTGCGGCTGCCGGGAGTTCGTGGACGGTCGACGTACGCGTCAACCGGCCCGGAGACCGACCGCCAGCGTCAGTTCGAGGACCCGGTGTGGCGATGCGAGATCCGGGAACAGCTCCCGCAGCTGCGACATCCGGTACCGGACGGTCTGGGGGTGGACGAACAACGCCGCCGCCACCTCGTCCCGCCTGCCCTGGTGCAGCAGCCACGCCCGCAACGTCTCCTCCAGCCGCCGTGCGGTCGCGGCAGGCAGGGTGCGCAACGGTGCGAGGGCTCGGGCACGCAGGTCCGCGAACGCGTCCACGTCGGCGGTCAGCACCAGCTCGGGCAGGTGCTCCTCGGTGTCGCGGATGTCAGAGGAGAGGGAGCGGGCGCGTACGGCTCGTGCGTACGAGGCCGACGCACGAGTCCATGGCCGGGCCGGGCCGACCACTGCGGTGCGGTCGGTCAGCTGCCGCAGGAGATGTGATCGGTCGGCATCGGGGACGAGCAGCACACCGGTGCCGTCCGGCAGATCGTCGAGGACGAGGGTGCCCGGGTCGAGCGCGCGGTAGGCGGGCCGGGCCTGGGCGGCGGGCAGCAGGACCGCCGTCAGCGAATCCGGAGGCTGCCATCCGGCCCGTTGAGCGGAGGCCAGCAGCACGTCCGGGCTCGCGCCGGCGAGGAGGTCGCGGGCCAGGTGTTCCAGGTGGCGCTCGTGGGCCCTGCCCCGGGCGGCCAGTTCGTCGGCGTGGCCCGCGGCGCTCGCGGCGGAGAGCTCGTCGATGTAGGCGAAGGTCAGCTCGGCGAACTTGGCGACCTCGGCGGCGGGCAGACCTGCGGACACGGCACCCGCGGCCAGGCATCGCCAGGCCACGCGGGCACCGACGCGGTAGGCGCTGAGCAGGGCGTCCATCGAACGGCCGTCGCGCACCTCGCCGCGGCCCAGCTCGTAGGCCGCGTCACCGGCGTCGCCGCCTGTGGCGTTCCCGCTCGCGAGGTCCAGGTAGTGCCCCAGCGCGGTGCGGACGGCTCGGCGGATGGTGCCGCCCATGCTGCCCGAAAGGGCGTTGGCGTAGGAAGGGACCTCGTCGATGATCGCTTGGACGACCTCGTCGGCGGTGGTCCTCAGCGCGGCCCGAAGTGCGGTGACCGTCGTCTCGTTCAGGGCCAGTTCGCCGGCCCTCCGGATTGCATGGCTCACGTCCTTGTTCCCTGCGAACAATTCAACCGACCAGATTCACGTCCTGCGGTCAGGACTTTACGCCCTGAGGCGCAGCAAGCTGGAGTCATGACGAGTGCAACCCTCCGCAGCAGGGCGTGGAAACTGCTGGAGATGGTCACGACGCCGCTGCTGCCGTCGGACTACCTCGACCTGGTCAGCCCCCTGCGCGCGGGCGCCGATCTGCGGGGGCGCATCGAGGCCGTGTACCCCGAGACGGGTGACGCCGCGACCATCGTGATCAGACCGGGTCGGGGCTGGCGCGGACACAGGGCCGGTCAGTACGTGCGGATCGGGGTCGACGTCGACGGGGTGCGCCTGTGGCGTGCCTACTCCCTCACCTCGCCGGCAAGACGCCAGGACGGCCGCGTCACGATCACCGTGAAGGCGATCCCGGACGGCAAGGTCAGCAACCACCTGGTCCGCAGGGCGAAGCCGGGCACGCTGATCCAGCTCGACCAGGCGACCGGTGACTTCGTGCTGCCGCAGGCCACGCCCGCCAAGGTGCTCTACCTGACGGCCGGCAGCGGCATCACGCCCGTGATGGGCATGCTGCGCGACACCGAGTTCGACGACGTCGTCATGGTCCACTGCGCGCCACGGCCGCAGGACGTGATCTTCCGCAACGAACTGCACGACCTGGTCGCGGACAAGAGGCTGCGGCTCACCGAGGTGCACACCGACACGGACGGCATGCTCGACATCTCCCGTCTCGGCGAACTCGTGCCCGACTGGGCCGAGCGCGAGACCTGGGCTTGCGGGCCCGCGGGCCTGCTCGACGCCGCCGAAGAGCACTGGAGAGATCACGGCGTACAGGAGCGCCTGCACACCGAACGCTTCCGCCCCAGCATCGTCGTAGCCGGTGACGGCGGCGAGGTCACGTTCAGCTCCACCGGCAAGACCGTCGACGCGGACGGCGCCACGCCGTTGCTGGACGTCGGCGAGGAGTCCGGCGTGCTCATGCCCTCCGGGTGCCGCATGGGCATCTGCTTCGGCTGCGTCACGCCGCTCAAGGCGGGCGCCGTCCGCGACCTGCGCACCGGCGAGATCACCGAGGCCGAGCCGGGCGTCCTCATCCAGACCTGCGTGTCCGCCGCGGCGGGCCCCTGCGACATCGAACGGTAGGAACAGTTTGACCGCCATCGACCCCACCGCCCACCTGACCGCGGAGCAGATCGAGGAGCTCGGCCGCGAGCTGGACGCGATCCGCGACGAAGTGATCGCCAGCCGTGGCGAGAAGGACGCCGCCTACATCCGTAAGGTCATCGCCGCGCAGCGCAAGCTGGAGCTGGTCAGCAGGGGTGTGCTGCTGTTCTCGATGTTCCCGCCCGCGTGGCTGATCGGGACCGCCGGTCTGTCCGTGGCGAAGATCATGGACAACATGGAGATCGGCCACAACATCCTGCACGGCCAGTGGGACTGGATGCGGGACCCGAAGATCCACTCCACCACCTGGGAGTGGGACCACGTCTCGCCGGCCGACCAGTGGAAGCACTCGCACAACGAGCTGCACCACACGTACACCAACGTGGTCGGCAAGGACAACGACCTCGGCTACGGCATCATGCGCGTCGACGAGGACCAGAAGTGGCACCCGTTCCACCTCGGCCAGCCGTTGTGGAACTTCCTCAACGCCTGTTTCTTCGAGTACGGCATCGCCGCGTACGACCTGGAGCTCGGCCGCAACCTGAGCAAGCACCGCCGCAAGAACCCGGAGTTCCGCGCGCGGGCCAAGGCCGTCGGACGCAAGATCCGCAAGCAGGTGCTCAAGGACTATGTGATCCACCCGCTGCTGTCGGGCCCGTCGTTCCTCCCCACGCTCGCCGCCACGTTCACCGCGAACCTGGTGCGCAACCTCTGGTCCCACTCGGTGATCATGTGCGGGCACTTCCCCGAGGGCGTGCAGGTCTTCGAGCGTCGGTCGATCAAGGGCGAGACGCGCGGCCAGTGGTACCTGCGCCAGATGATGGGCTCGGCGAACATCAGCGGCAGCAAGGCCATGCACTTCATGACCGGCAACCTGTCGCACCAGATCGAGCACCACCTGTTCCCCGACCTGCCGAGCAACCGGTACGCCGAGGTCGCGGTGAAGGTGCGCGCCCTGTTCGAGAAGTACGAGCTGGAGTACGTCACCGGACCGCTGCCCAAACAGGTGTTCTCCGCGTGGCGCAAGGTCTTCCGCCTCTCGCTGCCGAACAGGAAGCCCGAGGTCGAGACGCCGGACCGTGAGCAGGAGCTCGTCGCCGCCTGATCGTCACCAGCGCCTGGCTCACGAACCCGCAGTCAGGCGCCCTCGTCCGCAGGCTCCGGAATCGCCACGCGGCGGGATGTCCGGCGCAGCGCTCGCCACCGGGCCGCCCGGGCCGACCCGGCGGGCCGGTGATGAGGCTGGACATCAGGACCGACTCGTCGCCGGGTCTCACCTCGTGCACATCGGCGTCTGACCCGGGACGCCTGCCCGGGTGTGGCTCAGGCGTCGATGATGACGGGAATGATGAGGGGCTTGCGGCGGTGGGTGCGGAACGCCCAGTTGGCGACGGCCCGGGCGAGGAGTTGTTCGAGTTGGCGCGCGTCCCCGACGCCTTCCTCGGCTGCGGTGGCCAGGGTCTTCTCGATGACGGGGACGACCGGCTCGAAGGTGGCATCGTCGTGGACGAAGCCCCGGGCCAGGAAGTCGGGGGCCTCGGCGAGGGCGCCGGTGTCCGCGTCGACGATCGCCACCACCGTCACCACGCCTTCGGCGGCGAGGGTGAGGCGGTCCTTCAGGGACGCCTCGGTGGCACCGCCGACCTCCATGCCGTCCACGTAGACGTTGCCGGCGGGGACCTTGCCGGTGATGGACGCCCGCCCGTCGACCAGGTCGACGACGACGCCGTCCTCGGCGATGACGACCCGGTCGGGGTCGACACCGGTACGGACGGCGAGGTCGCCGTTGGCCCGCAGGTGGCGGAATTCGCCGTGCACGGGCATGACGTTGCGCGGCTTGACGATGTTGTAGCAGTAGACGAGTTCGCCGGCGCTGGCATGCCCGGAGACGTGCACCTTGGCGTTGCCCTTGTGGACCACGTGGGCACCCCACCGGGTGAGTCCGTTGATCACCCGGTAGATGGCGTTCTCGTTGCCGGGGATGAGGGAGCTGGCGAGCAGGACGGTGTCGCCCTTGCCGATGCGGATCATGTGGTCCCGGTTGGCCATCCGTGACAGCGCGGCCATCGGTTCGCCCTGGGAGCCGGTGCACACCAGAGCGATCTTGTGATCCGGGAGCTTCTCCAGCTCCTTCGTGCTCACGACCAGACCGGAGGGGACCTTCAGATAGCCCAGGTCACGGGCGATGCCCATGTTGCGGACCATCGACCGGCCGACGAAGGCGACCTTGCGGCCGTGCTGGTGGGCGGCGTCCAGGACCTGCTGGATGCGGTGCACATGGCTGGCGAAGCTGGAGACGATGACCCGGCGCGGCGCGGTGCGCATCACCTGCTCGATCGCCGGGTTCAGCTCCCGCTCGGAGGTGGTGAAGCCGGGTACTTCGGCGTTGGTGGAGTCGGTGAGGAACAGGTCCACGCCCTCCTCGCCCAGGCGGGCGAAGGCGCGCAGATCGGTGATGCGGTCGTCGAGGGGGAACTGGTCCATCTTGAAGTCGCCGGTGTGCAGCACCATCCCGGCCCGGGTACGGATCGCGACCGCGAGGCTGTCGGGGATGGAGTGGTTGACCGCCACGAACTCGCAGTCGAAGGGCCCGAAGCCCCGCCGGTCGCCCTCGCGCACCCGCACCGTGCGCGGCCGGATGCCGTGTTCCTTGAGCTTGGCCTCCAGGAACGCCAGCGTCAGCTTGGAGCCGACGACGGGAATGTCGGACCGCTCGCGCAGCAGGTACGGCACGCCGCCGATGTGGTCCTCGTGACCGTGGGTGAGGACCACGGCCACGATGTCGTCCAGCCGGTCCCGGATCGAGGTGAAGTCCGGCAGGATCACGTCCACGCCGGGCTGGGTCTCCTCGGGGAACAGCACGCCGCAGTCGACGATGAGCAGCTTGCCCGCGTGCTCGAAGACGGTCATGTTGCGGCCGATCTCACCCAGGCCGCCCAGGGCGATGACCCGCAGCCCTCCTTCGGGAAGGGGCGGGGCGGCTTTCAGTTCGGGGTGTGGATGACTCATACCCTGACGGTACCCGGAGAGCGGGACAGGATGATCCATGACCTCCTCCGACAGGGTCGGGGCACCGCAACGGGCGTCCGGGACGATCCGATGACGCCGGCGGCCCGCCGGTAGGCCGCTTCGAAGGCCGCCATGCCCGTCGCGGCGGGCATGAGGCCGGCGGGGTGGGGAGCCGGCAGCGGCTGCACGAGAACCATCGTGCCGGGCGCGCGGGACGGTACAGACGTCGACACGGCAAGCATGTGCCTCACGGGGCCCGGCAGGCCGCCGATGGGCGACCGGCGCGCCGGCAGGCCTCCGGCCCGGGGCCGGGGAACCGTCCTGGACAGGGCAAGGACCCCGGCGTGGTGATCGCCGGGGTCCTTGCCCTGTGGTGGTCGGGGGCGCTCGTTTCAGGTGCCGATGACGGGGTCCAGTCGGTGGCGGGCCGGGAGCGTCGTCCGTGTCCTCGTGCCGACGTCCGGTCAGGCTGACGTCTTCGACTGCGACTGGGGGCCTTGTGTGCGCATCTGCTCGTTGATGCGCTGCGCTTCTTCGAGTTGGTCTTCGAGAACGATGATGCGGCAGGCAGCTTCGATGGGGGTGCCCTGGTCGACGAGTTCGCGGGCACGGGCAGCGATGCGCAGCTGGTAGCGGGAGTAGCGGCGGTGGCCGCCTTCGGAGCGCAAAGGTGTGATCAGGCGGTGTTCGCCGAGGGCGCGCAGGAAGGCGGGGGTGGTGCCGAGCATGTCGGCGGCCCGGCCCATGGTGTAGGCGGGGTAGTCGTCGTCATCGAGAGGGGTGACGGCGCGGGAACTGCCAGGGGGCATAGAACCTCTTCTTCCGGGGACGCGTCGGGGGGCCCGGGTACCGTACCGGCACCCGGGCCCCGAGCTTTCAACACCATCTACCGGCGAACTGCGCCGGCCTTGTATGTCCGCAGGGTCCGCCTGGGAGGGCGGGACTGCGGGGATCGCGGATGCGTGACCGGGGACCACCTTCCAATCCGGGGCCTGCGGTACCCGGGCGGACTGCTTCCTCGCCCGGGCGATCCTGATGGCGTCTCGCTCCTTACCTTCGGTTACTCGGTGATACTGCTGGATACCGCGGGTACTGCTCACGACCCTCTGGGGCCGTGTCCTGCTTGACCTGCCGGCAGGCAGTTCATGTCTGCCGTGCCCACTTCGACTTCTTGGGTACGACAAAGACAGTAACCCCGCGACGGACCGATGTCTACTGTCGTCACGACAGGTTTTCTCCATGGCTGGCATCTGCACTTCTTCCGCCGATACACCCGGAAGAGTGCTGTCCCGGGTCGCTTCCCGGCTCGGCGACCACATCCGCAGGCAGGTGGTCGCCGGTCACACGGTGGGGATCCCGGAGACAGACGCTCGACTGGGAGACCCAGCCGAGCGTCTGTCTGAACTGCGCGCCGCTTGATCAACTCACCGCAGTGTTGCTACGCCCTCCGGAATGCGCCCACGCCGGTGGGGCCTCACTGCCCGGTTCGGCTCACACGTGTCCGTACGTCAGACGGACAGGGGGAGCGCCGGGCGTTGCGGAAGCCGGCCCGTACGGGCCGGCCAGGGGCGCAGACGCGGCGGTAGGGCGGGTGCGGCAGGTGAAGCCACCACGCCGCTCTTGGTCAGGTCGAACGGGAAGCGAGCGATGACACCCCGCATGATGCCTCCAGGGAGAAGAGACGACGGGGCCGGGTCGGGGCGACGGCGATTCAGCGAGCGAGGGCGCGGACGCCCAGAGCGTTGCCGTGTCCGTCGACCACGAGCGGGGCCCCGAGCCGGGAGCGGAGCATCGCACGCTCGGCTTCGGCCCTCATGGCCGGCGGTGGGGCGAAGGGCCCGATGACGTCGGCGATGTCCCGCAGGCGCATCCGGTCCGTGTATCCGGAGCCGTCACGAACGGCCGTGAGCCGGTCCCGGGTGACCAGGCCGGTACACATACCGTCCTCGTCGCAGACGACCAGCTGACCTGTACGGGCGGCGGCCATCACGGACAGTGCCACCTCCACGGTCATGTCCTCCCAGACCTGCGGTCCCGCCGCGGCACCGGGATCGGCCGCCGTCTGCACGGCGTTGGTACGTGTTGAGCCGAACTGCTTCTGGTCCAGCGTCAAACGGTGCCTCCTGTGAAGTCGGGCGGGCTTGCTGACACCAAGGTTCTACGCAGCCGCACCGGCGGTGGACTCCCGTACGGGCGCGCGGCGAGCCGCCGAGACGGGGCGGCGTCGGCCGCGTGAGGGGGCGCCGCGCTTCTTGGGGCGTTCGACCACCGGTGCGGTGATGACGACCGGGATGCCGGAGGGAGCCTGAGCACCGGTGATGCGGTGCAGGGCCTCTTCGCCGACGCGGACCTGGGTGGTCTGCGGGACGATGCCGGCCGCTGCCATGAGGCGGGTCATGCCGCGGCGCTGGCTGGGGGTGACCAGGGTGACGACGCTGCCCGACTCTCCTGCGCGGGCGGTACGGCCGCCGCGGTGGAGGTAGTCCTTGTGATCGGTCGGCGGGTCGACGTTGACGACGAGGTCGAGGTGGTCGACGTGGATGCCGCGCGCCGCGACGTTGGTCGCCACCAGCACGTTGACGTGTCCGGTCTTGAACTGTGCCAGCGTGCGGGTGCGCTGCGGCTGTGACTTCCCGCCGTGCAGGGCGGCGGCCCGTACCCCGCTGTTCAGGAGGTGTTCGGTGAGGCCGTCGACGGCGTGCTTGGTGTCGAGAAACATGATCACGCGGCCGTCGCGTGCGGCGATCTGGGTGGTGGCCGCGTGCTTGTCGGCCCCGTGGATATGGAGCACGTGATGCTCCATCGTCGTGACCGCGCCGGCCGAGGGATCGACGGAGTGCACGACGGGGTCGCTGAGGAAGCGGCGCACGAGCAGGTCGACGTTGCGGTCGAGAGTGGCGGAGAACAGCAGGCGCTGGCCTTCGGGGCGGACCTGTTCGAGGAGGGCGGTGACCTGCGGCATGAAGCCCATGTCGGCCATCTGGTCGGCCTCGTCGAGGACGGTGATGGAAACCTGGTTCAGTTGGCAGTCGCCACGGTCGATGAGGTCTTTGAGGCGTCCCGGCGTGGCGACGACGATCTCGGCGCCGGCGCGCAGCACGCTCGCCTGCCGACCGATCGGCATTCCGCCCACCACCGTGGCCAGCCGCAGCCTCACGGAGCGGGCGTACGGGGCGAGCGCGTCGGTGACCTGCTGCGCCAGTTCACGCGTGGGTACGAGGACCAGCCCCAGCGGCTGCCTGGCCTCGGCGCGCTGCCCGGCCGTACGGGCCAGCAACGCCAGCCCGAAGGCGAGGGTCTTGCCGGAGCCGGTGCGGCCACGGCCCAGCACGTCCCGGCCGGCGAGGGAGTTCGGCAGGGTTGCGGCCTGGATAGGGAAGGGTACGGTCACGCCTTGTGAGCTGAGCGCGCCCAGCAGTGCCCCGGGCATGTCGAGATCGGCGAAGCCCTCCACGGCGGGGAGCGCGGGAGTGATCGTCCTGGGCAGCGCGAACTCCCCCTGGACGGCGGCGGGCCGGCGGCCGTAACCACCGGAACGACTCGGCCCACCGGAGCGGCTCCTGGCCGACGAACCGAATCGACTGCCGCCCCTGCCGGAGTCGGTACTGCCGTCACGGGTGCGGGTGAAGCGGTCGTTCGTGCGTGTGCGGTTCATGCGGAACCTTCCTCGATGCGGCACATGTCAAGGAATTCCCGCAGCGATCAGCAGCACGAAGAATTGCAAGAATGGACCGGTGGAATGCGACAGCGAATCTGACCGACGGCAATTCCGTGCGGGCACAGGCGCTGGAATGAGTGGCGCGGAGCCGACGCAATGTTCCGGCGTCTGCCGCCATGAACCCATGAAGGGTGCGTACACTTCTGAAGGATGCTCCGTGTGCGCTGAGCCTACGGGCTTCCTGGTTGTCGTCCGCAGGTGAAACCACTGCGGAAATACGAGTAGCTGGGGCCCGCACCCCGAAGGACGCGGGCCCCAGCTACAAGTACGCGACAGTCAGCGTCAGGCGAGAACGATGTTCTCGGCCGTCGGGCCCTTCTGGCCCTGGGCGATGTCGAAGGTCACCTTCTGGCCCTCGATCAGCTCACGGAAGCCCTGGGCGGCAATGTTCGAGTAGTGGGCGAACACATCAGCGCCGCCACCGTCCTGCTCGATGAAGCCGAAGCCCTTTTCCGCGTTGAACCACTTGACAGTACCGGAAGCCATGTTATTTCTCCTTTGGGGCAGTGCATCGGGATCCGCACTGCACGGACCCCGTGTCGCCGCGATGATCACCCCGCCGGGAAAAAGACCGGAGAACAAAAGTGCTTCCAGTGGCACAGGCGCCATCCGGAGGGCACTTGAAGTTTTGGGAACCACAACTGCAACTGAGATCGACAGTAGCACGTCGAAGCGGCCTGTGTACGGTGAAGAATCCCACCCTCACTTAATGCGGCAGAGAATGTGTCTGCCTGTGCCTTTGGAATCTCAGCTCGCGGGCACAGATTTCGCCCCAGCCGGAGCGCAAGGTTTCCGGAAACCTTCGGGGGCGCGCCCAGCGTGAGGGCTGCAGCCATGCCTTCGCCGTCGCTGTCCGGCTCCGGAGGGGACGTCTCGGGGGCAGCCGGCTCCGCGGGTATCCCTGTCGCGGCCGAAGGCGTTGACTTCGTAGGTGAGGCACACAGGACGCGGCTTCGGGCCGGGCCGACGGTTGTTGATCTCGTGGCCAGGCTGCCAGGGCAACGGCTCTCAGCCGTTGCGACGCACGAGGGCGGCCCTGCGGGCCTCGGCGAGCTTGCGGGCCTCGCCCGCCTTTCGGGACTTGCCGCCGGCGCCGCGGGAGGTGCCCTTGCTGGTGCCGAGGCCGCGGAAGGGAGCGTTGGTGTTCTTGGGTCGGGGGACGGCGGGCTCGCCGTCGAGCGGGATCCCGGAGGCAGTCCTGGCGCCGGTGATCCGGCTGAGCTCCGCCTCGCCCGAGCGCACCTTGGTGACGGTCGGCTCGATGCCGGCCCCGGCCATCATGCGGCTCGTCTCGCGGCGCTGGCCCGCCAGCACGAGCGTGACCACGCTGCCGGAGTCGCCGGCGCGGGCGGTGCGGCCCGCCCGGTGCACATAGTCCTTGGCGTCGGTGGGCGGGTCGACGTTGACCACGAGGTCGAGGTCGTCGATGTGCAGGCCACGGGCCGCGACATCGGTCGCCACCAGAACGGTGATCTGGCTGCTCTTGAACTGCGCCAGGGTCCGTGTGCGCTGTGGCTGGGACTTGCCGCTGTGCAGGGCCCCGGCGTGCACCCCGCTGGCCCGCAGATGCCGAGTGAGCTGGTCGACGGCGTGCTTGGTGTCGAGGAACAGCAGTACGCGGCCGTCGCGGGCGGCGATTTCCGTGATGACGGCGTAGCGGTCAGGGGCGTGGACGACCAGAACGTGGTGCTCCATCGTCGTGACTGTGCCCGCGGCCGGGTCGACCGAGTGGACGACGGGGTCGTGGAGGTAGCGGCTGACCAGTTGATCGACGTCGCGATCGAGAGTGGCCGAGAAAAGCATCCGCTGACCGTCGGGGTGCACCTGGTCGAGCACGTCGGCGACCTGCGGCAGGAATCCCAAGTCGCACATCTGGTCGGCCTCGTCCAGCACGGTGATTCTCACCCGTCCCAGGCGGCAGGCGTTGCGCTCGATCAGGTCGTGCAGGCGTCCGGGGGTGGCGACGACCACCTCGGTTCCCTGGCGCAGCGCGGCGACCTGCCGGCCGATCGACGTTCCGCCGGCGACCGTGGCGATCCGAAGCCGCAGTGCCTCGGCGTACGGCGCCAGCGCCTGGGTGACCTGTTGGGCCAGCTCCCGGGTGGGCACCAGGATCAGAGCGAGGGGCTGCTTCGGTTCCGCGCGCCGCCCGGCCGTCCGTGCGAGCAGCGGCAGGCCGAAGGCGAGTGTCTTGCCTGATCCGGTGCGCCCGCGTCCCAGGATGTCGCGCCCCTCCAGGGCATCGGGCAGTGTGGCGGCCTGGATCGGAAAGGGTTCGCGCACCCCGAGTTCGCTCAGTGTCCGCAGCACCTCTGTCGGCAGTTCCAGACCGGCGAAGGTGACGGCCGGGGGCGACGCCGGGGTCGTCGCCTCGGGCCGGGCGGGACTGCCGTGCGCGATGCCGGAGTCATGGGGATGCTTCATGATCAGCCTTCCTCAAGGGAACGTACCGAGGAAGGCCCGGCAGGTTTGAACAGCCCACGCGCAAGCCGAGCGGAACAGGCAGCATCGCCCACCGCGACGACCACGCAAATGCGGGAGCCTAACACACGGCATAAGCCCGCGCCGCTGACACCGGTCGCCCCTGTGTACGGGTGTCGGCAGCGGGTCGGCCTGGAACAAACGTCCCACCACGCCACGGGCGAGTTGCCGAGCCACGCGTCGAGCCTTACGAGCGGGGCGCCGGGCGGGGCAGCAGGCCCCTGCTGCGGGTGCAGGTCAGCAAGCCGGACGCCGTCCGGTCCGATGCCGACCCTTTGCGTTCCCAGACGTCAGATCTTGGCCTTGTGCATGGTGCGCAGCATGCAGCGCTCCTGGATGTTGCGGCCACCACGCAGCGAAGCCGGTGCCTTGCCGACCGGCACACCGGGTCATTCCGGAGGAACGCGGAACTCGAATTCGGGACGGTCCCACGGCACGGCGGGCGGGTTCGCGAACGCGGTCCCGGTCCGCACCGCGCCGACACGGTGGTAGAAGTCCTCGGCGGGAAGATGCGACACGACCTTGACACGGTCGAGCCCGGCGGCACGGGCCTCGGACTGCATGTGCGCGACGAGCAGCCGTCCGATACCTCGTCCTTGCGCTTCGTCGGCGACGAACAGCAGGTCGAGCTCCGGTGGAGCGAGGACGAGCGAGTAGAACCCGAGGACCCGGTCTCCCTGCTTGTCGGCGCCGACGGCCACGAAGACGCGGTGGGCCTCGATGTAATCCGGACCGACGCGGTAGCCCGCGACTGCGGCTGCGTACTTGCCCTCGTAGGCGCCTGAGCCACGCACGAGCCGCGTGAGCCGTTTGGCATCCCGCGCGACGGCCCTCCGTATCATGACCGGCTCGCTGATCGGGGAGGTGTGGCGACGCACCGGAGTGTGCCGCCGTGCGGCGGGGTCGGCTGCGGTGTTCGTCGGTGTCTCACTCACGCCCTCGACCCTCTCACGCATCGCGGACGGTCTTGTGGCGGGGGCGCGGGCAGGTGGTTCGTGGTGGTACGGGCGGCGTGGAGCCGGGGTGGTGCCGGCTCCACGCCGTGGTGCGGGTGGGTCACTGGAACTGGGCGAAGAACCTCCAGATCTCCGACTTGGTCCACGTGGCGACGCCGCTTTCGCCGGAGCTGCCGTCGACGGGGCCGGGTATGTGGCCTCCGTCGAACGCGGCCCACTGGACCGGGTACCCGGCGCGGCAGCCCGTGTAGACGGTGGTGATGTGGGTGCGGCTGCCCGGCGCGGGTTCGCGCGGGCTCTGGGGGGCGCAGCCGTTGTTGGCGGCGAACCTGTCGCGCAGGGACCGTCCTTGCGCGATGCCGAGGACCGAGTCGCTGATGCCGTGGATGCCGAAGTAGGCGACGGGCTGGGTGCCGCCGCTGCACCCGCTGATCTGGGCGCCGGAGATGACCGCGACGGCCCGGAAGACGTTCGCCCGGGAGCACGCGAGTGCGTAGCTCATGCCGCCGCCCCAGCTGAAGCCCGTGGCGAAGCGCTGCGCCGTGTTGACGCAGAGGCCGCTCTCGACGCGCCGGAGCAGGTCGTCGACGAAGGTGACGTCCTCGCCGCCCGTGTTGGCCCATCCGTTGCCGAGGCCCTGCGGGGCGACGAGGATGGCGGTGTTGTCCGACTGCTGCTGCTGGCCGTAGTAGGACCAGGCGCTGCCGCTCGTTCCGCCCGAGGCGACGTCGGCGGCGGTTCCGCCCCGCCAGTGGAACGCGAGGATCAGCCGGTAGGGGTGGGCGTTGTCGTAGTTGTCGGGGACCCGGAGGATGAAGGTGCGGCTGCGGCCACCGCTCTGGATGGTGTGCGTACCGCTCGTCAGCGTCGGGGCGCTGCCGCATCCGCCGCCGCCGGACGACAGCTTGACCAGCTGCCATTGCTGGTTGGCGCCGCCCCAGTCGGCGTACTGGACGACGTTGCCGCCGTCGGCGGTGGAGGCGCCCTGCACCTCCACCGCCTTGCCGCTGTTGCGGTTGATCAGCCGGATGAAGCCCGCGTCGGAGTCGGCCAGGCGGAACTGCTGGTTGGCCCCGTTGTGGTCGGCCCACTGCTGGACGGCGGCACCGTCGGCGGCCGAGGCGCCGGCCACGTCGAGGACCTTGCCCGAGTGCCGCGCCTTGAGCCGGTAATAGCCGCCGCCGGAGTCCACGAACTGCCACTGCTGGTGGTTTCCGTCGTTGCGCGTCCACTGGTTCACCCGGGCGCCGTCGGCGGTGGACATGCCGGAGACGTCCAGCGCCTTGCCGCTGTTGCGGTTGACCAGGACGTACCAGGCATCGGTGTCCACCGCCGCCGCCTCGGCGGGCGCCGTCACCGCCCGGGCGGGTCCGGTCGTCGCCGCGACGAGCATGCCGGTCACGAGGACCGCTGCCACCGCGGCGGTGAACCGGGACCACCAGCGGTGTCCTGGTGGAGGGGCGTGGGAGGCCGCACGGTAGGTCTTCAACGCTTCACTCCTTCGGTCGTGGCAGGCGCCGTCAGGTGCGGGTCCAGCGTTGGTTGGCGCCGTTCCAGCAGGAGTAGAGCTGGATCAGGGTGCCGTTGGCGGTGCCGCCCGCGGCGGCGTCCAGGCACAGGCCCGACTGGACGCCGACGATGGAGCCGTCGGAGGCCAGCCGCCACTTCTGGTTGTCGCCGCCCCAGCAGCTGTAGATCTGCACCTTGGCACCGTTGCCGGTGCCGGCGGCGTCCAGGCACTTGTTGCCGTAGACCCTGAGCTCACCGGCGGCGGTGTACGTCCACTGCTGGTTGGTGCCGTTGTTGCAGTCCCACAGCTGGAGCTGGGTGCCGTCGGCGGTGGCGGAGCCGGGCACGTCCAGGCAGCGGCCCGAACCGACGCCCTTGATCTGCCCGGATTCCGCGGGGGGCGTGGTGGAGCCGCCGTTGAGTGCGTTGAGGACAGCGGTGTAGGCCGGCTTCTTGCTGCCGTCGCCGTTGAACAGCAGCGGCGTGTCACCCGATCGCCAGGAGTCGGTGTCGCGCACTCCCCAGACGGTGATGCCGAGACAGCGCGGGACGGCCAGGCAGTCGTTGGTCACGTTGGCGTAGGTGGTGGCCGAGGCGCCCTGGATGTCGAGTTCGGTGACGGCCACGTCGACGCCGAGGGCGGCGAAACTCTGCAGGGTCGTGCGGAAGTTGCTGTGGTACGGGCTGCCGCTGTTGAAGTGCGCCTGGAAGCCGACGCAGTCGATCGGCACGCCGCGCTGCTTGAAGTCGCGGACCATGGCGTACACGGCCTGTGTCTTGGCCCAGGTCCAGTTCTCGATGTTGTAGTCGTTGTAGCAGAGCTTGGCGGCCGGGTCGGCGGCGCGCGCGGTGCGGAAGGCGACCTCGATCCAGTCGTTGCCGGTGCGCTGGAGGTTGGAGTCGCGCCGGGCTCCCGAGCTGCCGTCGGCGAAGGCCTCGTTCACCACGTCCCACTGGGCGATCTTGCCCTTGTAGTGGCTCATCACGCCGTTGATGTGGTCGATCATCGCCTGGCGCAGCGAGCTGCCGCTGAGGCTCTGCATCCAGCCGGGCTGCTGGGAGTGCCAGGCGAGGGTGTGGCCGCGCACCTGCTTGCCGTTCTGCACCGCCCAGTTGTAGACGCGGTCACCGGCGGTGAAGTTGAACTGGCCGCGCTGGGGTTCGGTGGCGTCGATCTTCATCTCGTTCTCGGCCGTCACCGAGTTGAACTCACGGGCCGCGATCGACGTGTACGCCGGGTCGCCCAGTTTGCCCGAGGCGATGGCGGTGCCGAAGTAGCGGCCGCTCTGCGCCGCCGCGGCGCCGAGCGTGCTCTCGGCGGCGTGGGCGCTCGGCGGCGCGGCCAGCGCACCGGCCGCGGCGAGGACGCCGACGGCCAGCCCGGTCAGCAGGCCGCGGAGCGTGCGGCGGGCGGGTGGGGGAATGGCATGCGAGCCCATGGCTGTGCCTCCTGGGTAGACATCACGGAAGGACTGTCGCGCGGTGTCCTGCGTCGTCCGCTCCCGCTCGGGAGGCGGACGAGGCGGGCCGGGATCCGGGTAGGACCGGATCACCGGGCGTCGTGGTCGGGGAACCGGGGCGCTCTCGACCGGGGCGGGCGGCACCGGCCGGCCGCCGGGTGACGTGCCGGGGGCGGTGACGCGCCACGCCCGGGGGTGGTGCGTCGAGGGCGGTGCTCGTCGGGCCGCGGCCGCTCACGCGCGGGACCACTTCTGGCCGGCCTGGCCGTTGCAGGTCCACAGGACCAGCGGGGTCCCGTTGCCGGTGGCGGCGCCGTCGGTGTCGAGGCACAGCCCGGCGTGCGCGTTGCGGAGGGACCCGTCGGTGCCGAGGGTCCACTTCTGGTTGTCCTGGCCGTTGCAGGGCCAGGTGATGACGCGGGTGCCGTTGGTGGTGCCCCGGTTCCGGGCGTCCAGGCACTTGTCGCCGAAGACGCGGATCTCACCGCCGGCCCATGTGGTCCACAGCTGGTTGGCGGCCGTGTGGCAGTCCCAGATCAGCACGGTGGCGCCCGCGGCGGTGGAGGCGTTGTCCACGTCCGCGCAGCGGCCGGACGCGCTGCCCCGCAGGCGTGACGTGGTGGCGGCCAGCGGGCTGCCGCCGGTCACCCGGAAGGCGGCGACGCCGTGCGCGGGGACGCTCGCCGAGATCTGCCCTGAGGTGCTCGACGCGGCGCCGGTCCACAGGTCGGTGAGGGTGAACGGCCCGCCGGAGAGCCCGGCCTGGGCGGCCGTCGTGGTGACCGTGGCGGTGCCGGCTCCCCGGTTGAACAGGCCCACCGCGACCGAGCCGTCCGCCAGCGGTTTGGCGAACACCTCGGTGTCGCCGTCGTCGCGCACCCTGCGCCCGCCCGCGCCCAGCGGATCCTGGTTCACGGCGAGCAGTCGCGGGTTGCGCAGGGTGGCGCTCACGTCGGCGGACATGGTGCGGATGTCGTTGCCGGCCATGAGCGGGGCACCCATCAGCGCCCACAGGGCGAAGTGGGAGCGGGACTCGGTCTGCGTCAGGCCGGGACGGCCGACGACCAGCATGTCGGGGTCGTTCCAGTGTCCCGGTCCCGACTGCGCGGCCAGCGGCGCGGTGACGTCCAGGACGTTGCCGACGCCCATGGGGTAGCTGTTGGTGTTGCCGTTCTGCCAGATGTCGAGCAGGTCCTCGGTGGTCCGCCACAGGTCGGCGACCTGGCCCCAGTCGTACGTGGCTCCGGTGGGGGCGTGCAGGCTGTTGGGGTTGATGCTGTACACGATCGGCCGTCCGGTGGCGCGCAGGGCGTCGCGCATGAGCGTGAACCGCGCGACCTGCTCGTCGCGGGTGCCGCTCGGGGAGCACCAGTCGTACTTGAGGTAGTCGACGCCCCACGAGGCGAACGTCGCGGCGTCCTGGGCCTCGTGGCCCTTGCTGCCCGTGGCTCCCGGGTAACTCCCCACGGCCTGCGCGCAGGTGCGCTCGCCGGGTGCCTGGTAGATGCCGAACTTCAGGCCCTTGCTGTGGATGTAGTCCCCGAGCGCCTTCATTCCGCTGGGGAACTTGGCCGGGTTGGCCCGGAGTTCGCCCCGGGCGTCGCGTTGCGGGTCGAACCAGCAGTCGTCGACCACGACGTACCGGTAGCCGGCGTCCCGCATGCCCGTGGACACCATCGCGTCGGCGGCCTGGCGGACCTGGGTCTCGGTGATCCCGCACCCGAAGCTGTTCCAGCTGTTCCACCCCAGGGGTGGGGTGAGCGCCGGACTGCCCGGTGCGGCCGAGGCGGTGGACTGGGCGCCGGCCGTCGCGGCCGCGGTCGCCGTCAGTACGGCGTCCGTGAGGAGGCGGAGCAGTCGTCCGCCGGGTCGTCTGGGCACCGAGGTCTCCTTCGGTACGCGGAGGGAGTGAAGCCGGGTTCGAAATTTCGAGCAGCATTCGGAAAGTTGGGCGGCCTCACGGATCCTAGAGATGTGCGCGAGCATGTCAACAGCACGCACCGGATCCAGTTGAGCGCAACGAGTGGGGCACCAGAGACGAACCGTCGGGGATGAACCGGGCCCGACAGGGGCGAATCGCCAGCCCGATCCTCCGAATGTTTCGGAAAGCGTGCCGAACCCCGAGAGAAGGGTTGACGGGGCGTGTCGACCTCCTATCATCCAGGGTGCTCGATGGGTCGATCCGCGTTTGATATTTCGAACAAACCCGGCTTCGACCCCCGTCTCGAAACGCAATGGAGCCGACTCCCCGCTCGACGAAGCCGAGAAGAGCCCGCATGGATATGTCATGGTCGCCTCAACCCCTCACTCGCCGTCGCACCCTCGCGGCCGCCACCGGCCTGGCCGTCGGCGCCGTGCTCCCCCGCGGCCCCGCCCTCGCGGCCGCCGCCGACTACACGAACCCGGTGATCTGGCAGGACTTCGCGGACATCGACGTCATCCGCGTCGGCGACACCTACTACGCCTCGGCCTCGACCATGCACTACTCGCCCGGCGCACCCGTCCTGCGCTCGTACGACCTGGTGAACTGGGAGATCGCCGGCCACTCGGTGCCCGTGCTCGACTTCGGCGCCAAGTACGACCTGAACGGCGCCCGAGGCTATGTCAGAGGCATCTGGGCGTCGTCCCTGGCCTACCGGCCGAGCAACCGGACCTTCTACTGGCTCGGCCAGATCGACTTCGCCCGGACGTACATCTACACCGCCACCGCGGCCGAGGGGCCGTGGAGCAGGCTGACGACGATCGGCACCCCCTACTACGACGCCGGGCTCCTCGTCGACACCGACGACACCCTGTACGTGGCGTACGGGAACACCACCATCAGCGTGGCCCAGCTCTCCCCCGACGGCCGCAGCCAGGTCCGTACGCAGGAGGTCTTCAGGACGCCGTCGAGCGTGGGCACCCTCGAGGGCGCCCGCTTCTACAAGATCGGCGGGCAGTACTACATCTTCCTGACCCGCCCCGCGAACGGCCAGTACATCCTGAAGTCCTCCGCCGGCCCCTTCGGCCCGTACACGATGCGGCAGGTCCTGCTCGACCTGCGGGGACCGATCCCCGGCGGCGGCGTCCCCCACCAGGGCGGGCTGGTGCGGACGCAGAGCGGTGCCTGGTACTACCTGGCCTTCGTCGACGCCTACCCGGGCGGCCGCGTGCCCGCCCTGGCCCCGGTCACCTGGACCGCGGACGGCTGGCCCGTCGTGCAACTGGTGAACGGCGCGTGGGGCGCCTCGTATCCCCGCCCGGCCGTGCCCCCGCCGCCCCGCCAGGTCACCCCGATGACCGGCGTCGACACCTTCGACAGCACGGCCCTCAAGCCGGGATGGGAGTGGAACCACAACCCGGACCCCGCCAAGTGGTCGGCCGGCGACGGCCTGACCCTGCGGACGGCGACCGTCACCCACGACCTCTACTGGGCCCGCAACACCCTCACGCACCGCATCCAGGGCCCCACCTCCACCGCCACGGCCCAGCTCGACCACTCGGCGATGCGGGACGGTGACCGGGCGGGACTCGCACTGCTGCGGGACTCCTCCGCCTGGATCGGCCTGAAGCGCGACGGCGGCGTGACGCGGGTGGTGATGGTCAGCGGGGCGGCCATGGACACCAACTGGAACACCACCCACACCGGCACGGAGCTCGCGGGCGCCCCCGTCCCGGGCGGCCGGATCTGGCTGCGCGCGAGCGCGGACATCCGCCCCGGAGCGCCCCGCCCCGGAACCTTCTCGTACAGCACCGACGGCGTCACGTTCACCCGCCTCGGTCCCGCCTTCTCCATGGGCAACGACTGGCGCTTCTTCATGGGCTACCGGTTCGCCCTCTTCAACCACGCCACGCAGGCCCTCGGCGGCTCGGTCCGCGTCACACGGTTCGAGCTGTCCACGCCCTGAGCCGAGCCACCGGCCGCACAACCGTCCATCCCCACTCCGACGAGGAGAGTTCGCCCATGACAGGCATGCGCACCCCCCATCCACCGCGACGGCCGGGACGCGGCAGACGAACAGCGGTGCTGACCGCGGTGACCGCCTTGCTCGCGGCCCTCCTGTCCGCGCTCGGCGCCGCCGGGACGGCGCGCGCGGCCACCGTGGACCCCAACGCCTGGTACGTGCTGGTCAACCGGGGCAGCGGGAAGGCGCTCGACGTGTCCGGCGCGGACACCGCCAACGGCGCGTCCGTCCAGCAGTGGACCCGCAGCGACAGCGCCAACCAGCGGTTCCAGTTCGTGGACGCGGGCGGCGGCTACTACCGTCTGCGGGCCCAGCACTCCGGCAAAGTCCTCGACGTGTACAACTACTCCACCGCCGACGGCGGCAGCATCGTGCAGTGGAGTGACCTGAACGGCACCAACCAGCAGTTCCGGCTGGCCGATTCGCCGGACGGACACGTCCGGCTGATCAACCGCAACAGCGGCAAGGCCGTCGAGGTGCAGGGCGGCTCCACCGCGGACGGCGCCAAGGTCGTGCAGTACGCCGACTGGGGCGGCACCAACCAGCAGTGGCAACTGGTCCGCGTCGGCTCCGGGAGCGGCGGGGGATCGCTGCCGTCCACGTTCCGCTGGTCCTCCAGCGGTGTCCTGGCCGGCCCGAAACCGGACGCGCAGCACCCGCAGGCGCTCGCCATCAAGGACTTCTCCGTCGTACGGCACAACAACCAGTGGCTGACGTACGCGACCACCGCCAGCCCCGCCGGCTGGGGTCTGGTCCAGTTCAACTTCGCCGACTGGTCGCAGGCCGCCTCCGCGCCGCACACCTACCTCGACACCGCCTCGGCCATCGGCCGCGGATACCGGGCCGCCCCGCAGGTGTTCTACTTCGCCCCGCAGAACCTGTGGTACATGGTCTACCAGACCGGTCCGCCCACCTACTCCACCAGCACCAACCCCGCCGATCCGAACTCCTGGTCCGCGCCGCGCACCTTCATCTCCCAGGAGCCGCCCATCGTCACCCAGAACAAGGGCGACGGCACCTGGATCGACTTCTGGGTCATCTGCGACACGGCCGACTGCCACCTGTTCTTCAGCGACGACAACGGCCACATCTACCGCGCCCAGACCAGCCTGGCCAACTTCCCGAACGGCTTCGGCAACACGCGGATCGTGCTGTCGGACACCAAGTTCAACCTGTTCGAGGCGTCCAACGTGTACAAGGTGGCGGGCAGCAACCAGTACCTGCTCCTCCAGGAGGCCATCGGCTCCACCGGCCGGCGCTACTTCCGCTCCTACACCTCCACCAGCCTCACCGGAACCTGGACCCCCCTCGCCGCCACGGAGAACGAGCCCTTCGCGGGCCGCGCCAACGTCTCCTTCCCCGGCGGCGCCTGGACCCAGGACATCAGCCACGGCGAGCTGGTCCGCGCGAGCAACGACCAGACCCTCACCATCAACCCGTGCCGGATGCAGTACGTCTACCAGGGCATGGACCCCAGTGCCGGCGGCGACTACCTCCGCCTGCCCTGGCGCATGGGCCTGCTCACGCAGACCAACTCCACCTGCTGACCGAACGGCGGCGAGCGGCCACGCGCCCCGCCGGTGCGCTCGGCACCGGCGGGGCGCGCGCGTCACCGCCGTCACCGTCAGGAGGGTGGCGGCACCGGCGGCGCGGCGGACGGGCCGGGCGGCGGCCCGGGCCATACCAGCAGCACCGGGCAGGGGGCGTGGTCGACGACGAAACGGCCGGCCGGTCCGAGGCTGTGCGGGCCGGGGTGGGTGCGGTCGCCGTCCCGCGCCAGGATCAGCAGCTCGCAGTCCTCGGCCGCGGCGACGACCTCCCGCTCGACCCGCCCGGTGCGCTCGACGCGCGTACAGGGCCGGCCCAGGCGGTCGGCGGCGGCCTGGAGCAGGTCCCCCGCGGAAGCGGCGGCGAGCCGTTCCAGCCGCGTCCCCGGGTCGCGCTCGGGATGCCCGCGGCCGAGCAGCCCGGCGAAGGCGCCGTGGGCCGCACCGGGGACACCGGCCGGGGTGACGTGCAGCAGGACGACATCGGCGTCCGCCGGGACGTGGGCGCGGGCGGCGTCCACACAGGCGGGCCAGGTGCCCTCGGCGATCCAGACGGCCACGGCCATGAGGTCAGCCTCCTCCGATCACGGCCAGCGAGACCCACAGTGCCGGCACGGCGGCCGCCAGGCTCGCCGGTACCGCGTACACGCCGAGCCGGGTGAACTCCTTCAGCTCCACCTCGCCGTCGTGGGCGTGGACGACACGCCGCCACAGCAGGGTGGCCAGCGAGCCGGCGTAGGTGAGGTTGGGTCCGATGTTCACCCCGAGCAGCACGGCGAGCACGGCACCGGGCCCCGACGCGGCGGTCAGCGGCAGCAGCACCAGCACGGCGGGCAGGTTGTTGATCACGTTCGCGAGCACGGCGGCCAGCGCGGCGACGGCGAACAGTTCGGGCAGCCCGGTGCCCGCGGGGATCAGGTGTCCCAGGACCTCGTCGAGCCCGTTGTCCACGACCCCCCGGACCACGATCCCGAGCGCGAGCACGAAGGCGAGGAAGGGCAGAGAGGCGGCGCTCGCCAGCGCCCGGGCAGTGGTGCGCCGCCGGAGCAGGGCCCTGCAGGCCAGGGTCAGCGCGCCCGCCAGCGCCGCCCAGGCCGGGTCGACGCCGACCGCCGAGGCCAGCACGAACCCGGCCAGCGTGCACCCGACGGTGACCAGGGCGAACACCGGCAGCGGCGGCGGCTCGCCCACCGCGCCCGGCTGGGCCCCGGCGTCCAGGTCGGAGGCGAAGAAACGGCGGAAGACCAGGTACTCGACGGCGATCGCGGCGAGCCAGGGCAGTGCCATGAGCGCGGCGAACCGGGTGAAGCTCAGCCCGCTCGCGGTGAACGCCAGCAGGTTGGTCAGGTTCGACACGGGCAGCAGCAGGGACGCCGTGTTCGACAGGTGGGTGCAGGCGTACACGTGCGGTTTGGCGCGGGCGCCCAGCCGGGCGGCGGTGGCGAACACCACCGGCGTCAGCAGGACCACCGTGGCGTCCAGGCTGAGCACCGCCGTGATCGCCGACGCGGCCACGAACACCTGGGCCAGCAGACGGCGCGGCCGGGCGGCCGCGGTGCGCGCCATCCACGCCCCGCACGCGCGGAACAGGCCCTCGTCGTCACAGAGCTGGGCCAGGACGAGCACGGCCGCCAGGAAGGCGGTCACGGGTGCGAGCCGCTCGACCTCCTCCAGGGCGACGTCCGGCGAGATCGCCCCGGTGGCGATCACCAGAACTGCCGCGGGCACGGCCACCACCGCCTCCGGCAGGCCGAAGGGACGGACGACCGCGGCGGCCAGGACCAGGACGAGCAGGGCCGCGGACAGCGCCTCCGCGAGCTGGGTGTTCAGGATCGCTTCCTTCCGCGTGACGGCGGACGGACCGCCTGTACCTCACAGCGAAACGTACCCCGCTCGCCCCACGCGTTCCCGCACGAACGCGGGGCCGCTCCCGGCCGGCGCCGTGCCCGTCGCGCGGTGGCGTCGGCTCGTCGCGCGCACCGCGTCGCGGATGAGGTCCGCGACCTCCCTCGGCCGGGACACGGCGACGGCGTGGGAGGCCCCCTCCAGTCCGACGATCGTGGCGCCGGCGCGCTCGGCGCCGAAGCGTTCCGCCTCCGGGTCGATCGCCCTCTCGTCGAAGGCGCCCGCGGCGAGCGGGTGCTGAGAGGCCGCCAGGATGCTGGTCAACCGGCGGTGATCCTGCAGCGCCCGGCGGGTCCGGTGCACTGCGGGCACGTGTCCGGTGCACTCGCGGGACATCCGCGCGCGCCGTCCGTGCCTGACGTGGCGGGGCGGCCGCGGCCCGGGTCAGGGGTTCGGCCGGGTCAGGGTTCGGCCGGGTCAGGGTTCGGCCGGGTCAGGGTTCGGTGGGGGCACCGAGGCCGGTCAGGGCGCCCACCGGGTCGGGGTCCGGGGTGCCGCGCGGCCACCAGTCGTCCGCGCCCGGCTCGGACTCGTAGGCGTACCAGAGACCGTCGCGGCCCAGGCGGAGCTGGAGGTTGCCGCGTGGGTGGGTCAGGCGGTTGCGCCAGGGCCGGAACGGGGGGAAGTCGGCGGCCCGCAGGAGGGGGCGGGCGCGGTCGAAGCGGCCGGCCGGCGGGTCCCAGGGCTCCTCCAGCGCGGCCAGCCCGTCGAGGCCGCCCTGCCGCCAGGCGGCCACCGCGCGCGCCAGCTCGCCGGGCGTGCGGCCCGCGGCGGACGCCAGCGAGGCGTACAGACCGCGGGTGGCGGCGGTGAGCCCCGCGCCCGGCCGGGCCGCGGCGAGCCGTACCGCGTCCTGCCACAGGGTGAGCCCGGCGACCGGGTCGCGCCCGGTGGCGAGCAGGGCGTGGGCGCGGGCGGCGGCGTCGGTGGCGAGCTGGTCCAGCGCGAGCGGGTCGGGCCCGCCGGGTGCCGCCGGGTACGCCGGAGGCTGCTCGGGGTGGGCCGGGGTCCGTGACGGAGCAGGGAGCGGCGGGAGGGCGCGCGGGGCGAGGGCGTCGGTGGCGCGTACGCCCGGCAGCGGCGCCGGGTCCCGTTCCTGGGCGGCGCGGGCGGCGCGCGTGGCGCTCAGCCGGGACAGGGCGTCGAGGAGTTCGCGCTCCCCGCGCCCGCGCAGCAGGAGCAGCACGAAGGGGTCGGCGTCGAGCAGCCGGGCCGTCTGGTAGCAGAGGGCGGCGGCGTGCTTGCAGGGGTGGCCGCGATCGGGGCAGCTGCAGGTGGGTACCAGGTCGCCTGGGCCGGGCAGCAGTGGCACGTCGCCCTCCGCCAGGGCGTGCGGCATCTCCTTGTCCAGCAGCGCGGCGATGTGCCCCGGCCGGTCCGCCGCGGCGTGCAGGAACCGCTCCCAGTCGGCGTCCTCCAGTGTGCGCAGCCGGACCTGGACGCGGTACGGCCTGGGACGGCTGCCCTTGACGTACGCCAGCACCAGGCCCGGCGTCACCGTGATGGCGTCCACCAGCCCCTGCTCGGCGTATCCACGCCCGCGCGCCAGCCGCTTGGCGTCCAGCGCGCCCTCCTCCAGCGCGGTGATCCAGGCGTTGCCCCACCAGGTCTGCGCGAACCTCCCGTCCCGTGCCGCCGGCCGGGGCGGGAGGGCGGGGAACGTGCGGCGCAGGTCACCGTCGCGGTGGGGCGAGGCCATGGAACCGGGGCTGCGGGCGGGCACGGCGGCGGGACGGGCGGCGGTGTCCGACGGTGCGTGCGCGGCGTCGGGCTCGGGTTTCGAGGGTGCGGAACGGGGCGGGCCGCCCGGGCGGTGACCCGCGTCGGGGCGGCGGTCCTGGCCGGGTGCGGTCGCCCCGCCGGGTTCGGATGTCCCGCCGGAACCGGTTGCCCCGCCGGGTCCGGAAGGCCCGTCGGAGCCGGTTGCCCCGCCGGGTTCGGATGTCCCGTCGGAGCCGGAGGGTCCGCCGGACCGGGGCGGTCCGGCGAGCGTGCCGTCGAGCGGGGACGTTCCGTCGGCGGGCCAGGGCTCGGCCGGGCCGTCCGTGTCGGCCGGCATGCGGAAGGCGTTCGCCAGGAACGCGGCCATCTCCCGGCTCGCCGCGGCGGCCCGGGACGGCACCGGGCGGGCCGGGCGTCCCGGCGCGGTGCGCGCGGTCCTGCCGCCTTCGCGTGCCCCGGCCGCGCGGTCGCGCTCCCGCTCCCTGCGGGCGGCGCGCAGCGCGTCGCGGGCCACGTCGGCGGGGCGGGTGTCCCCCGCCCGGTCCGAGCGCGCGGGGGTGGTCGCGGGGCCCTCGCCCGGGGAGGACGGGACCGGGGCCGGACCGGCGTCCGGGCCCTGCGACGCGTCGGTCTCCGGAGCCTCCTCGGGGACCCTCTCCCCCGCCTCCTCGGGGGTGCCCCGCTCCGCTCCCCGACGGGCCGCGACCGCCCGGCGGAGTGCCGCGCGGGCGGCATCGCCGGGCCGGTGCCCGCGCCCCTCCTGCCTCGCCCGCGGCTCCGGCAGCTCTTGCCGCTCCTGCTCTGTCCGCGGCTCGGTGTCCCCGCCGCCCCCGCCGCTCTCCGCGTGCTCCCGGCCCCCCTGGTCCTCCCGGTCTTCCCCGTTCCGGCGGCCGGTCCGGCTCTCGGGGGCCCGTGCGCCGTCATCCGTGTCACCGGACTCGCCGAGCGCCGCGGCCGGCGCGCCCTGCGCCGTCCCGGAGCGACGGGGCCGCGGGGGTGGTGTCCCGTCGTCCGTGACCGCGTCCGGCGGCGTTTCCCCGTCCGCCGCTGCGCGCCCCGCACGCGCCGCACGCAGCGCCCGGCGAGCCGCAGCCGCCGGACCGGCGGTCGGTGCCTGCTCGGCGTGTTCCCCCTCGGCCCCGCTCTGCGGCCGGCCCGCCTCGTGCGGGACCGCCCTTTCGGCGTCCGTGTCCCCGGTGCTCCGTCCCGGTCGTACTCCGCTCACGGCGTCCTCCTGAGCGAGACCAGCTCGGACAGTTCACGGTCGGTCAGTTCGGTGAGCGCCGCCTCACCGGAGCCGAGGACGGCGTCGGCCAGGGCCCGCTTGGCGGCGAGCATCTCGGCGATGCGGTCCTCCACCGTGCCCTCGGTGACCAGGCGGTGGACCTGCACGGGCTGGGTCTGCCCGATGCGGTACGCGCGGTCGGTGGCCTGCTCCTCGACGGCCGGGTTCCACCAGCGGTCGAAGTGGACGACGTGGCCCGCGCGGGTCAGGTTCAGGCCGGTGCCGGCCGCCTTGAGGGAGAGGACGAGGACGGGGGTGGCCCCGCTCTGGAAGCGGTCGACCATCCGCTCGCGCTCGGCCACCGGTGTCCCGCCGTGCAGCAGGTCGACGGGGACCGCGCGGGCGGCGAGGTGGGCGCTGATGAGACGGGCCATCCCCACGTACTGGGTGAAGACCAGGGCCGAGCCGTCCTCGGCGAGGAGGGTGTCCAGCAGCTCGTCCAGCAGGGCGAGCTTGCCGGAGCGGGCCGCGATCCGGTCGGCGCCGTGCTGAGCGGGGTCTTCCTTGAGGTAGAGCGCGGGGTGGTCGCAGATCTGCTTGAGGGAGGTCAGCAGCTTCAGGACCAGGCCCCGGCGCGCCATGCCCTCGGCCGTCTCGATGGCGAGCAGCGATTCGCGCACCACCGCCTCGTAGAGCGCGGCCTGTTCGCGGGTGAGGGGGACGGGGTGGTCGGTCTCCGTCTTGGGCGGCAGCTCGGGGACGATGCCGGGGTCGGACTTCTTGCGGCGCAGCAGGAAGGGGCGCACCAGCCGGGCGAGCCGGGTCACCGCCTCGTCGTCCTCGCCGTTCTCCACCGCGCGGGCGTGCCGGGCGCGGAAGGACTTCAGCGGGCCGAGCAGTCCGGGTGTCGTCCAGTCGAGCAGCGCCCACAGTTCGGAGAGGTTGTTCTCGACGGGGGTGCCCGTCAGGGCCACGCGCGCGGGGGTGGGGATGGTGCGCAGGGCCTTGGCGGTGGCCGAGTACGGGTTCTTGACGTGCTGGGCCTCGTCGGCGACGACCATGCCCCACCGCTGTCCGGCGAGGACCGGGGCGGCCGAGCGCATGGTGCCGTACGTGGTGAGGACGAATCCGCCGTCGAGGTCGTCGAGGGTGCGGCCGGTGCCGTGGTAGCGGCGGACGGGGACGCCGGGGGCGAACCGTTCGATCTCCCGCTGCCAGTTGCCGAGGAGGGAGGCGGGGCAGACCACGAGGGTCGGTTCGGGGCGGGCGCGTTTCAGGTGGAGGGCGATGACGGTGACGGTCTTGCCGAGGCCCATGTCGTCGGCGAGGCAGCCGCCGAGGCCGAGGGAGGTCATCAGGTCGAGCCAGGCGAGGCCGCGCAGCTGGTAGTCGCGGAGGGTGGCGCGCAGTCCGGCGGGGGGTTCGGCGGGGCGGATCCCGGCGGTGAGGCGGTCGCGCAGGGCGGCGAGCGCCCCGGCCGGCACGGCCTCGACGGTCTCGCCGTCGACCTCGGCGCTGCCGGTGAGCGCGACGGAGAGGGCGTCGACCGGGTCGAGCAGGCCGAGTTCCCGCTTGCGGGCCTTGCGGACGAGGGCGGGGTCGACGAGGACCCACTGGTCGCGCAGCCGCACGACGGGCCGGTGGGCTTCGGCGAGGGTGTCCATCTCGGCCTCGCCGAGCGGGTCGCCGCCGAGCGCGAGCTGCCAGCGGAACTGGAGCAGCTCCTCGCTCTCGAAGAATCCCGTGCCGTCGGTGGCGGAGCCCGGGGCGGGGCGGACCACGGCGGTGGCGGTGAGGTCGCGGGCGAGGTCGCGCGGCCAGTGGACGGCGACCCCGGCGGCGGCGAGCCGGGTGGCGGCGACGCCCAGCAGGTCGCCCAGCTCTTCCTCGGACAGCGCGAGGACGTCGGGCACGTCCTGTTCGGCGAGCCGGTCCAGCGGGGGCCAGACGCGGGCCGCGCGGCGGACGGCGAGGGCGGCGTCCACGCGGGCGCGGGGTCCGAACTCGGCGTCCGCCTCACCCGCCCACAGGGCTGCGGCGTCGGCGACGAGGGTGGGGTCGGCGAGGCTGTGCACCTGGACGATCGCGGCGCCCGCGCGGCGCAGCCGTTCGCCGTCCGCGCTCTCCTGGCCGGTGTCGAACAGGTCGTAGGCCGCGAGGTCGAGGCGCAGGGAGACGCGCACGCCCGCGTCCATGCCGGCGGCGACCTCGGCGGCCCACTCGTGGGCGTTGGGCAGTCGCTGCGGGCGGCGGTCGGCGAAGGGGCGTCCGCAGGCGTGGGGTGCGGCGGGGGTGCGGGGCAGGGTGTCCGCGACGGCGTCCAGGAAGGAGCGCATCAGGGCTTCCGGCTCGGGGAGCCGGAGCGGGCCGCCGCCGGGCAGTGGCACCGCGTGGCCCTCGGGTGGCAGGGCGGCGGCGATGGCGCGCAGGTGGGCGAGGTCGTCGGGGTCGAGGGGGCCGGCCCGCCAGGCGTCGTGGCCGGTGGGCGTCAGGCCGGGCAGGAGACGGCCGCGGGCGGCGAGCCGCAGGGCGTGCAGGGCGGCCGCTCCCCAGCAGGCGGTGGCGGGGTGTGCGGCGGGGTCGTGCCGGGCCCGCACGAGCAGCGGCAGGGCCCGGTCGAGGGGCATGCTGAACGCGGGGGCCGGCCTGCGGCGGGCTCCGGAGCCGTGGCGGCGCACGACGGTCAGCTCGGTGGGCTCGGCCGCGGGCAGCTCCGCCGGGGCGCCGCCGTCGGGGTCCCAGAAGGCGACCCGGCCGTCGCGCGGGAGGGGGGCGGGGAGGAAGACGGCCGCGAGGGCCGCGGGGACGCGCGGGGCCGTGTGCTCGGCCGTCGCCGTGTCGCGCATACGTCCGGTCACCTCCCGCCCGCTGGTCCGATCAGTCGTCTCCGACTCTACGGGCCGGGTCTGACAATCGGTTCCGGCGGCCGTGCGGGGCCGGTCCGGTCAGGGAACCGTGCGGGAGACGACGTACACCATCGGGTAGGCCGGATCGCCGAAGTTCACGACCACGTTCTGCGTCGGCCTGGGGTTCTTCTGCTCGCGCACGGCTCCGTAGTTCGGGCCGGAGCGGGCGCCGGGCCCGGCGAACCTCCAGCCGGTGACCTCGCGGTCGCGGGCGCCGATGGGCAGGTCGTCCTTGGTCAGGTCGTGCCGGTCGAGGCCCAGGTCCGTCAGGAAGGCGTCCAGGCCGTCGTGCGTGGTGCGGAACTGGACGTAGAGCCGGCTGGTCTTCCAGTTGTTGGTCTCGTACCAGGCGACCTGGTCCGCCGGGTTCGGCACCGGCACCTGGTAGAGGCGGCGCTGCACCTTCGACGGCCACCCCTGGGTGAGGCCGGTCGCGGAGTACTTCTCCTCCTTGTCCTTGCCGCTGTCGCGGCTCTGGTTGGCGGAGATCACCAGGTAGCCGGCCGGGATGCCGATGAGCAGCACGATGATCAGCAGGGTCAGCGCACGGCGGCGGATCATGTGGCGGCGGTCCTCGACCGGGCGCCGCCGCTCGTCCGGCGGGCCGGCCTGGTGCGGCAGGGTGCCCGTCGTCACGGCGCCCCCTCGGCGCGGCGGGCCTGTGCGTACCGCTCGTAGCGCTCGTACCGCTCCACGCGGCGGCGCTTGGCGCGGCGGAAGCGGCGGGCGACCAGCCGGGCGAGGTCGGCGGCGCCGACCATGCCGGCCTCGGGGCCGAGCTGGGCGCGGACGATGCGGGCCTCGGGGCGGTAGCCGCGGCCGGTCAGATGGCGTTTAAAGGCGTCCCGCGCGGGCCCGATCAGCAGGTCGTCGGCGGCCGAGACACCGCCGCCGACGACGAAGCAGGACGGGTCGAGCGCGGCGGCCAGGTTGGCGATGCCGACGCCGAGCCACTGGCCGATGTCCTGGAGCAGTTCGACGCACATCGCGTCCCCGTCCCGGGCCAGCTCGGTGATCATGGGGCCGGTGATGTCGCCGATCTGCCCCTTGACGTGCTCGATGATCCCGTAGGCCACCGGGGAGTCGGCGGCGGCCAGCTCCCGGGCCTCGCGGACCAGCGCGTTCCCGGAGCTGTACTGCTCCCAGCAGCCGCGGTTGCCGCACGGGCAGCGGTGGCCGCCGGGCACCACCTGCATATGGCCGAACTCGCCGGCCACCCCGAACTTGCCCCGCTTGACCTGGCCGTCCTCCAGGATCGCGCCGCCGATGCCGGTGCCCAGGGTGATCATGACGAGGTGGTCCTCGCCGCGGCCCGCGCCGAACCGCCACTCCGCCCAGGCGGCGGTGTTGGCGTCGTTGTCGACGAGCACGGGGACGGCGAGCCGGTCGGCGACGCGGTCGCGCAGGGGTTCGTTGCGCCACGACAGGTGAGGGGCGAAGAGCACCCGGTTGCGGTCGGCGTCGACCCAGCCGGCCGCGCCGATGCCGACGGCGTGCACGTCGTGCCGGTCGGACAGGTCCAGCACCAGTTCGACGATGGTGTCCTCGACGACCTTGGGGCTCTTGGACTTGTCCGGGGTCTCCGTGCGCAGCTTCTCCAGGATGTTGCCGTCGGCGTCGACCACGCCCGCCATCACCTTGGTGCCGCCGATGTCGATGCCGACGGTGGGCACGCGCGGTGCGGTCAGGTGCGAGCGGCGTTCCCGGGTGCCGATCGTTCTGAGGGCGGGGGCACGCCGGGAGCCGATGGGGGCGCTGAAGGTGCCGTAGGTGCTCATCGTCGCCGATTCTGCCTCACGGGGGCGCGGGGTGCGGAACGGGCCGGTTCCGGTCGTCCGCCGGGTGCGGCGCCGTCGTGGCCGTTCGCGCGGTCCCCCGCACCCGTCAGGGACGGTCCAGTTCCCGGCGCAGGTCCGCCAGGTCGGTGCCGCCCGCCATCTGCTCCGTCAGCTCCTCCAGGGTCGTCTCGTCCCGGGCGTGGCTGCCGGCCATGGTGCCCCGCCGGAGCAGGACGAACCTGTCCCCGACCAGGTGGGCGTGGTGCGGGTTGTGGGTGATGAAGACGACACCCAGGCCCTCGTCGCGGGCCGCCGCCAGGTACTTGAGGACCACGCCGGACTGCTTGACGCCGAGCGCCGCCGTCGGCTCGTCCAGGATCAGGACCTTGGCGCCGAAGTACACCGCCCGCGCGATCGCGACGCACTGGCGTTCGCCGCCGGAGAGGGTGCCGATGGGCTGGTCGACGTCGCGCAGGTCGATGCCCATGCGCAGGAGTTCGGCGTGGGCGGTCCTGCGCATGAAGTCGACGTCCATGCGTGCGAAGGGGCCCACGCCCTTCCTCGGCTCCGAGCCGAGGAAGAAGTTGCGCCACACCGGCATGAGGGGGACGACGGCCAGGTCCTGGTAGACGGTGGCGATGCCGCGGTCCAGGGCTTCGCGCGGCGAGGACAGGCGGGTCTCCTCGCCCTCGATGCGCAGCGTTCCGGCGTCGTGCTGGTGCAGACCCGCGATGATCTTGATGAGGGTGGACTTGCCGGCGCCGTTGTCGCCGAGGACGCAGGTGATCTCGCCGGCGTGGACCTCCAGGGAGACGCCGTCGAGGGCGCGGACGTTGCCGTAGCGCTTGCCCACGCCGGCCAGTTCGACGAGCGGGGTGCGGGTCGCGGTGCCGGTCGTCACTTCGGTCGTCACTTGGCGGCCTCCGCGCGCTTGCGGACCCACGCGTTGAGCAGGGTCGCGAGGAGCAGCATCGCTCCGAGGAAGAACTTGAACCAGTCGGGGTTCCACTCGGCGAAGACGATGCCCTTGCTGGTCATGCCGAAGATGAACGCGCCGACCGCCGAGCCGACCGCGCTGCCGTAGCCGCCGGTGATCAGGCAGCCGCCGATGACGGCGGCGATGATGTAGATCAGCTCGTTGCCGACGCCCTCGCCGGACTGGACGACGTCGTAGCTGAAGAGCAGGTGCTGGCCGGCGATCCACGCGCCGAAGGCCACGCCCATGTAGAGGCCGATCTTGGTGGCCGTCACGGGGACACCCACCGCGCGGGCGGCGTCCTGGTTGCCGCCGACCGCGAAGATCCAGTTGCCGGCGCGGGTGCGCAGCAGAATCCAGGAGGCCACCGCGACCAGCGCGATCCACCACAGGATGGTGATCTTGAAGTCGACGCCGCCGACGGTGAGGGTGGAGGCGAAGACGTCGCGGGCGCTGGGGAAGCCCTCCATGTCGGCGATGGTCTTGGTGGAGACGGTGCCGGAGATCAGCTTGGTGAAGCCGAGGTTCATGCCGGTCAGCATCAGGAAGGTGCCGAGCGTGATGATGAAGCTGGGCAGCCCGGTGCGGCTGAGCATGAAGCCGTTGAAGGCGCCGATGGCGAGCGTGACCAGCAGGGAGACGCCGACGCCGACCCAGACGTTGGCGGTCATCTGGTAGCTGAACATCGACGAGATCAGCGCGGACGAGGTCACGAGGACACCGGCGGACAGGTCGAACTCGCCGCCGATCATCAGCAGCGCGACCGGGACGGCCATGATGCCGATGGTCGACGACGCGTACAGGACGGTGCTCAGGCTGGCGGCGCGCAGGAAGCTGTCGGCGGCGAACGCGAAGAAGACGAAGACGGCGAGGGCGCCGACGACCGAGCCCAGCTCGGGGCGGCCGAGGAGCCTGCGCAGCGGCGAGGTGCGCAGCAGCCGCTCGTCGGTGGTGGCGGCCGCGCTCATCGGGTGCCCCGCTCGGTGTACTCCTCCAGGGCGGCGGCCTGCTCCTTGGTGATGATCTGCGGACCGGTGAGCACCGGCTTGCCGCCGCCGAGGACGTCGGCGTTGTACTTGTACAGCCACAGCAGGTCGACCGCCTGGTAGCCCTGGAGGTAGGGCTGCTGGTCGACGGCGAAGCCGAGGGTGCCTTCCTTCAGGCCGGCGGCGACCTTGGCGTTGAGGTCGAAGGTGTCGATCTCGGCGTCGCTGCCGGCGCCCTGCCTGGCCTTCACGGCGGTGTCGGCGTACGGCGCGCCGAGGGTGACGACGGCGTCGACGGACGTGTCGGCCTGGAGCTTGGCCTCGATGGCGGACTGCACGTCCGGCATGCTCGTGCCGGTGACGTAGAGGTTCTGCACCGTGCCGTCGAAGGTCTCCTTCACACCGGCGCAGCGCTGCTCGTGGCCGACGTTGCCCTGCTCGTGCAGGACGCAGAGCGCCTTCTTCCTGCCGCGCGCGTTCAGTTCCTCGCCGACGGCCTGCCCGGCGATGGTCTCGTCCTGGCCGATGTGGGTGAGCGCGCCGAACTCCTCGGACTCCTCGGAGCCGGAGTTCACGGTGATCACCGGGATGCCCGCCTTGACGGCGCGGGCGACGGCGGCCTTCATCGCGTCGGGCTTGGCGAGGGTGACGATGATGCCGTCGACCTTCTTGTCGACGGCCGCGTCGACCAGCTGCGCCTGCTGCTGGGCCTCGTCGTCGTGGGAGTACAGGAAGTTGATGTTGTCCTTGGCGGCGGCCTCCTCGGCGCCGCTCTGGACGATGTCCCAGAAGGTGTCGCCATCACCCGAGTGGGTGATCATGGCGAAGGTCCAGCGGGGTGTGGTCACCGCCGCCGCGCCCCGGGCGGCCGCGGCCTTGCGGGCGTCCTCGGCGCGTTTGCCGCCGGTGCTGCTGCACCCCGCCAGGGACAGTGTCAGTGCCCCTGCCACCGCGATGCCTACCCAGGTCCGAAACCGTGCCACGAGGCCGTGCCCTTCTTGCTGTGTTCTCCGGTACGCCGGGGACCGCCGTCCCGCGGCCCCAAACGCCCCAGTATCGAACACGGGGACCAGGGCTCCGGCGACCGGGGAGTGCCAGTCGGCCGCCTTGTCCGGACATTGCGACGATCCGGGTCCCCGCGCGGGGGTGCGTCTCAGGGCCGCACGAGGAGCTGGAACTCGAAGGAGTAGCGGCTCGGACGGTAGGTGTGGGTGCCGTACTCGACGGCGCGACCGGTGTCGTCGAAGGTGGTGCGCCGCATGGTGAGCAGCGGGGCGCCCTCGGTCTCGCCGAGCCGCTCGGCCTCCGCGGCGGTCGCGGCGCGGGCGCCGATGGACTGCCGGGCGCTGTGCAGGGTGATGCCCGCGGACCGCATCAGCCGGTACAGGCCGGTGGTCTCCAGCTGCCCGGTGTCCAGGTCGAGCAGTCCGGGCGGCAGGTGGTTGCACAGGTACGCCATCGGCTCGCCGTGCGCGAGCCGCAGCCGCTCCACGCGGTGCACATCGCCGTCCTCGGCCACCCCGAGCGCCGCCGCGACCTCGGCGGACGCCGGGACGACGGTGTTGACCAGCACCTTCGTGGCGGGGCGCTGGCCGGCCGCCTCCAGGTCGTCGTAGAGGCTGCTCAGTTCCAGCGGACGCTTGACCTGGCTGTGCACGACCTGGGTGCCGACCCCGCGGCGGCGCACCAGCAGGCCCTTGTCGACCAGGGACTGGATGGCCTGGCGGACGGTGGGCCGGGACAGGCCGAGCCGGGCGGCCAGCTCGATCTCGTTGCCCAGCAGGCTGCCCGGGGTGAGCGCTCCCTGCTCGATCGCGGCCTCCAGCTGCTGGGACAGCTGGAAGTACAGGGGCACCGGGGAACTCCGGTCCACGCTGAGGTCGAGCTGGACGGTCGGGTCGGCATCTGGTTTCGGCACGGGCCGAGCGTAGCTTTCACGACTGGTTGACGGGAAGTTGTGTAGTCCGATTGTCCGGACATTCGGATTGACAGTGGGCCGGGTCCGCCCCCACCGTGATTCCATGCGCATCGGGGTCATCGGTACGGGCCGGATCGGCACCATCCATGCCAACACGCTCAGCCGTCACCGGGACGTCGGCTCCCTGATCCTGACGGACGCGGACCCCGCGCGGGCGCACGAACTGGCCCACCGGCTGGGCGAGACGGCGGCGCCCGGGGTCGACGAGATCTTCCGGTGGGGCGTGGACGCGGTGGTGATCACCACGACGACCCCGGCGCACGCCGATCTGATCGGCCGGGCCGCGCGCTCGGGCCTGCCCGTCTTCTGCGAGAAGCCGATCGCGATCGACCTGCCCGGCACCCTCAGCGCACTCGCCGAGGTGGAGGCCGCCGGGACGGTCCTCCAGATGGGCTTCCAGCGCCGCTTCGACGTGGGATACACCGGCGCCCGGGAGGCGGTGCGCTCCGGGCGGCTCGGCCGCCTGCACACCGTACGCGCCATGACCTCGGACCAGGCGCCGCCCCCCGCCGCCCACCTGCCGCTGTCCGGCGGGCTGTTCCGGGACACCCTGATCCACGACTTCGACATCGCCCGCTGGGTGACCGGCCGCGAGGTGGTGGAGGTGTACGCCACCGGGTCCGACGCCGGGCCCCCGATGTTCCGGGCGGCGGGCGACGTCGACACCGGCGCGGCGCTGCTCACCCTGGACGACGGCACGCTGGTCACCGCCACCGCCACCCGGCTGAACGGGGCGGGCTACGACGTGCGCATGGAGCTGGCCGGGGAGCGCGACCAGATCGTGGTCGGGCTGGACGACCGCACGCCGATCGCGTCCACCGAACCGGCCGGGCCGCCGGCCGCGTCGCGCCCGTGGACCACCTTCCTGGAGCGCTTCGGGCCCGCGTACGAGACGGAACTGGCCGCGTTCGTGGAGGTGGTGCGGGGTGAGCGGGCCAACCCCTGCGACGGCCGCGAGGCGCTGCAGGCGCTGCGCATCGCGGAGGCCTGCGAACGCTCCCGCCGCGAACGCCGGCCGGTCCGCCTCGCGGAGATCCCGGGCGGGGCGGAGGCCGTGTTCCGCTGAGCGCCGGGCGGAACGGAGGCCGTGTTCCGCCGGGGCGGGGCCGAGGTGGTGTTCCGCCGCCCCGGCTCCCGCGGGTACGGCCCGCCGGGCACCCGGTCGCCGCGGGGCACCCGACGGGCGCGGCAGGTCACCAGCGCACCGGCAGGCTCCGCATGCCCCGGATCAGCATGCCCGGCAGCCAGGCGCCGGGCGGGCCGTCGAGGGTGAGGCCGGGGGCGCGGTCCAGGAGGGTGCCGATGGCCGTGCGGGCCTCCAGGCGGGCCAGGGGGGCGCCGAGGCAGTAGTGGATGCCGTGGCCGAAGGCCAGGTGGGCGCGCGGTTCGCGGCGGATGTCGAAGCGGTCGGCGCCGGGGTAGCGGGTCCCGTCGCGGTTGCCCGAGGTGAGTCCGATCAGGACCGGTTCCCCCGCCTCGATCCGGGTCCCGGCGATCTCCAGCGGCTCGGCGGCGTACCGGAAGGTGGCGTTCTCCACCGGGCCCTCGTAGCGCAGCATCTCCTCCACCGCGCCGTCGAGCAGGGACGTGTCGGCGCGCAGCGCGGCGAGCTGGGCAGGGTGGGTGAGCAGGGCGTGCACGCCGTTGGTGATGAGGTTGACCGTGGTCTCGTGGCCGGCGAGGAGCAGCAGGTAGGCCATGCCGCGCAGCTCCTTCGGGGAGAGCCGGTCGCCGTCCTCGGTGGTGGTCTCGATCAGCGCGCTGAGCAGGTCGTCGCCCGGCCCGGCGCGGCGCTTGTCCTCGATCAGCCCGGTCAGGTACGCGCCGAGCCGGGTGATGGCGTCCTGCCCGCTGTCCGTGCTCGTCGGGGCGACGGTCTCGGTGGACAGCCGGCGGAACTCCGCGCGGTCGGGTTCGGGCACGCCGAGCAGCTCGCAGATGACGGTGATGGGCAGCGGATAGGCCAGCGACTCCACGAGGTCGGCGCGGCCGAGCGGCAGCATCGCGTCGAGGAGGTCGTCCGTGATCCGCTGGACGCGGGGCCGCAGCAGCTCCACCCGGCGCGGGGTGAACGCGCGGGTGACGAGCGCGCGCAGCCGGGTGTGCCGCGGCGGGTCGGTGACCAGCAGGTACGGTCCGATCAGTTCCTCGTCGAGCGGGGTGAGGCCGATCCGGCTGCCGTCCTTGGCCAGTCTGGGATCGGCGAGTGCCGCGCGCGCCTCCTCGTACCCGACGACCAGCCAGCTCTCGTAGTCGGCGGGCGCCGGCAGCCGCACCCGGTGCACCGGTCCGCGGGCGCGCAGTGCGGCGTAGACCGGGTGCGGGTCGGCGCGGAACCCCTCCCCGTAGTCGCCCAGGTCGATGATGTCCCCCATGCGTTGTCCCCTCCTGGTCGCCGTGCTCCCCCGCCGACGGATCAACGGACGGGCGTCCCGGTCCGTGCCCGCCGCCGGTGCCGCCGTCGAGGCACGCGGTCAGGGCCGTGGTCCGTGCCCGCCCGGCCCGGCCGCCGGGTCCTCCTCCGGCACGTCCAGGAGGCCCGCGTCGTAGGCCAGCAGCGCTATCTGCACGCGGTTGTTGAGGTCCAGCTTGGCGAGGATGCGCGAGACGTGGGTCTTCACGGTGGGCACGCTCATGAACAGCCGCGCGGCGACCTCCGCGTTGGACAGGCCGCGGCCGACCGCGACGGCGACCTCGCGCTCCCGTTCGCCGAGGACGGCGATGCGCGCGCGTGCCCGCGAGCGCCGGGTGTCGGCGGCGGTCCCGGCCGCGTGCGCCATGAGCTGCCGGGTGACGGCGGGCGACAGCACGGGGTCGCCGGCCGCGACCTTGCGCACGGCGTCGAGGATCTCGGCGGGCGGGGTGTCCTTGAGGACGAACCCGGCGGCGCCCGCGCGCAGGGCGCGCAGCACCTGCTCGTCGGCGTGGAAGGTGGTGAGCACCACGACCTGCGGGGCGTCCGCGCGGGAACGCAGCCGTTCGGTGGCGGTGAGCCCGTCCACGGCCGGCATCCGGATGTCCATGAGCACGACGTCCGGGCGGGTCCGCGCGACCAGCGTCTCGGCCTCTCCGCCGTCGCCGGCCTCACCGACGATCTCGATGTCGCCGGCGCCGCCCAGCATGAAGGACAGGCCGGCCCGCACGAGGGGGTCGTCGTCGACGAGGAGCAGTCGGATCGCAGTCATGGGGTTACGAAATCATGGCTGCCCGGCGCGCCGGTACGGCTTCCCCGCGCCGGGCGCGCGGTCCCCGGCCCGGCGGCGTGCTCACCCCCACGGCAGCCACGCCCGCACCTCGAACCCGCCGTCCGCGCGCGGCCCGTGCTCCAGCCGTCCCCCGGCCAGGGTCGCCCGCTCGGTGAGGCCGATCAGCCCCTGCCCGGAGCCGGGGACGGGCGGGACGTCGCCGTCGGGGGCGGGGTTGGCCACCAGCACGGTGAGGCCGTCGCCGGGGGTGCCGGAGACCTGGACGGTGACCTCGGCGCCGGGGGCGTGCTTGCGGGCGTTGGTCAGGCCCTCCTGGGCGATGCGGTAGGCGGTGCGGCCCACGGAGGCCGGGACGGCCGCCGGGTCGCTGACCCGCTGGACGAGGGTGACCTTCATGCCGGCCGCGCGGGACTCCGCGGCGAGGGTGCCGAGGGCGGCGAGCGTGGGCTGCGGGCGGCCCGCGTCGTCGGGCTCGCCCGCCCGCAGCACGCCGATGATCTCCCGCAGGTCCTGCAGTGCCTCGTGGGCGCTCTCCCGGATGACGCCGGCCGCGCGGGCGATCTCCTCCCGGGAGGCGTCGGGCCGGAACTCCAGGGCCCCGGCGTGCACGCTGAGCAGGGTCAGCCGGTGGGCGAGGACGTCGTGCATCTCCCGTGCGATGGCCTCGCGGGCCAGCCGCTGGGCCTGCTCGGCCCGCAGCCGGGCCTCCGTCTCGGCCCGCCTGGCGCGGTCCCGCAGGCTCAGCATCAGCTGCCGCTTGGAACGCACGAACATGCCCCAGCCGATGGTGGAGACGGTGAGCAGCACGGTGAGCACGACGGCGGCCAGGTACGGCATGCCGGGTTCGGGGCGCAGCCAGAGCACGAACGGGATGAGCGCCAGACCGCCTCCGCCGATCCAGGCGAGGTAGCGGAAGGGCCGGTGCACGGCGACCGTGAACAGGGCGACCAGGCCCGCTCCGCCGGAGGTGACGGAGATCGGGCCCAGGGCGGTCAGGGCGACGGCGAGCCCGGTCGGCCAGCGGCGGCGCAGCCACACGGCGGCGCAGGCGAGGGCGCCGAGCAGCTGGTCGGCGGCGATCAGGCCCTCGGGGAGGGTGGCGTCCGAGGTGACGGTGTCGATGCTCGCGATGCCGAGGGCGACGGAGAGCAGGAAGCAGGTGAAGTCGACGGCCCAGTCGCGTGCGGTGCGCCGGGGCCGCCCGGCCCCTCCGGTGCGCGCGCCGTCCGCGTCGAGTTCGTGGATGACGGCGGACGGGAACAGCCACCGGCGTCCCGTGAACGCCGGCGCCTGCGGTGGTGCCGTGCTGTTGTCCCTCACGGTCGGCAAATCTATGCGGGCGCGCGGCGGGGCACGGCGCGGCGGTGAGCGGCGTGGACGGAAGTCGCGCGGCTTCGCGACCAAAGTCGTACCGGACCGTGACGACCGGTGCGGCCCGGCGGCCGGGGGCGGCGACTTCCGTCGCGGTGGTCCCGCCCCGCGGACGATGCGGGCGGGGGGTCCGCGGGGCGAGAGTCCGGGGCATGAAGAGCGTGCTGGAGTTTCTCGGATTCGTCGCCCTGGTCCAGGGCGTGATGGGCCTCGTGCAGGAGTTCACCGACTGGGAAGGCGGGCTCGTGGCACGGATCGCCTTCCTGGACGACTACGGGCTCTTCGCGAGTGTGACGCTGCTGGTGCTGGCGTGTGCCCTGTTCGCCGCGGCGGAGAGCCGCAAGTCCCGCTGACGGTCCGGGGGGGGCGGTGACGGTGGCCCATCGCCGTGGCCGATGGCACCGGAGGGGGGCGGTGACGGACGCGCGGACTCGCCGTGGAGTCCCGTTCGTGCGCGCGGGGACGGAGTGCGCTCGCGGGGAGTCGGTCCGCGCTCGCCGGACTGTCGGTTCGCGTCCGCCGGACGTCGGTCCGCGTCCGCCGGACGTCGGTCCGCGTCCGCCGGGAGTCGGTCCCCTCGGGCAGCCGGTCTGCGTACGCGGGGAGTCACCCCGCCGCCCGGCGTCCCCACGCCGTGCCCGCGAGGACCAGCGCCCCGCCGGCGAGGCCGACCGCGCCCAGCCGCTCCCCGCCGAGGGCGATGCCGGCCGCGGCGGCCCACAGCGGTTCCGTGCCCAGCAGCAGGCTGACCCGGGACGGGGAGGTACGGCGCACCGCCCACATCTGGACGAAGAAGGCGAACAGCGTGCAGAACACGGACAGGAACAGCAGCCCCGCCCACTCCCGCGCGCCGAACGCCGCCGCCGCGCCCCACGGCGTGGTGCCGGCGCCGGCCGACAGCAGCGCGAACACCACGACGGACGTGCCGAGCTGGACGGTGGTCAGCGGCAGCGCGGACGCCCCCTGGACGGACTTCACCCGGGACATGGCGAGCACGTGCACGGTCCGGGCGAGGGCGGCGAGCAGCATGAGCAGATCGCCGGTCGAGGGCCGGGTGAAGCCGCCGCTCTGGGTGAGCAGGACGACGCCGAGCACCGAGACGGCGGCCGCCGCCAGGAAGCCGCGCGAGGGCGGCGTGCGGGTCACCGCGGACTCGGCGAGCGGGGTGAGGATCATGGTGAGACTGATGATGAGGCCCGCGTTGGTGGCCGAGGTGTGCACGACCCCGTACGTCTCCAGCAGGAAGATCACGCTGAGGATCAGTCCGAGCAGCGCGGCCCCGCGCCACTGGGCCGGGGTGAGGGCGCGCAGCGCCCGCCGGCCGGCGACCACCAGCACCGGCAGCACGACCGCGAACCGCAGTACCAGGACCGCGAGCACGGTCTCGGCGGTGGTGATGTCCTTGGCGGCGAGATAGCTGGCGCCCCAGACCACCGCCACCAGCAGCACGGGCAGGTCGGTGAGCCAGGCGCGGCGGGGCGCGAGGGCGCCGGGTACGGCGATCGAGGTGGACATGGCGGGTGCGGCTTTCGTCTCCGGCGGGAGTGCGGAGACGACGACGGCTCGCACGGGGTGATCACCGTACCGGCAGGGGCGCTCCTCGGCCAGGTGCCTGCGTGGTCCGCCGTGTCCTCGCCCCGCCTCCGTCAGCCGCCGTCCGAGCCGGGTCCGGCGGTGCCTTCCGCGGGCGCCGGGGGTTTCGTGTAGAGGACGTCGCGGGCCTGTTCCGCGGCGCGGGTGATGCTTTCGGTGACGAAGTCCATGAAGCGGGCGATGTTCTCCAGCCGGACGGCGGCCGGGGTGCCGGGGCCGAGGACGCCGACGCCCTGCCGCGCGGTCTCGGCGACCTGGGCGGCGCCGCGGGCGCTGGCCATCATCGACTGGTACCAGACGTCGTCGTCGACGACGTAGCGCTCGCGGCGGCGTGCGTCGCGCTCCCGCCGGACGAGGCCCTGTTCCTCGAGGAACGCGATCGCCTTGGAGACGGAGGCGGGGCTGACCTCGAGGCGCTCGACGAGTTCGGCGGCGGTGAGGCTGCCCTCGTCGGTGGTGTAGAGGCAGGCCAGCACCCGGGACATCATCTTGGGCGCGCCGGAGGCCATGAAGACGGTGGTGAACGCCTCCTGGTACTCGCGCACGGCCTCGGCGTCGCGCCCGTCGGCCTGGAGCGGCGCCTTCGCCCCGCGGGGAGCGGCCTGCCTGCGGCGCTGCGCGCGGCGTTCGGTGGCGCGGTGGGCGAGGTCCGCGCGGTAGGCGGTGGGTCCGCCGTTGCGCATCACCTCGCGCGTGACGGTCGAGGTCGGGCGCTCCAGGCGCCGGGCGATCTCCGCGTAGGGGAGGCCGTCGGCCAGTCCCAGCGCGATCTGCTGGCGTTCCTGCTGGGTGAGCCTGCCTCCCGGCATCGAGGTGTCTCCCTGGGTCCGTGCGGGCGCGTGGAGCGCCAGCGTAGCCCCCACCCCGAGACGATTGCAACGATCCGATTCCCCCTCGTTGCATTGCCTGCCATGCCCTTGCGAGGATTCCTCGCTTTTACGTGCACCTCTGGGCCAGACAGGCAACGGGTCGGGTGTCAGTCCGTTGAACGCAACGTAGCTTTTCTCTCGCCAGAAATATCGACCGGTGAACGCGTGACGCCGACGCAGGCCCCGGTCCCGCGGTGGTCAGGCCTCCTCCTCCGGGAGGGCGAAGGTGCCGTACTCGGGCCGTCCCGCCGTGTCGTACGACTGGATGGAGACGCCCGACGCGGTGACGCTGCCGCCGGTGTGCCGGAAGGCGGTGGGGACCATGCCGTCGGCGAAGAAGCGGCGGCCGGCGCCGAGGACGACCGGGAAGGTGAGCAGGTGGACGGTGTCCACGAGGCCCAGGCCGAGCAGGGACCGGGCCAGCGCGCCGCTGCCGTGGAGCTGGAGCTCACCGTCGGTCCGCTCCTTGAGGGCGGTGACCTCCTCGGCGAGGTCGCCGCGGAGCACGGTGGTGCCGGACCATCCGGGGTCGGTGAGCGTGGCGGAGGGGACGTACTTGGGCAGCCGGTTCAGCGGGCCGGCGATCGGGTCGTCCGGGCCGGTCACCCTGGGCCAGTACGAGGCGAAGATGTCGTACGTGCGGCGGCCCAGGAGGAAGGCGCCGACGCGGCCGAAGACCCCGGTGACGAACCGGCCGAAGTCGTCGTCGGCGTACGGGAAGCTCCAGCCGCCCTGCCCGAAGCCGTCGCGGGTGTCCTCCTCGGGGCCGCCCGGTGCCTGGTAGACGCCGTCGAGGGTGACGAAGATGGTGGAGACGAGCTTGCCCATGGCGGGTGCCTTTCGTGGTGCGCGGGTCTGCTGTCATCAGGGCAGACCCCGCCGGGCCCCGCAAGTCATCGCTCACCCGGTGGGCCGCGGGTGCGAGGTGGATGTCCGATCGCCGCCGGTGGCCCGGCGCCGGGACGACTGGAATGAACCCATGAACTCGATGAAGACGCAAGCACCTCTCGACGGCAGGAAGGCTCTCGTGACCGGCGGCAGCCGGGGCATCGGCGCGGCGACCGCGCTGCGGCTCGCCCAGGAGGGCGCGGATGTGGCGCTCACCTATGTGCGGGACGAGGAGGCGGCCGAGGAGGTCGTCCGGGGCGTCGAGGCGCTGGGCCGCCGCGCCGTGGCGCTGCGGGCCGATTCCGGGGACCCCGCCGAGGCGGCCGGGGCGGTGGACCGCGCGGCCGGGGCGCTCGGCGGCCTCGACGTGCTGGTGAACAACGCGGGGATCGGGCTGATCGGTCCGCTGGAGGACATCACGCTCGCCGATGTCGACCGGGTGCTCGCGGTGAACGTGCGCGGCGTGTTCCTGGCCTCCCAGGCGGCCGCCGCGCGGATGGCCGACGGCGGCCGGATCGTCACGATCGGCACCTGCATGACCCAGCGGGTGCCGGGTCCCGGCGGCACGCTCTACGCGATGAGCAAGGCGGCCCTGACCGGCCTGAACAGGGCACTGGCCCGTGAGCTGGGCCCCCGGGGCATCACCGCGAACATCGTCCACCCGGGTCCGGTCGACACCGCCATGAACCCGGCGGACGGCCCGTACGCGGCCGGGCAGGCGGCGATGACCGCGCTGGGCCGGTTCGGCACGGCCGACGAGGTCGCCGCGACGGTCGCCCACCTGGCGGGCGCGGCCTACGTCACCGGTGCGGAGTTCTCGGTGGACGGCGGCCACGCCGCCTGACGGGGGGCATCCTCGCCAGGCGGCCACGCCGCCTGACGGGGGGCATCCTCGCCGCCGGGCACGCGCCGGGCGGGGATCACCCCCGGGCACGGGCCGCCGGGAGGGGCGCGGCGGGCTGGAACGCGGGGCGCGCCGGTGCTGTCCGGCCGGCGCGCCCCGCGGGTCGGTGGGTCAGCCGCCGAGTTCCTGGTGGCGGGCCGCCAGGCGCTGGGCGCCTTCCTCGGTCAGGGAGCCGAACAGGCGCAGGCGGGAGATGCCGCCGTCCGGGAAGATGTCGATCCGCGCGTGGGTGCCCACCGCGGGGGCGTCCAGGACGAAGCGGTGGTCGGTGTCGGGCTGGAGGCGGGTGCGGGGCAGGATCTCCCGCCACTCGCCGTCCTCCCCGTCCCGCACGGACACCGAGGCCCAGCCCGCGCTGTTGCCCTTCAGGTAGGCGGTGTCGATCTCGACCGCGCGGATCTGGGCCCGGGCGACGAGCCGGTAGCGGATCCAGTCGTTGCCCTGGTCGCGGCGGCGGCGCGTCTCCCAGCCGTCGTCCATCTTGCGGGAGCGGCCCGGCTGGATGGTGTGGGTGGCGGGCGAGTAGAAGAGGTCGGAGGCGTCCTCGACCCGGCCGCCGTTCTCCAGGGCGACGACGTCGAAGGTGCCGAGCGCGTCGAGCCACGCGGGGTCGGGGACGACCTCGCCGTACACGCGCAGCCGGGCGATGCCGCCGTCGGGGTGCTGGTTGACCCGCAGGTGGGTGAAGCGCTGCTCGGCGGAGACGGCGAAGCCGTTCGCCGCGTGGCCGCCGACCGCCGTGCGCGGGACCAGCGTCGTCCACTTCACGTCGTCGGCGAGCAGTTCCTCGGGGGACGGGGAGCCCGCGACCGAGGCGGCCTCGACCGACACCGACTGCGGGTAGTTGCCGCGGAAGTGGGCGGTGTCGACGACGATGCCGCGGATCACGCCGGGCGCGCCGAGCCGTACCAGCGCCCAGTCGTGGTCCTCGGCGGCCGGCCAGGGGTGGTCGGCGGAGACGCCGCGGCGCCGCCGGGTCTCCCAGCCGTCCATGACCTTGCCCTTGTGGCCGAAGTGCTCCGGGTCGAACTCGGCCCGCTCGGGCACCAGCAGGTTCTCGCGCTGGGCGAAGAACTCGTCGTTGGCGGCGATGACACCGGCGCCGAGCTGCCGGTCGGCGAGGTTGGCGTACTGGGTGAAGGGGAAGTCGGCGGTGCGGTAGTCCGCGTACGGGTCACCGCCTCCGTAGGGGTTCGCGTCGCCGGTGAAGCTGGGTATCGCCGTCACGGTGATCAGTTCTTCCTCTCGGGAGTCGGCCGCTGCGGGTGCGGGCGGGGGCGTCAGGGGGTGCGGGTGAGCAGCTGCCCCTGGGGGTCGGTGAACTCGCCGTCGGCGTGGATCCGCGTCCCGCGCAGCCAGGTGGACTTCACGACCCCGCTGAGGGTGCGGCCGGCGTAGGCGGTGACGCGGTTGCGGTGCTGGAGGGCGGCCGGGTCGACGGTGAAGGTCTCGTCGGGGGCGAGGACGGCGAAGTCGGCGTCGCGGCCGGCCTCGATGGCGCCCTTGCGGTCCAGTCCGGCCAGTGCGGCGGTCCGGGCGGACATCCAGCGGACGACGTCCTCCAGGCCGTGGCCGCGCTCGCGGGCCGCGGTCCACACGGCGGGGAGGCTGAGCTGGAGGCCGGAGATGCCGCCCCACGCGGTGGCGAAGTCGTCGGTCTTGAGGTCGGCGGTGGACGGGGAGTGGTCGGTGACCACGCAGTCGATGGTGCCGTCGGCGAGCGCCTGCCACAGCAGGTCCTGGTTGGCGGCCTCACGGATGGGCGGGCAGCACTTGAACTCGCTGGCGCCGTCGGGGACTTCCTCGGCGGTCAGGGTGAGGTAGTGCGGGCAGGTCTCCACGGTGACGCGGACGCCTTCGGCGCGGGCCGCGCGGATCAGCGGCAGGGCGTCGCCGGAGGACAGGTGGAGGATGTGCACGCGCGCGTCGAGCCGCCTGGCCTGGGCGATGAGGGCGGCGATCGCGGTGTCCTCGGCGTCGCGCGGGCGGCTGGCGAGGAAGTGGGCGTACTTGGGGCCGCCCTGCTGCGGCGCGGCGGCGAGGTGGTGCGGGTCCTCGGCGTGCACGATCAGCAGGCCGCCGAACCCGGCGATCTCGGCGAGGGAGCGGGCCAGCTGCTCCTGGTCGAGGTGCGGGAACTCGTCCACGCCGGACGGCGACAGGAACGCCTTGAAGCCGAACACGCCGGCCTCGTGCAGGGGCCGCAGGTCCTTGACGTTGTCCGGCAGGGCGCCGCCCCAGAAGCCGACGTCGACGTGCGCCTTGGACCGGGCGACCTCCTGCTTGACGCGCAGGTGGTCGACGGTGGTGGTGGGCGGGAGGGAGTTGAGGGGCATGTCGACGAGGGTGGTGATGCCGCCCGCGGCCGCCGCGCGGGTGGCGGTCCAGAAGCCCTCCCACTCGGTGCGGCCGGGGTCGTTGACGTGCACGTGCGTGTCGACGAGGCCGGGCAGCAGGACGTGGTCGCCGAAGTCCTCCAGGCGAGCCCCCTGCGGTACGGGAGCGTCGTGGGGCAGTACGGCCGTGATCGTGCCCCGGGCGACCGCGACCGCTGCGGCGCGCGTTCCCTCGGGCGTGATGACGCGCGTCGAGCGCAGCACCAGTTCGGCGTCGGACACCCGGACCCCTCTCTCTTCCGCGTGTTGCTCCCGGGCGCGGGTGTCGCCGCACCACGGAATTCAACACTCTGTTGAAGTCGCTCTCGGAGTCTTCACCTCCGGTCCCGCGCCGTCAAGGGGCACACTTCCACCGTGCACCCGCGACGCCCGGCTCTGGAGGTTTCCACAAAGCGGAATTAGAATTCCAGCAAGCAGAACGTAGCTACGCACAAGCGAGCAGTCAACCGGCCGCCGGGTAGGCTTCTGACCTCCTGCCAGTCCCGAAAGGAACGCGCCGTGCCGACGTCCAGCGCCAGCACCACCGACTCCGCCAAGACCGCCAACGGCGGCGGCGTCCAGTCCCTCGAGCGCGCCTTCGACCTGCTGGAGCGCATGGCCGACGCGGGCGGCGAGGTGGGGCTCAGCGAACTCTCCGCCAGCAGCGGCCTGCCGCTGCCCACCATCCACCGTCTGATGCGCACCCTGGTGGCCTGCGGTTACGTCCGCCAGCAGCCCAACCGCCGGTACGCGCTCGGCCCCCGCCTGATCCGCCTCGGCGAGTCCGCCTCCCGGCTGCTCGGCACCTGGGCCCGCCCCTACCTGGCCCGCCTGGTCGAGGAGACCGGCGAGACGGCGAACATGGCGCTGCTCGACGGCGACGAGATCGTCTACGTGGCGCAGGTGCCCTCCAAGCACTCGATGCGCATGTTCACCGAGGTCGGCCGGCGCGTCCTGCCGCACTCCACCGGCGTCGGCAAGGCGCTGCTCGCGGGGTTCCCCGACGACGAGGTGCGCGCCCTGCTGGCCCGCACCGGGATGCCCGCGGCCACCGACAAGACCATCACCACCCCCGAGGGCTTCCTCGCCGCACTGGGCGACGTGCGCCGGCTCGGGTACGCGGTGGACGACAACGAGCAGGAGATAGGAGTCCGCTGCCTGGCGGTGCCGGTACCGGACTCCCCCACCACCGCCGCGATCTCCATCTCGGGCCCGGCCGGCCGGGTCACCGAGGCGGCGACGGAACGGATCGTGCCCGCCCTCCAGCAGGTCGCGACGGAACTGTCGGCGGCCCTGGCCAGCTCGGGCACCGTCTGAGCCCCGCACACGCGAGCAGCCCCCGCCCGTCCGGGCGGGGGCTGCCGTCGTAGTGCCGTGCTCGTCAGCCGTCGCGCGGCGGCGGGCCGAACAGCTCCACCGCGTGGCGTACGTCGGCGAGGCCCCGCGCCAGCGCGCTGACCGAGCCGATCGCTCCGGCGATCAGCAGCAGCGAGCGGCGCAGCCGCGGGATCTCGGGGACGCCGCCGGCCGCCATCGCGGCGAGCGCGGCGAGTTCGTCCTCGGCGACCGCCCGGTCCGGGAACTCGGCCGGATGCGCGGCCAGCTCCCGGCGTAACCGGGACACGGCGGCGCGCAGTTCCGCCGCTCTCGGGTCCTCGCCGCTGCCGGTCAACGGCCTCTGCCCCAAGCTCCGCAACACAGCTCTCCCCCCTGGCACTCCCTTGTGCCCGGCTCCCGTTCACTCCCCCTGTGCGCCCCCGTCACGAGCCGGGCGCCGGAGATGTGCGGGCCAGTAAACGCCACGCCGTGCGCGAGCGCCACCGCGGGGACGGAAATTCAGCCCGCCGGGCCGCGCGCTCGACCCCGTGTCCGGTATGCGGGACCCATGACCGGCAGAACCGGCCGGGTGGCGGTGCCAGTCCTCGCCGCGGACGGCGGCCGGCCGGGCGGGCGGGCACCCCAAGGTGCTGCTCCCGCACGGCGCCGGCGCGCGGCGCCGGTGCCGCCGGTGGACCGGCCCGGGCTCGGACCGAGGCGGTGGCCCGGGCGCCGGGCGGGTACGGGTACACGGACGAGACCTCGCCGGCGGCGGCCCTCGCCGGGGTGCGCGGCCCGGGCGTACGACAACGACCCGCCGGCCGGCCCGGTCCACCCCGGGTGAGCGGGGTGGCACCGGGCGCCATGGTGCCTCGACTCGGAGAATCTCGACATCAACAAACCATTGAAGTTCCACAATGAGGAAACTAATATCCACTGACCAGAAGCACCCGACCGCACAGTGGGTGCGATATCTCCCCTACGTGCCCCTTGGCACCCGGTGCCACCGCTGAAGGAAGTGACAGCTCATGTCCACACCAGCGCCGTCCACGCTGGCCATCGTCGACGCCGAGCCCCTGCCCCGCCAGGACGAGGTCCTCACCGACGCGGCGCTCGCCTTCGTGGCCGAGCTGCACCGGCGTTTCACGCCGCGCCGTGACGAACTCCTCGCCCGCCGGGCCGAGCGCCGCGCCGAGATCGCCCGCACCTCCACGCTCGACTTCCTCCCGGAGACCGCCGCGATCCGCGCGGACGACTCCTGGAAGGTGGCCCCCGCTCCGGCCGCGCTGAACGACCGCCGGGTCGAGATCACCGGCCCCACCGACCGCAAGATGACCATCAACGCCCTCAACTCGGGCGCCCGGGTCTGGCTCGCGGACTTCGAGGACGCCTCCGCCCCCACCTGGGAGAACGTCGTCCTCGGCCAGCTCAACCTGATCGACGCCTACACCCGGAGCATCGACTTCACGGACGAGCGCACCGGCAAGTCGTACGCCCTGCGTCCCGACGAGGAGCTGGCGACGGTCGTCATGCGCCCGCGCGGCTGGCACCTGAGCGAGCGTCACCTCGTCGACGCGGAAGGCCGCCCGGTCCCCGGCGCCCTCGTCGACTTCGGCCTGTACTTCTTCCACAACGCCCAGCGCCTGCTCGACCTCGGCAAGGGCCCCTACTTCTACCTCCCGAAGACCGAGTCGCACCTGGAGGCCCGCCTCTGGAACGACGTGTTCGTCTTCGCGCAGGACCACGTCGGCATCCCGCAGGGCACCATCCGCGCGACCGTCCTCATCGAGACGATCACGGCGGCGTACGAGATGGAGGAGATCCTCTACGAGCTGCGCGACCACGCCTCCGGGCTGAACGCGGGCCGCTGGGACTACCTGTTCTCGATCGTCAAGAACTTCCGGGACGGCGGCGAGAGGTTCGTCCTGCCGGACCGCAACGCCGTCACGATGACCGCCCCGTTCATGCGGGCGTACACCGAACTCCTCGTGCGCACCTGCCACAAGCGGGGCGCGCACGCGATCGGCGGCATGGCCGCGTTCATCCCGTCCCGCAAGGACCCCGAGGTCAACAAGGTGGCCTTCGAGAAGGTCCGGGCCGACAAGGACCGCGAGGCGAACGACGGCTTCGACGGCTCCTGGGTCGCCCACCCAGACCTGGTGCCGATCGCCATGGAGTGCTTCGACAAGGTCCTCGGCGACAAGCCGAACCAGAAGGACCGCCTGCGCGAGGAGGTCGACGTCAAGGCGGAGGACCTGATCGCCATCGACTCGCTCGACGCCAAGCCCACCTACCACGGCCTGGTCAACGCCGTGCAGGTCGGCATCCGGTACATCGAGGCCTGGCTGCGGGGCCTGGGCGCGGTCGCCATCTTCAATCTGATGGAGGACGCGGCCACCGCCGAGATCTCCCGCTCGCAGATCTGGCAGTGGATCAACGCCGGCGTCGTCCTCGACAACGGCGAGCGGGTCACGGCCGAACTGGCCCGCAAGGTCGCCGCCGAGGAACTGGCGGCCGTCCGCGCGGAGATCGGCGAGGAGGCCTTCGCGGCCGGCCACTGGCAGCAGGCCCACGACCTGCTCCTGGAGGTCTCCCTCGACGAGGACTACGCCGACTTCCTCACCCTGCCCGCGTACGAGCGGCTCAAGGGCTGAGCACGGCTAGGGGATGCGCTCCGAGTGGCCCAGGGTCCGCCCCGGGGCCACCCGGTCGCGTACGGCCCGCTTGACCGCCATCGGCTCGGGGAAGCCCTGCTCGCGGCGGTCCCACACCACCTCGTCGCCGACCCGGACGACGAACACCCCGCCCGTGCCGGGCTTGAGGGCCAGTTCGTCCAGCTCCGCCTCGAACGTGGTCAGCAGCTCCTGCGCCAGCCAGGCCGCGCGCGGCAGCCAGCGGCACTGGGTGCAGTACTCGATCGTCACGCGCCGGGTCCCGGGCGTGGCCCCGGACGCCGTCTCGGCTGTCGTCATCCCAGGTGCACCGACCAATCCTGTTCCGCCGCCGGCTTGCCGTGCAGGTCGGGGACCCGCTTGAGCCAGTCCGGACGGTCCCGCCGCGTCCTCGCCGCGCGCCGCGCGTTCTCCGCGGCCAGCTCGTCACGGCTGGGGAAATCGGTGGGCAGCCAGTCCCCGGACGCCCGCACGCGCGCGTGCAGGAACTCCACGTAGGCCCGGCGCACCTCCTCGGGCGAGCCGAAACCGGGCTCGTCGGCCAGCCAGGCGTCCGGCACCTCGTCCGTGATCGCCCGCAGCAGTTCCTCGGTCACCTTCGGCCGCAGCTCGGCGTCGGCGGCGCGCACGTCCGGGCCGTAGTGGCCGAGGGCGTGGTGCCGGAAGTCGTAGGCCTTGGCCGGGTCGGTGGTGCCCCAGCGGTGGTGGAAGACCAGCGCGGCGCCGTGGTCGATCAGCCACAGCCGCGGCGGTGCCACACCGAGCGTCGGCCAGAGCATCAGGTTGGAGCTGTGGACGGTGCGGTCGACGTTCACGGTGAGCGCGTCCAGCCACACGACCCGGCCGGCCTCCACCGGGTGGACGTCGAAGACCTCGGCGATCTCCGGGGAGAAGTCCCGGGCGCCCGGCAGGTAGTCCATGCCGAGGTTGACGCCCGCGCTGGCCGCGTGCAGCTCGCGGACCTCCTGGTGCGGCTCGTCCGCGGCGATCGCGGGGTCGAAGCCGACCAGCACCAGCTCGGGGAAGCGCAGCCCCAGGGCGCGGGCCAGCTCCCCCACGATCACCTCGGCGACCAGCGCCTTGCGGCCCTGCGCGGAGCCGGTGAACTTCACGACGTACGTGCCCTCGTCGTCGGCCTCGACTACTCCGGGCACGGAGCCGCCGGACCGCAGGGGCGTGACGTAGCGCGTCGCCGTGACCTGTCTCAGCATGGTCCCGGGCCGCCTTCACCGCGCACCGGCGGCTCGCTCTCCCCGGCGAAGACGATGATCTGGTCGATGAGGTCGCGCCGCAGGTGCACGACGTCCGTCCCCGCCAGCCGCGGCCCGTCGTCCGGCGTGGTGAAGACCCACCGGTAGCGGGCCCAGTCGTGCGGCATGTCCACGGCCGAGCTGCGGACCATCGTGCCCGTCCCCGCCGGGTGGCGCCGGATGTCCAGGACGAATCGCTCGACGGCCTCGATGCCCTCGCTGCGGCCCAGCGGCCCCCACAGGACCACGTCCGAGGTCAGGGCCTGGGACAGCAGAGACGTGACATAGGTGTCGTCGGAGGCGTTGAAGGCCGAGATGAACGTGTCGATCGCGGACCGGGCGGTCTCTTCCTGCATGCACCAGTCATATCAGCCGCGGCGGTCCCGGCGCCCCGTGGCGGCGGCCGCAGATCAGGCCAGCGGGTTGGGCAGCGGCCGGTAGCGGGCGTCGGCGCCGTCCGCGCCGGTCCAGCGCAGGAGGAGGTTGGTCTTGGCGGGGAGGGTGGGCGCGGTGAGCAGGGCGGGGATCTCCGGCAGGTCGTGCCGGGACAGCTCGCGGCGGACGGCGGGCCAGGGGTCGAGGCCGGGGTGGCGCTCGGCGAGGGCCCCGGCCAGTTCGAGCAGGTGGTTGACGACCAGGCAGTACACCAGGCGCTCCCAGCCCGCCGCGCGGTCCACGGCGGGGAGCAGCTTCACGCCCTCGGCGTCCCGGAAGAGGGCCTGGACGGGCATGCCGTCGCCGTCGCAGGCGATCAGGGAGTTCTGAAGGTGGGCCTCCAGGACGACGCCGTGCTCGGCGAAGGCCGTCAGGGCGGGCGGCACGACCTGGGCGAGGTACGCCTCCCACCAGGCCGCCGGGTCGGCCGGGGCGTCCAGGGGGCTGCCGGCGAAGCCTTCGACGAGTCCGGCGGCCAGGTAGGGCGTCGCGCCGGGCAGCAGGTGCCCGCGCAGGCCGTCGCGGACCAGCACGGCCAGTTCCTCGAAGGCGAAGCCGGCGGTGCGGTAGCCGCGGTCGGAGAGCCACGCCGCGGGCCCGTCGAGGGCCGCGAAGGCGGTGCGGACGGCGGTGTCGGTGCGGGTGAGCTTCAGCAGGTCGTGCCGCCACAGCCGGCGGATGTCGTTGGTGATGCGCACGTCGAGGCTGAACTTCAGGAACAGGTCCCGCTCGGGGGCGTGGACGGTGCGGATCGCGGCCGTCGGCCAGGTGTCGAACGCGGTCTCGCCGAGCCGGATCAGCCGCCCGTCGGCGAAGGCGGCGGCGAGCCGCCCGCCCGCCAGGTCGAGCTGCCAGGGGTGGGCGGGCAGCAGCCGGTAGCCGGGCGGGGCCGTGCCGAGGGTGTCCAGGGCGGAGGGGTCGCCCTCCTCCACGACGGTGTCCTCGCGCACCCCGAGCAGGGTCAGCGGGAAGCGGGCGTGCGCCTCGGGGGCGTACGGCAGCCAGCCGGCCGCCGGGCCGCCGCCGCGCGCCTTGGGCGCCGGATGGTGGGGGTGGCCGGTGAGCAGGCACTGCTCGGAGCGCACATACGGGTCGGCCGGCGGAGTGGCGCGGTCGCGGGCGGTGAGCAGGGCGGCGACGGTGTCGCGGCTGTCGGCGATCTCGGCGGGCAGTTCGTGGTTGGACAGCCCGGTGTGGCGGCGCAGCTCCTCGGCGACCAGCTTGACGAGTTCGGCGTGGCCGAGGGGGTGCCAGCCGCCGTCGGTGTGCACTTCCGGCGCGGCGGGCCGCCGGCCGCCGCGCACGCGCAGCAGCTTCCCGCAGCCGGGCAGCAGGTGGACTCCGGCCCGGCCCGCGACCGGCCGGCCGACCTCCCGCAGCAGGCAGTTGAGCAGTGGCGCGGCGGCGTACGCGTCGGCCCGTGCGGCGATGTCGCGCGCGGCGGCGTCACGGCCGGCGGGCGGGGGGATGAGGTCCACGCGGTCCACTCGCTCCTACGGTCTGAGGGAGTTTGCCTACGGTTCTCCCGGAGACGATCAGTATCCCCGCCGTCACGCCCCGGCGTGACCGCCCCCTTCCCGCCACCCGTACGGAGGACCCGCCCGTGTACCGTTCACCCACCGCCGAGGCCGAGGTCGCCGCCGAGCTGGCCGCCCTGCGCCCGGACCTCGCCGCGCGGTACGCGGCCGAACTCCCGGGCGCCCGGGCGGCGGTGCTGACCCGGCTGTGGCGGGCCCTCACCCATGAGCCGCTGCCGTGGATCGAGCGCCGGGAGGCGTCCGGGGAGGGCCGGCTGCTGCGGCTGCGGGACGGGCGCCGGCTGCACGGCCCGGAGCCGGACCCGTTCGCGACCGCCGGGTACGTCACCGAGGTGGGGCTCGACGGGACGGGGTACGGGGATCCGGCCCGGCTGGTGACGGCGCTGCGGGTACCGCACGGCACGGACCTCGCGCGGGAACTCGGGCACAGCGTCGCCTCGCTGGCGCTGTCCCGGGCCGGGCAGCCGGCCGGTCCGCAGGGGCACCCGGCGCGGGACTGGGAGTGGGAGCAGCGGGTGGTGGACGGGCACCCGTACCACCCGGGGTGCCGGTCCCGGCCGGGCTTCTCGGTGGCCGAGCAGCTGGCGTACGCGCCCGAGCACCGGCCGGTGGTCGGTCTCGGCCTGGTGCCGGTGCCGGGTGAGGCGTGTGTGGTGACGGGCCGCTGGCCCGCCGGGTGGCGCGACGGGGAGCGGCTGCTGGTGCCGGTGCACCCGTGGCAGGCGGCGCACGTGCTGAAGCGGCCGTGCGAGGAACGGCTCCCGGGCCGTCCGCTGATGTCCCTGCGCACCCTGGCGCTGCCCGGCGGGCCGCACGTGAAGACGGCGCTGAGCGCCCGGCTGACGTCGTCGGTGCGGGACATCTCGGTGGGGTCGGTGACGGCCGCGACGGTCCTGTCCGACTTCGCCGGGGAGCTGGCGGACGACCGGCTGCACGTCACGCGGACGCTGGGCGCGGTCACGGACGGCTCGCCCGATCTGGCGGCCGTGCTGCGCGAGTCCCCGCAGGTGTACGCGGCGGCGGGGGAACGGGTGGTGCCGGTGGCCGCGCTGCCCCTGACCGGTCTGCCCCGCGATCCGGACTGGCTGGCCGCGTTCGCCCATCTGGCGCTCTCCGTCGGGCTGCGGCTGCTGGAGCTGGGGGTGGCACTGGAGGCGCACGGGCAGAATCTGCTGGTGGTGCTCTCGGCGGCGGGCCTGCCGCTGCGGCTGGTCTACCGCGACCTCGCCGACATCCGGGTCAGCCCGGCCCGGCTGGCCCGGTACGGCCTGTGGCCGCGGGAGCTGCCGGAACGCATCCTCACCGACGACGTGACGGCCCTGCGGCGCAAGCTGTTCGGTTCGCTGGTGTGCGGGGCGCTGGCCGGGACGGCGGGTTCCGCGGCGGCGCTGCGCGGGGCGCTGGAGACCGCCGTACGGGACCTGCCGGACACCCCGGACCGGGTGGCGCTGACCGAACGGCCGCTGCCCGTGAAGGCGCTGACACTGATGCGGCTGTCGCCGGGGACGCCTGGCGACCAGTGGACGGAGCTGCCCAATCCGCTGATGTGACGCCCCGTTTTGGAGCCCGGCCCGTGCACTCCATAAGATCCGCCGATGATCACAAGAAGACGGCTGGCGGCAGGGGCCGGGGCCCTGCTCGCCGTGCTGACGGCCGGGCTCGCCCGGCCGTCCACGGCGCTCGCCGACGAGACCACGGCCCGGCAGCCCAAGGTGAACCTGGTGCTGGACGTGAGCGGTTCGATGCGGGCCCGCGACATCGACGGCCAGTCCCGGATGGCGGCGGCCAAGCAGGCGTTCAACGAGGTGCTGGACGCCACGCCGGAGGACGTCCAGCTCGGCATCCGCACGCTGGGCGCCGACTACCCCGGCGACGACCGGAAGAGGGGCTGCCGGGACACCGCGCAGCTCTATCCGGTGGGCCCGCTGGACCGCACCGAGGCCAAGGCCGCCGTCGCCACCCTGGTGCCCACCGGCTGGACGCCGATCGGCCCGGCGCTGCTGAAGGCCGCCGACGACCTGGACGGCGGCACCGGCTCCAAGCGGATCGTGCTGATCAGCGACGGCGAGGACACCTGCGCCCCGCTCGACCCGTGCGAGGTGGCCCGCGAGATCGCCGCGAAGGGGATCGGGCTGACGATCGACACCCTCGGTCTGGTGCCCAACACCCGGATGCGGCAGCAGCTCAGCTGTATCGCGGAGGCCACCGGCGGCACCTACACTTCGGTCGAGCACACCGACGAACTCACCGACCGGGTCAACCAGTTGGTGGACCGGGCGGCGGACCCGGTGGTCACGCCGGTGGCCACCGAGGGCGGCGATGCGTGCGCTGAGGCGCCGACGCTGGAGTCCGGCCTGTACACCGACCGCGCGGAGTTCGGGCAGCAGCGCTGGTACCGGGTGGACGTACGGCCGGGCCAGGAGCTGCGCGCCTCGGTGAGCGTGTCCGCCGACCGCGCGGTGCGCCCCGACTACGGAGTGCTGCTGCGCGCGGTGACCGTGCACGGCCGGGAGATCGTGCGCGGCGAGGCGGCGGGCAACGGCCGTACGGACGTGATCTCCACGGGCCTGCGCTACCCCAAGCCCGAGACGGACGACGAGGACGCCCCGGCGGAGGCCGTCTGCCTCCAGGTGACCAGTTCCTTCTCCGCCGCCCCCGGGGTCGAGACGGCTCCCGGTCTGCCGCTGGAGCTGACCCTGGACGTGGTGGACGGGCCGAGCGACGCGGACGACGTCGCCGCCTTCGGCCTCGGACGCGGCTGGTGGCTGCTGGGCGCGCTGGTCCTCGCCGGGTTCCTCGCGGGTCTGCTGTGGGGCTGGGTGTCGCGCTGGCGGATCGCGGTCTGGAGGACCAACTGATGCGTATCTCCCGTATCCCGCGGGTCCCGCGGGTCTCGAAGGCGCTGGGCGCGGCGCTGCTGCTGCTCGGCCTGGCCGCCGGGCCCGCGGTGGCGGACGACGACCCGAAGGCGGAGTCCGTGCCGGCCGCGGCGGGCACCTCCTTCCGTACGGCGGCCGAGATCGGCCAGGGGCGGACCGCCACGGCGGAGGGCTCCGCGGGCGACTACCTGTACTGGTCGTTCCCGGCGGACGCCGGCCAGCGGCCCACCGTCCGGGCCACGGTGAAACTGCCGAAGGCGCACGCCGCGGAGACCTGGCAGCTCGACGTCTACGACGGTCTGCGCCGCCGTCAGGCCTGCCAGTGGGGGGCGCAGACGCGTACCGCCGCCGCGGACGCGGCGAGCGTCGAACTGGCCTGTGTGCTGCGCACGGTGCGAGCCTGGTCGGAGCCGTGGGCGAACGACCCGCTGCCCGGCACGTACTACGTGCGGCTCACCGCCGTGGGCCTGCCCACCGGCGACCTCGGCCTGCCGGTCGGCGCCGAGGTGCGGGTGGACGCCGACGACATGGGCGGTGCGGCGGCGGTGGACGGGCGGCTGGCCGAGCCGCTGGTGCCGGGAAGCGCGACGGCTGCCGCGGAGTCCGGGGAGGACGGCCCGGCGGCCGTGCTGTCGGGCATCGAGCCGGAGGACGGCTGGGCCTCCGGCTGGTGGTCCGACCGCTGGGTGTGGACGGCGGTGGGCGGGATGCTCGCCGCGCTGGCGGGCATCGGCGGGTACGCGCTGACGCGCGGCTCGGGACGGCCGGCGCGGGTGCCGCCGAACGCCTGACCCCGCCCGGGAGACCGACCACTTCCAGAAGGCCCGCGTCGCCGTGACGCGGGCCTTCGTCACCCCGTCACGCCGTCAGCCCCTTGGCGATCGGCCCGTCTCCGGTCACGGTGACCCGGCCGTCCCGCACCGCTTCGGCCAGGCTCAGTTCGCCGCGCGCGACGGCCGTGCAGGCGCCGGTGTCGAGGACGAGCCGCGCGTCGGGTTCGCCGGGGGCGGGCCCGTCGCCGTACAGGGGTCCGTCCTCCGCACCCGCGAACAGGTGGAACGTCCCTTCCTCCAGGCTCACTTCGACCAGTCCCCGGCCGTCCAGCGCCCGCAGCAGCGGCAGCGCGAACCAGTGGGCGCGCACCGCGTCGGTGGGCCGCCGCTCGCCGAGTTCGTCCTGCCCCCACGCGCCGAGGGCCTGGAGCACGGGCAGCAGCCGGCGTCCGCGCGGGGTGAGTTCGTAGACGTGGGCGGCGCCGGGCGGCGGCAGCCGGCGCCTGGTCGCCAGCCCGTCGCGCTCCATGTCCTTCAGCCGCGAGGCGAGGACGTCCGTGCTGACGCCGGGGAGATCCGCGTGCAGGTCGGTGTAGCGGCGGGGGCCGGCCAGCAGCTCACGGACGATCAGCAGGGTCCAGCGGTCGCCGACGACGTCGAGCGCGCGGGCGGCGGAGCAGTACTGGTCGTAGCTTCGGCGAGGTGGCATGCGACGCAGTCTAGACAAGTTGTTGGACTTTCCAAGCGGCCACTTGGTAAAACCAAGTGACACTGGTTACCTGGAGGGGCGCATGGAGTTCCGGCAGTCGAGCAAGCTCAGCGAGGTCTGTTACGAGATCCGCGGCCCGGTGATCGAGCACGCCGACGCACTGGAGGAGGCGGGCCACAGCGTGCTGCGCCTGAACACCGGCAACCCGGCCCTGTTCGGCTTCGAGGCGCCCGAGGAGATCCTCCAGGACATGATCCGGATGCTGCCGCGGGCGCACGGCTACACCGACTCGCGCGGCGTCCTCTCCGCCCGCCGCGCGGTCGCCCAGCGCTACCAGACGCTCGGCCTGGAGGTGGACGTCGACGACGTCTTCCTCGGCAACGGGGTCTCGGAGCTGGTGTCGATGGCCGTCCAGGCGCTGGTCGAGGACGGCGACGAGATCCTGATCCCCGCCCCGGACTTCCCGCTGTGGACGGCGGTGACGACCCTCGCCGGCGGCAGGGCGGTCCACTACCTGTGCGACGAGCAGGCCGAGTGGTACCCGGACCTCGCCGACATGGAGTCGAAGATCACCGACCGCACCAAGGCGGTCGTCGTCATCAACCCCAACAACCCCACCGGGGCGGTCTATCCCAAGGAGATCGTCGAGGGCATCCTCGACCTCGCGCGCCGGCACGGCCTGATGGTCCTCGCCGACGAGATCTACGACCGGATCCTCTACGACGACGCCGAACACCACTCGGCCGCCGCTCTCGCCCCCGACCTCGTGGTCCTCACCTTCTGCGGCCTGTCGAAGACCTACCGGGTGGCGGGCTTCCGCTCCGGCTGGCTGGTGGTGACGGGTCCGAAGCAGCACGCCAGGGACTACCTGGAGGGCCTCACCATGCTGGCCTCCATGCGGCTGTGCGCCAACGCCCCCGCCCAGTACGCCATCCAGGCGGCGCTCGGCGGCCGCCAGTCCATCACCGACCTCACCGCGCCCGGCGGGCGCCTGCGCGAACAGCGTGACGTGGCGTGGGAGAAGCTGAACGAGATCCCCGGCGTGTCCTGCGTGAAGCCCAAGGGCGCGCTGTACGCCTTCGCGCGCCTCGACCCCAAGGTGCACAGGATCCACGACGACGAGAAGTTCGTCCTCGACCTGCTCCTGCGCGAGAAGATCCAGGTCGTCCAGGGCACCGGCTTCAACTGGCCCGCCCCCGACCACTTCCGCATCCTCACCCTCCCGCACGCGGACGTCCTGGAGGCGGCGATCGGCCGGATCGGGCGGTTCCTGAGCGGATACCGGCAGTAGCGGCCGGGATCTTCCGGTCCCTGTGACCCGGCGTGGCCCCGCGCCTCGTAACCTGACCGCATGGGTGATCTCTTTCTGGTGCGGCACGGTGAGACCGAGTGGTCGCGGTCCGGGCGGCACACCGGGCTGACGGACGTTCCGCTGACCGAGCGCGGGCGGGAGGAGGCGCGGCGGCTGGTGCCGCTGGTGCGGTCGCACCGGATCGGGGCCGCGTTCGTCAGCCCCCTCCAGCGGGCCCGGGAGACGGCGGAGCTCATCGGACTGCACGAGGTGCGGGTGGACGCGGATCTGCGGGAGTGGGACTACGGCGCCTACGAGGGCGTCACCACCGTCGAGATCCAGCGGGAGCGGCCGGACTGGTTCCTGTTCCGCGACGGCGTCGCGCCGGGCCCGCCGGAGCATCCCGGGGAGTCGCCCGAGCAGGTCGGGGAGCGGGCGGACCGGATGCTGGCCAAGGTGGACGCCGCGCTCGCCAACACCGAGGGGGGTGTGGTGCTCGTCGCGCACGGGCACTTCCTGCGCGTGCTGACCGCGCGCCGGCTCGGCCTGCCCCCGGCGGACGGCGCGCTGTTCCAGCTGGCCACGGGCGCGCTGTGCCGGCTGAGCACCGAGCACGGGCGGCCGGTGGTCGCGGGCTGGAATGTCAGACCCCCGTCGTAGCCTTCGAAGCGGTGGGGCAGTGACCCAGCGCCGGGAAGGAGCACGCCGTGAGCCGACCGCCCTCCGCCGCGCAGCGGCGGGTGATCGACGCAGCCGATCCGGTCACCGGACGGCTGCGCGGGACCGAGGCCCAGCTCGCCGCGCTGGTCAGGCGCGGGCTCGCCTTCCGGCATCCGCGCCCGCCGCACGACCACTTCCTCACCCCGGCCGGGCACCGGCTGCGGGAGGCCGGGCCCGCGGCGCCTCCCCCGCCGCCGCGGTCCGCTCCGCCCGGGGAGGACAGCGGGGTGTTCGCGGCCCGGGTCGGCGGGGAGGAGGCGGCGCCGGACAGCGGGCCCGAGCGGCTGCGCGAGGTGCACAGCGCCTGGCAGGGGCTGCTGGAGCTGCGCCGGATGACCAACCCGGACGGCTCGGTGGACCGGCCGTGCGGCTGGGAGCGGAGCCACCTGGTGCGGGCCGCGGCGCTCGCCCTGGAGGCCGCCGGGCACCCGCCCGAGGGGCCGGACACACCGGGGTACCGGGTGCGCGCCACCCCGCAGCCGGAGGCCGTCGCCGTGCACGGACCGGACGGCACGCTGCTGCGGGCCTGCGCCCTCACCCTGGAGCGGGCGGGCTGGCAGACCGGCGAGCACACGGACCCGCGGACCAGGGCCCGGTACCTGCTGGCCTCGCCGCGGCGCGCGTGAGGGGCCGGGGAAGCGGAGGCGGGCGGGCGTGCGTGCCAGGATCAGTCGAACGAACGTCGACCAACAAGGGGACATGGTGAGCAAGCCGTATTCCGTGCCAGTGACCGTCCGCGGGTACGAGACCGACGCCCAGGGCCACCTGAACCAGGCGGTCTATCTCAACTACGCGGAGCACGCCCGCTGGTCCCTGCTGCAGGCGGCGGGCATCCGGCAGGCCGACCTCCAGGCCAAGGGGATGGGCCCGGTGGCGCTGGAGACGACCATCCGGTACCGGCGCGAGCTGCTCGCGGGCGACGAGGTCGAGGTGACCTGCGCGTTCGAGTGGGGCGTGGGCAAGACCTTCCGGATCCGGCAGAGCATCGTCAAGGCCGACGGCACGGTCGCCGCGGAGGTCGAGGCGCTCGGCGGACTGCTGGACCTGAAGGCCCGCACGCTGCTCCCCGAGCCCCGCGAACGCTTCAAGGAACTGGCCGCCGAACCGGCCCTGTTCGGTCTCTGACGGTCACGCGCGACGGCGGCCTCCCGGCGTCGGCGGTCTCATGGGCGTCCCGCCCGGAGCCCGCCGCACCGGCCGGCCGCCGCCGCACCGGCCGGCCGCCGTCGGCCCGGCCTCGCCGCACGTCGGCCCGGCCCGGAATACCGGGTGCGCGCGCAGCGGCCACCTGCGATGCTGCTGCGCCATGACAGCGCGACGCGGCAGGTCCAGCCTGTACATCTCGGTCGACATCGAGGCCGACGGCCCCATCCCCGGACCGTACTCCCTGCTCAGCCTGGGCGCGGCGGTCGCCGGGGTGCAGGACCAGGACGGGTTCACGCCCGCCGACCCGGAGCGGCGGACCTTCTACCGCGAACTGCGGCCGATCGGCGACGACTTCGTTCCCGAGGCGCTGGCGGTGAGCGGGCTGGACCGCGACCGGCTGCGCCGCGAGGGCCTCGACCCGGCGCTCGCGCTCGCGCAGTTCAGCCGCTGGGTGCGCGAGGTGAGCGCCGACGCGGGGGCCCAGCCGGTGATGTGCGGCTACCCGGCGTCGTACGACTGGACGTTCCTCTACTGGTATCTGATCCGCTTCACCGGCGACAGCCCGTTCGGGCACTCCGGCTGTCTGGACATGAAGACGCTGTACGCCACGAAGGCCGGGGTGCCGCTGAGGGCGGTCGCCAAGCGCGGCATGCCGCCCGCCCTGCTGCCACGGCGCCGCCACACCCATCATGCGCTGGACGACGCCGTGGAACAGGCGGAGTTGTTCGCCAACCTCATGAAGTGGCCGGGGCCCGGGTCGTCGCCCCGGTGATCTCCTCCCCCGCTTCCATCGGGTGGGTGACGTCCTGGTCGTCGTGGCCCTTGCCGAGGTGGTTGAAGACGAAGTTCAGCAGGACCGCGGCGACACAGCCGGTCGAGATCCCGGAGTCCAGCACGATCTTCGCGGTCTCCGGGAAGGCGTGGTAGAACTCCGGCGCGGTGATCGGGATGACGCCGACGGCCAGCGAGACCGCCACGATCAGCACGTTGTTGTCCTTGTCCAGGCCCGCGCGCACCAGGGTCTGGATGCCGCTCGCGGCGACCGAGCCGAACAGCACCACGCCCGCGCCGCCGAGGACCGGCCGGGGGACGACGGCGATGAGCGAGGCGGCGACCGGGCACAGGCCCATCAGCACCAGGAAGCCACCGCCGGCGGCGACGACGAACCGGCTGCGGATCCGGGTCATCGCGACCAGGCCGATGTTCTGCGCGAAGGCGCTGCACATGAAGCCGTTGAACAGGGGGCTGATCGCCGAGCCGAGCGTGTCGGCGCGCAGACCGGCCGCGATGGTCTTCTCGTCCGCGGGGCGGTCCACGATCTCGCCGAGGGCGAGCATGTCGGCGGTCGACTCGGTCATCGACACGACCATGACGACGCACAGGGACAGGATCGCGGCGAGCTGGAACTGCGGGGCGCCGAAGTGGAACGGCGTCGGGAAGCCGACGATGTCCGCGTCCGCGACGGGGCTGAAGTCGGTCACGCCGAGCGGGATCGCGATGAGCGTGCCCGCGACCAGGCCGAGCAGCACGGCGATCTGCTTGACGAACCCGCGGGTGAAGCGGCGCAGCAGCAGCACGATCAGCAGGGTGACCCCGGCCAGGCCCAGGTTGGTGGCGGAGCCGAAGTCGTCCGCGGTGGGACTGGACCCCTGCGCCCAGCCGAAGGCCACGGGGAGCAGCGAGATGCCGATCAGGGTGATCACGGTGCCGGTGACGACCGGCGGGAAGAAGCGGACCGCCTTGCTGAAGAAGGGGGACGCGAAGAAGCCGAGCACGCCGGCGACGATGACCGCGCCGAAGATGACGGGCAGCGCGTCCGACTTGTCGTCGGTGGAGGCGACGATCGCGGTCATGGGGGCGACACCGGCGAAGGTGACGCCGTTGACGAACGGCAGCCGGGCGCCGATCTTCCAGACGCCGAGGGTCTGCAGGAAGGTGGCGAGACCCGCGGTGAAGAGGCAGGCGCCGGTGAGGAAGGTGAGTTCGGTGCCGGACAGGCCGATGGCGGCGCCGACGATCAGGGGCGGGGCGACGACCCCCGCGTACATGGCGGCCACGTGCTGGAGACCGGTGGTCGCCATCTTCAGGGGCGGGAGTTTCTCGTCGACGGGGTGCACGCCGGAGCGTGCGCCGGTCTCCTCGGCCGGGTCCTTCGCGGGTGTGGGCGGTACGGCATCGGGCTGAGCGGCCACGGCGGCTCCTCCGGTCGGTGACGCGTCGGCTCTGACGCGGTTGCAGGGAGGTGGTGCGTTGGGCAGGCGGTCCCTCCCTGCTCGAACGCGGACGAGAGCTCGGGGAGGGACCATTGGTCGTGCGGGACCGTTGGGGGGTGGCGCGGGAGACGGGTGTGAAAGGTGACCGTTCCGGGGCGCGTGCGTCCACACGCGCCCCGGAACGGCTGCCGTGGATCCCGCTCGGATCCACGGGTCCCGGCCGGGAGCCGTCCCTCTCGGCCGGGAGTTCTCGGGAACGTCAGCCCTGTGCGGCGATGCGCGCCAGGCGCTGGGCCTCCTCGCGGGTGGAGCGGGCGACGGCGTCCTCGTCGACGGCGACCAGACGGCCCCGGTCGACGATCTGCCGGCCGTTCACGAAGGAGGCGGTGACCGGGGCCGCGGCACCGAGGACCAGGGCTGTCACCGGGTCGGCGATGGAGGCGTGGGCGAGGGTGTCCATCTTCCACAGCACCACGTCGGCCAGCTTGCCCGGCTCCAGGGAGCCGATCTGCTCGGCCCGGCCGAGGACCCGCGCGCCGCCGTGGGTGCCGAGGCGCAGCACCTGGCGGGCCGTCAGCGCCGCTTCCCGGTGCGCGCCGAGGCGGTTGATCAGCAGGGCGTTGCGCAGTTCGGTGTGGAGTTCGCCGGACTCGTTGGAGGCGGTGCCGTCCACGCCGAGGCCGACCGGGACGCCCGCCTTCAGCAGGTCGGGGACGCGGGCGATGCCGGCGGCGAGGCGGGCGTTGGACGACGGGCAGTGGGCGACACCGGTCTTCGTGCGGGCGAAGGCGGCGATGTCGGAGTCGGACATGTGGACGCAGTGCGCCATCCACACGTCCTCGCCGAGCCAGCCGGTGGACTCGAAGTACTCGGTCGGCCCCATGCCGAACAGCTCGTGGCAGAACTTCTCCTCCTCCACCGTCTCGGAGCCGTGGGTGTGCAGCCGTACGCCGAGGCGGCGCGCCAGCTCGGCGCCCTCGCGCATGAGTTCGGTGGAGACGGAGAACGGCGAGCAGGGGGCGACCGCGACCTGGGTCATGGCGTCGAAGGAGGCGTCGTGGTGCTCCCGCACGGTCTCCTCGGTGGCGGCGAGCGCGCCCTCCAGCGTCTCGACGGCGAAGTCCGGGGGCAGGCCGCCGTCCTTCTCGCCCCGGTCCATCGAGCCGCGGGCCAGCGTGAACCGTACGCCCGTCTCGGCGGCGGCCCGGATGATCGAGCCGGACAGGTCGCCGCAGCCCCGCGGGAAGACGTAGTGGTGGTCCATGGCGGTGGTGACACCGCCGCGGGCCATCATGGCGAGGGAGCCCTGCGCGGCGGCGTACGTCATCCGCTCGTCGATGCGCGCCCACGTCGGGTACAGCGCGACGAGCCAGTCGAACAGGTTGTGGTCGGTGGCCAGGCCCCGGGTGAGCCACTGGTAGAAGTGATGGTGGGTGTTGACCAGACCGGGGGTGGCCAGGTGGCCGCTCGCGTCGATCCGGCGGGCCACGTTCTCCAGCCCCTCGGGGGCCCTGCCCGCGCCGACCGACTCGATGCGGTTGCCGGCGAGGACCAGGTGCCCGGAGGCGTACTCGGTGCCGGCCGCGTCCACGGTGGCGATCGCGCAGTTCTCGATGACGACGCGCTGGGCTGCCGGTGGTGCCATGGATCTTCCTTGTCTCTCGGTGGCGGCCGTGGACGGCGGGGTGTCCACGGGGAGGGCACGGCAGGACCCTAGGAGGATTTGAGTGCCGGAGCCGGTTGCCCGGCCCGGGTGCCGAGATGGTGGAAGAACAGGTTGAGGGTGACCGCGGCGAGCGCGCCGGCGCTGATCCCGGAGCCCAGCACGGTCTGCGCCCAGGCCGGGAAGCCGGCGTAGAAGGTGGGGGCGGCCAGCGGGATGATGCCGGCGCCGAGCGCGACGGCCACCAGGATGATGTTGGAGCTGTCGTCCAGGCCCGCCTCGGCCAGGGTGCGGATGCCGCTGACGGCGATCGAGCCGAACAGGACGATCCCCGCGCCGCCGAGGACCGGCATGGGAACCAGCGAGACGACCGCGCCGAGCACCGGGAAGGCGCCCAGGACCAGCAGGGTGGCGCCGGCGACGGCGACGACGTACCGGCTGCGCACCCAGGTGAGCGAGACGACACCGACGTTCTGCGCGAAGGCGGAGGTGGGGAAGCCGCCGAAGACCGGGCCGACGAGGGTGGCGATGCCGTCGGTGCGCAGGCCGCGGGTGATGGTCCTCGCGTCCGCGCGGCGGTCGCAGATCTCGCCCAGGGCGAGCATGCCGGCGGACGACTCGGTCATCAGCACCAGCATCACGATGCACAGCGACAGGATCGCCGCGGGGTGGAACTCGGGCGCGCCGAAGGCGAACGGGGCGGGCAGCGCGGCGACCGGCGCGGACGTGAGGGCCCGGAAGTCGGCCATGCCGAGGGGGACGGCGGCCAGGGTGCCCACGAGCAGGCCGACGAGCAGGGCGACCTGCTTGAGGAAGCCGCGGCCGAAGCGCTGCACGAGGAGGATGACGGCGAGGGTGAATCCGGCGAGCGCCAGGTGCCTCATGGCGCCGAAGTCGGCGGCGGTCGCGTCGCCGCCCTGCGCCCAGCCCACCGGGACGGGCATCAGCGTGACACCGATCAGGGTGATCACCACGCCGGTGACCAGGGGCGGGAAGAAGCGCAGCAGCCGGCCGAAGAACGGCCCGACCGCCAGGCAGAAGACACCGGCGGCCATCACCGCGCCGTAGACGGCGGGGAGTTGGCGCCCGGGGTCGCTGGTCTCCGCGATGGCGAGGATCGGGGCGATGCCGGCCGAGGAGGCGGCGTTGACGAAGGGCAGCCGGTTGCCGACGAAGCCCTTGACGCCGATGGTCTGGACGATGGTCGCGATGCCCGCGATGAGCAGCGACGCGGCGATCAGCCGGGTGCGGGCCGCGAGGTCGAGGCCGCAGGCCTGGCCGATGATGAGCGGAGGAGTGACGACGCCCGCGTACATGGCGGCGATGTGCTGGAGCGCGGCGGGGACGAGCCGCGAGGGGTGGAGCTTCTCGTCCACCGGGTGCACGGACGTGACGGCGTCCTCGGTGTGCACCGGCGGGGTGGAACAGGAGCCTTTCGCCGGCTCCCTTGCAGGCTGTGCCATGGTGTTCCCTCCGGTGTCGCGGGCCCCCGGCCCGGTGGCGGGACCGGGGGCGCGCGTCCCGCGTCAGAGGTTGGTCATGTCGACCGGGATACGGGCCTCGCAGCCGTCCCGCAGGATGGTGGCCTCGATCAGGCCGTAGGGGCGGTCCGCGGCGAAGTACACCTCGTTGTCGTTCTTCAGCCCGAACGGCTCCAGGTCCACCAGGAAGTGGTGCTTGTTCGGGAGGGAGAAGCGGACCTCGTCGATCTCGCTGCGGTTGTTGATGATCCGCGCGCCCATCTGGTACAGCGTCTGCTGGAGCGAGAGCGAGTAGGTCTCCGCGAAGGCCTGGAGCATGTGCTTTTTGACCTGCTCGTAGGACTTCTCCCAGTTGGGCATCTTCTGCTCGTCGTCGCTCCAGTTGAACCGCCAGCGGCCGGAGACCTGCGTGGCCAGGATGCGGTCGTACGCCTCCTGGAGGGTCGTGTACTTGTCCTTGACGTAGCCCCAGAACTCGGAGTTGGTCGAGTTCATCACGATCAGGTCCTTCAGGCCGGAGACGACCTCCCAGTTCTCACCGTCGAAGGTGATCTGGGTGAGGCGGGTCTCCTGCCCCTTGCGCACGAAGGAGTGCTTGACCTCGTCGGCGCCGATGAACTTGCTGTTGGCGTCGGAGGTCTCGATCCGCTCCCAGGCGTACTCCTCGATGCGGATCCGCGCCCGGTGGATCGGCTCCTGGCTGGTGACGAAGTGCCGGGCGAGGTGGATGCCGAACTGCTCGGCGGACTCGATGCCGTACTCCTTGGCGAACGCGTACACCGTGTTCTTGGTGGTGTCGGTCGGCAGGCAGTTGGCGTTCGAGCCGGAGTAGTGCACGTCCTCCATGTCGCCGCTCAGGGCCACGGAGACGTTCAGGTCCTTGATGTGGTGGGTGGCGCCGTCCCGCGTGATCTTTACGACTCGGTTCTCGGCCTTGCCGTACTGGTTCTGTCCCAGGATCGTGGGCATTGTCTGCTAGCTCCCTCGGTAAACGGAGTAGCCGAACGGGTTGAGCAGCAGCGGCACGTGGTAGTGCTCGCCCGGTACGACGGCGAACGTGATCGCCACCTCCGGGAAGAACACCGCGGCACCGCTGTCCCGGTTCGCGGGGGCGTCCTGCTGCGCATCGGCTTGCTTCTTCTCGAAGTACGGCTCGACGGCGAAGTCGAGCCGCACGTGGGTCGTCCCCTCCGGCAGCGCCGGAAGGTCCTTGCACCGGCCGTCGGCGTCGGTCACCGATCCGCCGAGCGCCTGCCAGTCCCCTCCCTGCCCGTCATGGGCGGACCCCCCGCTGCGCGCGGAGAGGTGGACGGCGACGCCCTCGGCGGGGCGGCCGACGGAGGTGTCCAGGATGTGCGTGGACACGGAGGCGGTGCTGCTGGTGCTCATGGTGTCAGGCGTCCTCTTCGACGAGTCGGGCCAGGCGGATGCGGTTGATCTTCCCCAGTTCCGAGCGGACGATCTCCCGCTCCCGCTCCGGCGTGTTGCCGATCCGCTCCTTGACCGCGTCCCGCATCTGCTCGCCGGTCCGGCCGGTGGCGCAGATCAGGAAGACGTGGCCGAACTTCTCCTGGTAGGCCAGGTTCAGTTCGAGCATCTCCGCCTTGAGTTCCCCGGAGGCGCCGGCCATGCCGCGCTGCTCGCGGGCGGAGGTCGGGTCGCCGGGCTTGGGGCGGCCGATCGGCGGGTGCCCGGCCATCGCCTCCGCGAGGTCCTCTGCGGACAGCTCGGCCATCGCGGCGTCGCTGGCCGTGTACAGGTCCTCGGCCGAGGCGTAGGGTCGGGCGGCGAGCAGCCGCTTCGCCCAGGCGGTGGAGGCGCACGCCTCGTGGAGTGCGGCGAAGGCCGCGGGCTCCTCCAGGTCGTTGAACCGGGCCAGACCCGGCGGCGTGGAAGTGGAAGTCACGGGAGCCTCCGTGGCCGTGTCGGCCTTCGTGCTGAACGGGCTGCGGATAGCTAACTTCGTCCGAAACACCGCGTCAACAGTTTGTTGAAAATTCGGGGTGAGGAAACGGAGAAGACCGGAGCCGCCGCACAGCGGGCCCCGTCGCACGCCCCCCCCCGCCCTCCCGCCGGCGGCCCTGATGCCCGACGCGCGAGCACGGGGCCGTGCCCGGACGGGCGAGGCCGGGGCCCGCGAGGCCGCACGCGTTCGGCCGGGCGCCAGGACAGGGGTGCGTCGGGTCGCCGCGACAGCGAACGGCCCGGCGGCCGAAGCGGTTCACTCCCTCAGCGTGCCACTCCCGCCCGCGGACCCACCGACGGAGCCGGCAGCCCCGCGGCGCCGCCACGCGGGCAACGGCCGGCACCTCGCCGGAAGCGGCAGCAGCGAGCCGCGCCGAAGCCACGGGCACGGCCCGCGACAGGCCCTCCGCGCCCGGAGAGCCGGCCTCCCGCAGGCGTGCGACCGGCCGATCCGCGGCGCCAGCACACGGGCACCGCTGCCGGCACGGCGGCAGCGAGCAGCCCAGGCCGCGGCGGCTCACCCGCAGGCGTGGGGAGTCCCGGACCGCCGTAACCGGCTCCCGGGACGCACCCCGCGGCGGCTCACCCGCAGGCGTGGGCAGTCCCGGACCGCCGTAACCGGCTCCCGGGACGCACCCCGCGGCGGCTCACCCGCAGGCGTGGGGAGTCCCGGACCGCCGTAACCGGCTCCCGGGACGCACGAGCCCGGCGCGCCGTCCGCGACGGGGCGCGGACGGCGGCCGGGCACCTCCCGGACGCCGCGGCGGCGAGCGGCCTCGAGACCGCGGCACCCCGCCGTGCCGTCCAAGGAACCCTCCCCGGACCGCGGCGCCGCCCCGCGGGCCGGAACCGCGGCGACGGAGCCCGGAGGCCAACGCCCCGGCGCCGCCTGGGCATTCTCCGGGCCGCACCCGGCACGACACCGCTTCCGGGGCACCGTCGTCCGCCCGGGCGCCGGCCGGCGGCGGCCCTCCGGGCGCCGCCCGAAACCCGGCCCCCGGGGCGCCACCCGGGCTCCGTCGTGCCCGACTGCGCGACCCGGGCCGGTCAGGCCCCCTTCTCGCGGTTGAGGTAGTTGTAGACCGTGAAGCGGCTGACGCCGAGGGCGCCGGCCACGGTTTCCACGCCGTGCCGGACGGCGAAGGCGCCCCGCGCCTCCAGCGTCCGGACGACCTCCTGCTTGGCCTTGCGGTCCAGTTCGGCGAGCGGCTTGCCCCGCTTGCGCTCCATGGCGGCCAGGATGTGGTCGAGGGAGTCCGCGAGCTGCGGCAGGCGGACGGCGACCACGTCGGCGCCCTCCCAGGAGAGCACCACGTCGTCCGGACCGGCCTCGTCCGGCGGCAGCATGTCGCCGCCGATGGCGTCGATCAGCGGCTTCACGGCCGCGATGAAGGGCTCGTCACCGGCCCCGGTCACCGCTCGCCCTCCCCGACCACGTTGACCTGGAGCGAGACCCGCGTGGCGCCGGCCTGCAGGGCCTTGCGCAGCAGGGCGTCGACGGCGGTCAGGACCCGGTCGGCGCCGCCTTCCGCGGTGTTGCCGAAGGGGCCGACGTCCACCTCGTCCAGTCCGGCCGCCTCGATGACCTCGCGGGCCACCAGCGCGTGCGCGGGTGCTTCGTCCAGGTCGAAGGGCTCGGTCGTGAATTCCACTCGCAGTCGCACGCGCTCAACCTAACGCGCGGTCCGGGCTTTGGGGACGGCCAGGCGGGATCCGGCTCTTGACAGCCCTCCCCGACGACATGCAGTCTTCCCGTGTATTCCGATAAGCAGAAACGAACTTCCGCGATGCGAAATAGCGAGCGGACCGCAAGCCAGGAAGGGAGCGCGGCCCCGATGGGATTCGCAGACCAGCGCTTCAACGTCAACCTGTCGATCCTCTTCACGGAACTCCCCCTCCTGGAGCGCCCGGCGGCCGCCGCCGCGGCCGGCTTCACGGCGGTCGAGCTGTGGTGGCCCTGGATCGACTCGCCCGTCCCCGGGCAGTCCGAACTGGACGCGCTGAAGAAGGCGATCGAGGACGCGGGCGTACGGCTCACCGGCCTCAACTTCTACGCCGGGCGGCTGCCGGGCCCGGACCGCGGCGCCCTGTCGGTCCCGGGCGAGGAGTCCGAGCGGTTCCGCGCCAACATCGACGTGGCCGCCGGCTTCGCCGCCTCCCTCGGCTGCACGGCGCTCAACGCGCTCTACGGCAACCGCGTCGAGGGCGTCGACCCGGCCGAGCAGGACGCCCTGGCCCTGGAGAACCTGGCGCTCGCGGCCCGGGCCGCCGACCGCATCGGCGCGATCCTGCTGATCGAGGCGCTGAACCGGCCGGAGTCGCCGCTGTACCCGCTGGTGAGCGCGCCCGCGGCGGTCGGCGTCGTCGACAGGGTCAACGAGGCGACGGGGCTCGGCAACGCCAAGTTCCTCATGGACCTCTACCACCTGTCCATGAACGGCGAGGACCTGCCGTCGGTGATCGAGCGGTACGCCGCCAGGACCGGCCACGTGCAGATCGCCGACAACCCCGGCCGCGGCGCCCCCGGCACCGGCACCCTCCCGCTGGAGGAGCTGCTGGACCAGCTCGAGAAGGCCGGTTACGACGGCTGGGTCGGCCTGGAGTACAAGCCGGGCGACCGCCCCAGCGCGGATGCCTTCGACTGGCTGCCCGCCGAGGCCCGCGCCGCCCGCTGACCACCTTGCACTGAAAGAGGCACCCTCATGAGCAACAACCTCCCCAAGATCGCGTGGATCGGCCTCGGCATCATGGGCTCCCCCATGTCCGAGAACCTGATCAAGGCGGGCTACAGCGTCACCGGCTACACCCTGGAGCAGGAGAAGCTGGACCGCCTGGCCGCCGCGGGCGGCACCGCCGCCGGTTCGATCGCCGAGGCCGTCCGCGACGCCGACGTGGTCATCACGATGGTGCCCGCCTCCCCGCAGGTCGAGGCCATCGCCTACGGCCCGGACGGCATCCTGGAGAACGCCAGGTCCGGCGCCCTGCTGATCGACATGTCGTCCATCACCCCGCAGACCTCGGTGGACCTGGCGAAGAACGCGAAGGAGAAGGGCATCCGCGTTCTCGACGCCCCGGTCTCCGGAGGTGAGGCCGGCGCCATCGAGGCCGTGCTGTCCATCATGGTCGGCGGCGAGCAGGCCGACTTCGACGAGGCCAGGCCGATCCTCGAGGCCCTCGGCAAGACGATCGTGCTGTGCGGCCCGCACGGCTCCGGCCAGACGGTGAAGGCCGCCAACCAGCTCATCGTCGCGGTGAACATCCAGGCGTGCGCCGAGGCCGTGGTGTTCCTGGAGAAGTCGGGCGTGGACCTCAAGGCCGCGCTGGACGTCCTCAACGGCGGCCTGGCCGGCTCGACCGTACTGACGCGCAAGAAGGACAACTTCCTGAACCGCGACTTCAAGCCGGGCTTCCGCATCGACCTGCACCACAAGGACATGGGCATCGTCACCGACGCGGCCCGCAACGTCGGCGCGGCCCTGCCGGTCGGTGCCGTGGTCGCCCAGCTCGTCGCCTCGCTGCGCGCCCAGGGCGACGGCGGCCTGGACCACTCGGCCCTGCTGCGGGCCGTCGAGCGCCTGTCCGGCGCCCGGGTCTGACCCGGCCCGCCCCCAGACCCCGGGCGGCGCCGCCGCTGACACCTGTCCTGTCGCGCCCAGGCGGCGGCGTCGCCCGGAATCCGACTTCAACAAACTGTTGACGCTCAGATCGGCCCACTTCTAGGCTCCACAAAGCGGAAATCGTTTTTCGCTGCCCCTCGTACGGAAGGTCCACGATGTCGAAGCGCGTGCTCACCACCGAGTCCGGCGCCCCGGTCGCCGACAACCAGAACTCCGCCTCCGCCGGCGTCGGCGGCCCTCTCCTGATCCAGGACCAGCAGCTCCTGGAGAAGCTGGCGCGCTTCAACCGGGAGCGCATCCCGGAGCGCGTGGTGCACGCCCGCGGCTCCGGCGCCTACGGCTACTTCGAGGTGACCGACGACGTCACCGGCTACACCCACGCCGACTTCCTCAAGAGCACCGGCAAGCGCACCGAGGTCTTCGTGCGTTTCTCCACGGTGGCCGACTCACTGGGCGGCGCGGACGCGGTGCGCGACCCGCGCGGCTTCGCGGTGAAGTTCTACACCGAGGAAGGCAACTACGACCTCGTCGGGAACAACACCCCGGTGTTCTTCATCAAGGACCCGATCAAGTTCCCCGACTTCATCCACTCGCAGAAGCGCGACCCGTTCACCGGCAAGCAGGAGCCGGACAACGTCTGGGACTTCTGGGGCCACTCCCCCGAGGCCACCCACCAGGTGACCTGGCTGATGGGCGACCGCGGCATCCCGGCGTCGTACCGCCACATGAACGGCTACGGCTCGCACACCTACCAGTGGACGAACGAGCAGGGCGAGGCCTTCTTCGTCAAGTACCACTTCAAGACCAACCAGGGCATCCGCTGCCTGTCCACCGAGCAGGCCCAGGAGGTCGCCGGCAAGGACGCCAACTCGCACCAGACGGACCTGCTCCAGGCGATCGAGCGGGGCGTCAACCCGTCCTGGACGCTGTACGTGCAGATCATGCCGGCGGCCGAGGCGGCGGACTACCGCTTCAACCCGTTCGACCTGACCAAGGTGTGGCCGCACAAGGACTACCCGCTGCGGCGCGTGGGCCGCCTGGTGCTCGACCGCAACCCGGACAACGTCTTCGCCGAGGTCGAGCAGGCCGCGTTCTCCCCCAACAACTTCGTGCCGGGCATCGGCCCGTCCCCGGACAAGATGCTCCAGGGCCGGCTGTTCGCCTACGCCGACGCGCAGCGCTACCGGCTGGGCGTCAACCACACGCTGCTCCCGGTGAACGCGCCGAGGGCGACCGCGGCGGACAACTACGGCCGGGACGGCTTCATGGCCCTCAACGGCCAGGGCCGCCACGCCAAGAACTACGAGCCGAACTCCTACGACGGCCCGGTCGAGACCGGCCGCCCGCTGTCGGCCCCGCTCGCGGTGAACGGTCACACCGGCACCCACGAGGCGCCGCAGCACACCAAGGACGACGACTTCTTCCAGGCGGGTGAGCTGTACCGCCTGATGAGCGAGGACGAGAAGTCCCGGCTCGTCGCCAACATCGCCGGCGGCCTCTCGCAGGTCTCCCGCGACGACGTGATCGAGAGGAACCTGGCGCACTTCCACGCCGCCGACCCGGAGTACGGCAAGCGCGTGGAGGAGGCGGTCCGCGCCCTGCGCGAGGACTGAGACTCCCTGTCCACGCCCGGCCGCCGGCGGCCCGGATGAGGGGTGGCCGTCCGGCACGGGCGGGCGTGGACAGGGTGCGGACCGCGGCGCGTGCGAGCCAGTGCGGTGGTGAAGGACCGGTGATCCCCTTTTCGACCAGAGGGAAGGGTTCGTCCGGCTCCGTCGCATCCGCCGCGGTCCCAGCAACGTTCCGGACGAGCGCCGGGTGCGGACGGTCCCGCACCCGGCGCTTTCCCGTGCCCGCTCCGGGGTGCGGATCGCGGCCGCCCGCAGCAGCCTGAAGGCATGGCACACGCATCGCACCATCCGCACGTCGTGGTCCACCCGCCGGCCCTGGACGGTTCGCGCCGGGTCACCGAGGGCGACGAGACGCTGGGCATCGCCACGCACGCCGACGACGTGGGCGAGATCCTGCGGCTGGCCGACCTGTACGTCACGGACGTGGCGGAGAACGACCTCATCGAGTGGCAGGGCGGCGGGCCCGACGACTGGCCGGGGCTGTCGGAACCCCACGAGGTCTGAGCGGCCGTACGTCAGCGGTCGTACGGCCACTACGACATGCTCAAATCAACCTCTGAACCCGCTCCGGGAGGCGTCGACCGCCCCCGGGAGCGGGCACAGTGCTGTCACGGGGCCCGTCGGCACGGGGGCGGCGGGCCCCGCACCGGGGGGTGAGTGCCATGAGCGACGGTACGGCGGCCCTGGCGCCGCACGAGATCGCACTGCTGCGGGGCGGCCCGCGCGCCGCCGTCACCGTCGCCGTGGTGGCCCTGTATCTGCGGGGCGCGATGGAACCCGGTCCGCCGGGCCTGCTCTGGGCGGTTCCGGAGGACGCGCCGGGCGGCCTGGAGGAAGCCGTCGGCAGCGCCCTGCGGCGGCCTGTCCGGTTCCGCCGGCTGGTCCGGGACCCGGAGGTGCGGCTGGCCGTCGCCGAGATGCGCATCCCGCTCGCCGAGGCCGGGCTGCTGCGCTGGCCCTTCCTGGGGCCGACGCGCGGGGCCCGGCGCGAGGTGGAGGCCCTGCGGGTCCGGCATCCGCTGCCCGCCCGGCGGTACGGCCTGTCCGACGACGACAAGCTGCTCGCGGTCGCCCTGCACGACGAGGCGGCCCTGCGGGTGCTCATGCCGCGGTTCGCCGTGCGGGCGGGGCTGCTGCCCCGGGCCGAGGCGGCGGACGCCAGGGGCTCCAGCCCGTCGTGGGGGTACGGGGGCGCGGCTTCCCTGTGCGGGGGCGGGGACGGCGGGGGCTCCGGCTGAGCCCGTGCGCGGGCACGCGAAAGGGCGGCCCAACCCCTGGTCGGGCCGCCCTCACGGCTGCGGGTGTCAGGCCTTCAGCGTCCTGATCGACGTGGGGGCGTGACCGGGCTCGGTCGCGAGCTCCTCGAACTCCACGACGTTGCCGATGTCGTTGGTGCCGGACATGGAGATGTTGGTGACGCGCTCCAGGATCGCCTCGACGACGACCGGCACCTGGAACTCGGCGGCCAGCTTCTTCGCCTGTTCGAAGGCGGCGCCCAGCTCGCCGGGGTCGGTCACCCGGATCGCCTTGCAGCCCAGGCCCTCGGCGACCTTCACGTGGTCGACGCCGTAGACGCCGAGCTCGGGCGAGTTGATGTTCTCGAACTCCAGCTTGACCTGGAAGTCGATGTCGAACGCCCGCTGCGCCTGCCGGATCAGGCCGAGGTAGGAGTTGTTGACCAGGACGTGCACGTACGGGATCTTGTGCTGCGCGCCGACCGCCAGTTCCTCCAGCATGAACTGGAAGTCGTAGTCGCCGGAGAGGGCGACGACCTGCGCCTCCGGGTCGGCCTTGGCGACGCCGAGCGCCGCCGGGATGGTCCAGCCCAGCGGGCCGGCCTGGCCGCAGTTGATCCAGTGGCGCGGCTTGAAGACGTGCAGCATCTGCGCGCCGGCGATCTGCGAGAGGCCGATGGTGGAGACGTACCGGGTCTCCGGGCCGAAGGCCTTGTTCATCTCCTCGTAGACGCGCTGCGGCTTGATCGGCACGTTGTCGAAGTGGGTGCGGCGCAGCAGGGTCGCCTTGCGCTCCTGCGCGGACGCGGCCCAGGCGGAGCGGTCGGGGAGCCCGCCCGCGGCCTTCAGCTCGCGGGCCACCTCGACGAACAGCTCCAGGGCGGCCTTGGCGTCGGAGGCGATGCCGTAGTCCGGGGCGAAGATCCTGCCGATCTGGGTGGGCTCGATGTCGACGTGCACGAACGTGCGCCCTGCGGTGTAGACGTCCAGCTTGCCGGTGTGGCGGTTGGCCCAGCGGTTGCCGATGCCGAGGACGAAGTCGGACTCCAGGAAGGTCGCGTTGCCGTAGCGGTGCGAGGTCTGCAGGCCGACCATGCCGGCGTTCAGGTCGTGGTCGTCGGGGATGACGCCCCAGCCCATGAGGGTGGGCACGACCGGGGTGCCGGTCAGTTCGGCGAACTCGACCAGCAGGTCGGCCGCGTCGGCGTTGATGACACCGCCGCCCGCGACGATCAGCGGGCGCTCGGCGGCGTTGAGCATGCCGATCGCCTTCTCGATCTGGGCGCGGGACGCGGCGGGCCGGTAGACCGGCAGCGGCTCGTACGTCTCGGGGTCGAACTCGATCTCGGTGAGCTGGACGTCGATCGGCAGGTCGATGAGGACCGGGCCGGGCCGGCCGGAGCGCATCAGATGGAAGGCCTGCTGGAAGACGCCGGGGACCTGCGCGGCCTCCAGGACGGTCACCGCCATCTTGGTGACCGGCTTGGCGATCGAGGCGATGTCGACGGCCTGGAAGTCCTCCTTGTGGATCACCGCGGTCGGGGCCTGGCCGGTGATGCAGAGGATCGGGATGGAGTCGCCGGTCGCCGAGTACAGGCCGGTGATCATGTCGGTGCCGGCCGGGCCCGAAGTGCCGATGCAGACCCCGATGTTGCCGGGGTGGGTGCGGGTGTAGCCCTCCGCCATGTGCGAGGCGCCCTCGACATGGCGGGCGAGGGTGTGCGCGATGCCGCCGGAGGCCTTGAGCGCCGCGTAGAAGGGGTTGATCGCCGCGCCGGGCACACCGAACGCGTCGGTGACACCCTCGCGCTTGAGGATCTCGACTGCCGCGCGGGCAGCGGTCATACGAGCCATGGGAACTCCTGCTTCGGCTGTCGGATACGCACTCCCGTCGCGCCCCGCGGTGAGCACTTCCGGATGTCCGGTGTCGCTGTCTTCGCTGTTTTCCGCATTACGGAAATCAACTTCTACTATCTGGAAGCAATGTAGGGGGAGTCGCGAAAGCCGTCAAGGGACGTCCGAACCGGCGGACGGACGGGCGCCCGGCGGAGGATGCTGAGGGCATGCCCGAGAGCGTTTCGGTGCGCTGCCCGGTCTGCCGGCGCACCCACCAGTACGCCGCGCCCGTCCATCCCTGCTCTTGCGGCGCGCCCGTCGCCCCGCCGCTCGATCCGCACGCGCCCGCCACCCCCGTCACCCACCGCTCCTGGGACGACGAGTGGGTGACCGTGCGCTGCTCCGCCTGCGACCGCCCGGCCCCGTGGCCGCACCCGGAAGTGGGCTGCTCCTGCGGCACGATGCTGCGCGTCCCCGTGGCGGAGGCGGACGGCACCCGGGACGCTCCCCCGGCACCGGCACGCCCGCCCGTCCGGCCGGCCGTCGTCCGCACCGCGCGCGACACGGTGCTCGCCGCGGCGCGCCACCTGCGCCGGCTCGGCCACCGGGACGTGCGCCGCGCGGACATCCGCCCGCCGTCCGGCATCCTGCTGTCCGCGCCCGCCCTGCTGGCGTGGGTCGAGCCGAGCGCGCGCCCGGTGGACGCGTGCGACGTGGAGTACCTGTGGCTGACCGCGCTGGCCCAGTCCTGCGCCTGCGTCCACTTCACGCTCGCCGGGTACACCGACGCGGCCCGTACCCGGGCCGGCGCGCTGGGGGTGCCGCTCTTCGTGCTGGACCCGGCGGGCACCCCGCGGCCCGTCAACGAGCACGCCGACGCGCTCGGCGGCCAGGGCCCGTCGTTCGGATCAGACCGGCTGTGAGATGCGGCGCCTTCCGGCCGGACCCCGCGACGCCGGGATGATCCGGACGACAGGCCCCCGGGCCCGCGCACGGCAGCGCCGGCCCCCGCGGGTGCGGGAGCCGGCGCCGTCGTTCGCCGGTGTTACGGGCTGACGCAGGTGACCGCGTCGACCGGCAGGTTGTTGCCGGTCGAGGTGGCGGTGAAGCCGAACGTCACCGTGCCGTCCGGCGGGATGGTGCGGTTGTGGTCGGCGTTCCTGACCGTCACCGTGCCGTCCGCACCGGTGCTGAGCGTGCCGTTCCAGACCTGGCTGATCCTGGTCCCGGCACCCGGCTGCCAGCGCACGGCCCAGCCGTCACGCGCCGTGGTGTTGTGGTTCATCACCTCGACGGAGCCCTGGAAGCCGCCGTTCCAGTAGTTCGTGATCTTGTAGAGGGCCATGCACCCGGTGTGCGGGTCGTCCGGGGTCGGCGTGGGGGTCGGGGTCGGGGTCGGCGTCGGCGTCGGCGTCGGGGTGCTGCCCGAGCCGCGGATGCCGGTCACCTCGCCGTTGCCGCCGTCGAAGACGATGTCGGAGCAGGAGAAGAAGTTCTCCTGGCTGTCCGACCGCACCCACTGGATGAACATCATCGCGTCACCCGAGCGGCCCGAGGGCAGCTTCAGGTCCCAGTAGTAGTGGCCGGACTCCGAGCCCACCGAACCCGACTGCGGCGGGTTGGTGACCGTCTGGATCAGCTCCAGGTCGCCCCAGCCCAGCGGCTTGGTGGGCGAGTAGCCGGGCTTGGAGATGTACACCCGGAAGGCGCCCGGGTGCGCCGCCCAGTTGCTGTGCTTGATCCGGATCGTCGCGCCGGAGGTCAGGTGCGTGCGGGGCCAGTCCGCGCGGGCGGCGTTGTAGCCGGTGAAGTTGTACGGGGAGCGGTCACCGGCGCTGCACAGCTTGCCGTCCGGGACGTATCCCGCGCCGCGTCCGCCCGCGTTGGAGTCGAGCACGGCGAACCAGTTGTACAGCGCGGTCGAGCCGCTCTCGGCGAGCGCGGCCTTGCACGCCGGGTTCGTCGGGTCGAGTGCGCCCGTGCTGGTCTTGGCGTCCAGCCAGCAGAGGTAGGTCCGCGAGCCGGGCGTCATCGTCACGCCGTGCGCCTGCGCGCTGCCCTGGCCGATGAGGGCCAGGCCGAGCCCGCTGAGCAGGGTCGCGAGCACCGCCAGCAAGGACAGTGATCGTCTGTTGCGTCGAGCCATCGTCTCTCCTGTGATGGGTGGGGTTGTGTGGGTCTCCCTGGGGGTCTTGGGCCGGTCAGGCCGGCGGGGTGCCCCACGCGAGGTCGCCGGCCAGGTAGGCGGGGACCCGGGGGGCGTCGGCGTAGGCGGTGGCGGTGGTGCGGCTGTAGTCGCCGGTCTCGTCGAACGCGGACCAGTCGGACTTGGCCATGCGCAGCTGGATGTCGCCGGTGTCCCGGCCGGCGGCCAGGGTGCCGGCCGCGAAGGCGACCTCCAGGTAGGCGTCGGCGCCCGCGACGGGGGTGCTCAGCGGCACCACCCGCAGCCTGAGGTTGGCGCAGCCGACCGCGGCGTAGTCGCAGAACGCGTTGACGGTGGGCGAGCCGCCGTCCCGGGTGAAGTAGTAGCGGGCGGTGACCTTGGTCAGATCCACCGCGGAGCTGCCGGTGTTGGCGATCCGCAGTCCGGGCCGGATGGCGTTGTCGCCGGCCGAGGCGTCGTTGTTCTTGTACGTGACCTTGAGGCCGCCGGCCGGGTCGGGCCCGCCGCCGCCCGCCTCCGTGGTGACGCTCAGCGCGGCGGACGCCGCGGAGACGTTCCCGGCGGCGTCGCGGGCGCGGACGGTGTAGCCGTACGCGGTGGCCGCGCTCAGCCCGGTGTCGGTGAACGTGGTCGAGGTGACCGGCGCGGCGTTGACCTTGGTGCCGTCGCGGTACACGTCGTACCCGGTGACGCCGACGTCATCGGTGGCCGCCGTCCAGGCGAGGGAGACGCTGGACGCGGTCCTGGCGGTGGCGCGCAGGCCGGTCGGCGCGGTCGGGGCCGTGGTGTCGACCGGGTCGCCGGGGCCACCGCCGCCGTCGGTGGGCACGGCCGGGTACGCGTTGCGCACCAGCATCGAGAACTGGTTGTGGAACCAGTGGCCCGCGAGCGGCGCGTCGGGCATCGCGCCGGTCGGGTTGCCGCCCGCGTTGGGCGCCGTGTAGTCCGGGTTGCACATCGGGTCCGGACGCTTGCCCTCCTCGTTCGGGATGTCCTTGCTCGCGCCGTCCGACTCCCCCGGCGGCTTGACCCACAGGAACGCGTCCAGGTGCGAGTCCGGATAGCCGGCGGGCGAGGCCTGCGGGGGCTGTCCGAGGCCGGCGCCGTTCACGTTGCACCACAGGCCGCGGTGCGCCCGGCGGTCCACCTTGGACTGGCTGACGTAGGTGTCGAGGACCGTGCTGGTGCTCTCCGCGGTGGGCCGGGCGGCACCGCCCCAGCCGTTGCGGGAGGTGTCGACGACCATGCCGGTGGAGGAGGGCCAGCCCTGGGCGACCAGCGCGGCGTGGACGGCCTTGGTGAAGTCGGACTCGTCGAAGTTCGGGTTCCACTCGTAGTACTTGCCCGACTTGATCATGTTTCCGCCGACCGTCTTGTTCGGGTCGGGGAGGAACGGCTCGGCGAGCGGCGTGTAGTTGGAGACGTTGGTGACCAGCCCGTCGACGCTGCGCAGCCCGGCCGTGGTGCCCTTGGCGACGTCCGTGTAGAGCTGGGTGGTCTGGGTGAGGTTGTTGTCCCAGCCGAGCCACCCGGAGTGGGCGAAGTCGAGGTACGTGTACACGTTCGGGATGGCGTGCAGCTTGTTCAGCGCGTACCGGATGGCGTCGACCTGGATGCCGCTGCTCTTGGCCTGCGCGCACTCCGGGTCGGAGAGGTTGGTCACCAGGTTCGGCAGGCCGTCCGGCTCGATGACCGTGGTGATCCGGATGTCCTGGTACTTGGGGTCGGCGAAGACCTTGGCGATCTCGTCGATGTACTCGCTCTTGTAGCGGGCGAGCCCCGCCGCGGTGAGCGGCAGCTCGCCGTTGGAGGCGAGGGCGGCGCAGTCGCGGCCCGGCAGGTCGTACACGACGAACGTGGCGACGATCGGCTGACCGGGCTTCTTCTGCGCGAGCGCCAGGTCCAGGTGGTCGGCGAGGCTCTTGCGGCCCGCGTTGACCTCACCCCCGTGGATGGCCGCGATGCGGTCCAGCCACACCGCCGTCGGGTAGCTCTTGACCCTCTCCATCCTGGCCTTGAGCGTCGCGTCGGTGGTCTGGGCGATCGACCCGTCGACGAGGCGCGCGTAGTCCGGGTTGACGTAGAACGAGGCGCCGGCGAACGGGTTGTCGACGTGCGCCTCCGCGGCGGCCGCGTCGGTCGCGGTGAGCTGTGCCGCCGCTCCCAGCAGCAGGGTGCTCACCGCGGTGGCCAGGGCCGCCGTCCGCTTGCGGTGCGGCCTGCGCGGACGGGCGTCCGCGCGTCTGGTCCGGTCTGTCATGTGCTCTCCTCGGTGCGGGGGTGCGGGTGACGGGTGTGGGGACATCCGCGGGGTCGGCCGGTGGGGAGAACCGTGGGTCCGCTCAGGCGGGGGTGCAGCGTGGGACGGGGGTGCCCGCGCTGCCGTTCGCCGTGTAGCCGAACGAGGTGCCGGCGCCTGCGGCGAGGCTGCCGTTGGACGAGGTGTTGCGGACGGTGATCCGGCCGTCCGCGACCGTGTGGGTGCCGTTCCAGAGGCTGGTGACGGTCGCGCCGCCCAGCTCCCAGTCGACCGTCCAGCCCGTGATCGGGCTCGTGCCGGTGTTCTTGACCGTGACCTCCGCCTGGTGGCCGCCCGGCCAGGAGTTGACCAGCTTGTGGGGGGCGGTGCAGGCCTTCACGGGGACCGGATCGGGGTCGGGATCGGGGTCCGGGCCGGGGCCGGTGCCGTACGTCAGGCCGTACCCGTAGGGGAACAGCGGGCTCTTGCCGTCGCCGTCGTTGACCGGCTGCTGGGAGGCGCTCCGCATCCACGTCATGGGCAGCTTGCCGGTCGGCGCGTGGTCGCCGAACAGCACGTCGGCGACGCCCCCGCCCTCGGTGCCGGGCAGCCAGGCGGCCAGCAGCGCGCGCCAGTCGGGCAGCTGGGCCGCGATGTCCAGCGGCCGGCCGGACACCAGCACCACCACCACGGGAACCCCGCTCGCCCTCAGCCGGGACAGGGTCTGCAGGTCCTCCTGGTCGAGGCCCATGCCGTCGGGCCGGTCGCCGCGCATCTCGGCGTAGGGGGTCTCGCCGACGACGGCCACGGCGGCCGTGTAGCTGCCGTCGATGCCGTTGCCGTAGCGGTCGTAGATGACCCTCGACGGGTCGGCGACGGCACCGCGGATGCCCTGGAGGATCGTGGTGCCCTCGGTGACGGGCCCGCTGCGGCCCTGCCAGCCGACGGTCCAGCCGCCGCTCTGGTTGCCGATGTCGTCGGCGGACTTGCCCGCGACGAACAGCCTGCCCGTCTTCGGCAGCGGCAGGATGCCGCCGTCGTTCTTCAGCAGCACCTGCGAGGCGCGCACCGCCTCCCGGGCGAGCGCCCGGTGCGCCGCGGAGCCGACCGTGGCGGTGTACGAGCGATCCGTCAACGGGCGCTCGAACAGCCCGATCTGGAACTTCTTGGTGAGGATCCGCCGGTTGGCGTCGTCGATCCGGGCCATGGCGATCCGGCCCGCGGAGACCTCGCCGCGCAGCAGGCTCAGGAACTTCCTGTAGTCGTGCGGGACCATCACCATGTCGACGCCCGCGTTGACGGCGGTGGCGATCTCGGCACCGGTGAACCCGGTCTGCCCGTCGAGCTGGTCGACGGCCGCCCAGTCCGAGACGACGAACCCGGTGAAGCCCAGCTCGCCCTTGAGGACGTCGGTGACCAGGTACTTGTGGGCGTGCGAGCGGACGCCGTTCCAGCTGCTGTAGGAGAGCATCACGGAGCCCACGCCGCGCTCGACGGCCTTCTGGAAGGGCGGCAGGTGGACCGCCCGCAGCTCGGCCTCGGAGATCTGGGTGTTGCCCTGGTCGACGCCGCCGGTGGTGCCGCCGTCACCGATGTAGTGCTTGGCGGTGGCGAGCACGGAGGCCGGGTCGCCGCCCAGGGCGGAGCCCTGCATCCCGGTGATGAACGAGGTCATGGCGGTGGGCAGTTCGGGTGTCTCGCCGAACGACTCGTACGTCCTGCCCCACCGGTCGTTGCGGGCCACGCACAGACACGGCGCGAACGACCAGTCGATACCGGTGCCGGCCACCTCCTCGGCAACCGCCCGCCCGATGCGCTGCACGAGCGCGGGGTCGCGGGTGGCGCCCAGGCCGATGTTGTGCGGGAAGAGCGTGGCGCCGCGCACCGCGTTGTGCCCGTGCACCGCGTCGATGCCGTAGATCACCGGGATGCCGAGCGGGGTCGCCAGGGCGGTGCGCTGGAGGGAGTCGTAGGTGTCGGCCCAGGTCTGGGCGTTGTTGGGGCTGACCGTGGAGTCGCCGCCGGACAGCACCGAGCCGATCCGGTAGGTGGCGAGGTCCGACTGCGGGACCAGCGCGTCCTTCTCGATCTGGGTCATCTGGCCGAGCTTGTCGTCCAGCGTCATCCGGCCCAGCAGGTCGGCGACCCGCTGCGGCACGGGCAGGGACGGGTCCTGGTACGGCAGCGCGGCGGCGGCCCGTCCGGTGTCCCGCCCGGGCGGGGCGGCGGCGGTGAGCCCGGTGACGGCGAGCGCGGCGGCGCACAGGGCCGCCACGATCGCCGGGCGGCGGACGGAAGGGCGGCCGGTGCGGCGGCTGGTACGGGGGACGGTGCGGCGGGCGGTTGCCTCGGGGAGGAGCGGGATCATGGCGGGGCCTTTCCGGGTGCGGGCCGGAGGGGCGGGGGGCGGTGCCTGCGGGACGGCACCGGGCGCGCGGTGCGGGATGGGCGGCTCCGGGCGAGTGGTGCCCGGAGGGCGGTGCGGAGTGTCCGGTGCCGGGTGCGCGGTTCCGGGTGGGCGGTGCGGGGTCCCGGCCCGGCGGGCGTGCGGGCCCGCCGGCCGGGTGGAACGCTCCGGGGTCCGCCCAGTCGGCGCAGGGCGGAGCCCGGAGCGGGTCGGTGCGTCGCCGGATCAGGCGACGGAGCAGGCGGTGCCGTTCAGGGTGAAGCCGGCCGGCCTGGCGAAGCTGCCGCTGTAGGTGCCCTGGAAGCCGAAGCTCTGGCTCGCCCCGGCCGCGATCCGCGTGTTCTGACCGCCGGCCGCGCTGGCCGTGACGGCGCCCGAGGAGCCGGACAGGGCGGCGTTCCAGGAGTTGGTGATCCGCTGTCCGGACGGCAGGGTGAAGCCGAGCTTCCAGTTGTCGACGGCGGTGGTGCCGGTGTTCTTCACCGTCACGTTCGCGGTGAAGCCGCCCTGCCAGACGTTGGTCGCGTAGGTCACCTGGCAGGCGGTCGCCGGGTCGCCCGGGTTGCCGGGGCCCGTGCCGCCGGTGTTCACCGTCGAGGAGAAGGAGTTCACCGCGAGCCCGGCGCCGTTCTGCCACGGCTCGAAGCCCGCCTGGACGCTCGTCAGGTACCAGTTGTTCTGCGCCATGCCGCGCGCGACGGTCTGGTCGACGAAGTCCATCACGTCGAAGCTCCAGCTCGCGATCGCCGAAGGGGCGACGAAGGAGATCACGTCGTTGGAGCCGTTGCTGCCGGTCCACACCTCCCAGGTGCGGCCGCCCACGCTCGCGGTGCCGACCGGGGAGCCGATCGGCTGGATCGGGCCGACCCGGTTGAACCAGATCATGATCTCGGTCCGGTTGACGCCGTCGGTGCGGGGCGTCGGGTCCAGCCAGATGTCGTACGAGGCGTTGTACACGGCGCCGGAGACGTAGCCGTACGAGATGCTGCTGGGCGCGCTGGAGATCGCGCTGACCTGCGCCGGGAGGTTGGTCCCCGGCGAGCAGTTGGTGTAGTGGCAGCCGTTGAAGACCGACGGGTACGACTTGGGGGCGCCGTTGGTGGGCACCGACCCGTCGGCCTGGGTGAGCCGGAAGCCGATGTCGGTGGCGGTGACGCACTGGGTGGCGCTGGTGCCCCAGCGGTTGTTCTGGACGACGTAACGGCCCTGGATCACGGTGGAGCCGTACTGCTCGCAGATCGTGGTGTCGGCCTGCGCGGGCGCCGTGGCGGCGAGCAGCGCGGCCAGGGTGGCGAGCGCGGTGAGCAGTGCGCCGAACAGGGCGCGGGCGGTGCGGAGGCGGTGCGGTGACGGTCGCATGCGGGGCCTCTCTCGCGTGGGAACCGGGTTCGACAGGGGGGTGCTGGGGGATCGGGGTGTCGGGAGCGCTCCCATCTCCCCACGGATGGGAGCGCTCCCACCCCACCGGTTTCGGACGCGACTGTAGGAGTCACTCCATGGCCCTGACAACCCTGTGCGCGCGAATCCGTCGAACGGATTTCGAAGACGCAGGTCAGCGGGCCGTCTCCGGCTCGCCTCCTCAACAGGCAAGCCGGAAAACGGAGTTGGGAGCGCTCCCGAAAGTTGCGAAGAACCGAGATGAGGGCCTCAGGCGCACGTACGGCCGTTGAGCGTGAAGGCCGCGGGCGCACCGGCCGGGGCGCCGCTCGCCTGGAAGCCGAAGCTCGCCGTGCCGCCCGCCGCCAGGGTCGCGTTGTGGCCCGCGTTCGACGCGGTGACCTCGGCTCCGGACTGGGTGAGGGCGGCGTTCCAGGCGTTGGTGACCTTCTCCGCGCCACGGAAGGAGAAGCCGAGCCGCCACCCGTTCACGGGGGCCGACCCGGTGTTCCGGACCCGCACCTCGGCCGTGAACCCGCCGTTCCAGGAAGAGCCGACGGCGTAGGTGACGGCGCAGCCTTCGGCGGGGGTGGGCGTCGGGGTCGGATCGGGGGTCGGGGTCGGGGTCGGATCGGGGGTCGGCGTCGGATCGGGGGTCGGGGTGGAGGTGCTGCCGTCCGGCACGGCACCCCACTGCCGCTCCGTGCCCTCCAGCAGAACGATGTTCGGGGCGTCGACGGGGGTGCTGCCCGGCGTGGTCGCGATCCGCTGGTACGACCAGTCGTTGCCCGGGCTCCAGGCACCGGCCGAACTGATTCGGAACTGGACCTCCTTGCGGTACGCGGACTGGCCGGCGGGCGCGATCACGGCGCTGGAGCAGTCGACGGTGACGTAGTGGACGTCGCCCGCGTGGTGCGTGGGCCCGGTGACCGGACCGCACTGGTTGTAGTTGGTCGTCACGCTGATCTGCTCGGGCCGGACCCCCGGCTCCAGGGTGAAGTAGTAGCGCAGCGAGCTGTCGGTGAGCGCGCGGGCGGGCCAGGCCGACTTGTTGATGACGTAGGCCTTGATCTCGGTGAAATCGGCGCCTGAGGCGTTCACCGAGGCCTGCACGGACATCTCGGGCCCGTCCGGGGTCTCCGCCCCGGGGAAGTCGGCGAGCGGCGCGCCGCCGTACTCGGCGTACAGACGGGCCAGGGCGCCCGTGAAGGCCGCGTTGTAGTCGGTGGCGACCTCGTTGTTGACGTAGTTCTGCCGGTCGTCGGTGTAGGCGTCGTCGGCCGCGCTGGGACCGCCGACCAGGGCGCCGTACAGGACGTGGCGGCTGTCGGCGGGGTTGGTGATCTGGTCGGTCCAGGAGCCGTGGGCGGTGCGGTGGTGGGGCTTGGCCGGCGGGTTGGCGCCGAAGCCGACGACGTAGCTCGACCTTCGCGGGTTGTCCCCGAGGGCGTAGTCGATCTGCCGTACGGCGAAGTCGTGGTAGCGGGCCTTGCGGGTGGGGTCACCGGGCAGCCAGTCCGAGTAGACGAGCGCGGCGAACGCGGTGTTGGCGGCGTAGCGCAGGGAGCCCCAGCTGTCGAGGACGGCCTGGCCGCCGGGCGAGTAGCGCACCCGGCTGCCGTTCACTCCGACGGTCCACCAGTCCAGCCAGCGGTTGGCGTCGTCGACGTACTTCTGCTTGCCGGTGAGCTGGGCGAGCAGGACGTAGGCGCCGTAGGAGCTGTCGTCCCAGGAGAGGGTCCAGCGGTAGGAGCGGGTGGAGGTCTGGGGTTCGGTGGAGAGGTTGTCGTAGTAGCTCTCGGCCTTGGCGAGGTAGGCGGGGTCGCCGGTGGCCTTGTGGAGCCAGATGGCGCCCCAGACCAGCTCGTCGCGGTACCCGCTCCAGGAGTTGTAGTAACCCTGGGCGTCGGTGATGCAGTCGCTGTACTTGCCGCGGTGGGTGTCGGCGAAGGAGTAGAGCTGCTTGGCGTGCGTGAGCAGCTTGCCGGCGTACGCGGCGTCGCTGTCCGCGAACACCATGGAGGAGGCCGCCAGGGCGGCGGCGGTCTGCCCGGCGAGGTCGGAGCCGGGGCAGGAGGCGTCGATCCTGAAGGCGGGCCGCTCCATCGGCATGACCTCGGCCGGCCCCCACCAGGCGTGGTCCCTGCCGCCGTGGCCGACCTGTCCGTACAGGACGTCGGGCGAGGGGTGGGCCTTGACGAAGTAGTCACTGACGAAACGGAGGTTGTTCTTCAGGTGCGTCCACTGGCCGCTGCGGGTGTAGGCGGCGCGCTCCTCCAGGCCGCCCCAGGCGAGCACGGTCGCCGAATAGGCCATGGGCAGCCCGAACTTGACGTGGTCCCCGGCGTCGTACCACCCGCCGGTCAGGTCGACGCCGACGTCCTTGCCGTCATTCATCCCCGAGTCCCCGCGCCAGCCGACCCGGTTCCAGCCGGGAATCGCGCCGGACTGCTGGGCCTCGTAGAACAGCAGGGACTTCTGCAGCGCCTCGCCGTAGTCGAACGCGGGCGCGGCGGAGGAGGGGGCGGCGGCGGTGAGGGGCAGGAGGAGCCCCGCGGTGAGGGCGGCGGCGAGGGCGGCGGGGCCGGTGACACGCCTGCGGCGGGCCGGGCCCGGTGGCTCGGGCCGTCGCAACGGGCGGAGGGAGAACGGGCGCAACGGATCGTCCTTCCGTACGGGTGCGCGGTATCCGGTGGGCGAGCTCCCGGATGCGGTGTCCGGCGTGCGACGAGCGGTGCGCGGTGCGCGGTGCTCGATGGGCGTGCTCTCTGGGTGTCGTCGATGGGCGTGCTCGGTGAGCGGTGTCCGGTACGCCGGGGGGATGCACCGGGTCGTGCCGTGCGGGGAGAGCTGCCCGGGGGCCGTCGCCCGGGGTGTGCGCGCGGGGCCGTGCGCACGGGCCGTGGTGCAGCCCGGCGCCGGCTCGCGTCCGCGGGGAGGCGTGCGGGAGCCGGTGCCGGGAGCCCTGTGGGAGCGCTCCCACCTGCTGGCCATGAAGCCAGCCGTGACCAGCCGTGTCAAGACATCGCGGGCCGCGGAGTCACGCTGTCGGCTCTTTCCTCGCGCCGATCGGCCCGGCTGCGCCGGGGAGTCGCCGGGAACGCCCGCGGGGAGCGGTCTCGGCCGGCGCCGAGCTGGAGGTCTCCCGGCCGGGGGCGGGTCACGCCGATTCGCGGATCACCAGGCGCGTGCGCAGCATCACGTGCCGCCAGGCGACTTCCGGTTGTTCCATCTCCTCCAGCAGGAGGCGGACCATGGTGCGGCCGATGTCCTCCAGGGGCTGGCGGACGGTGGTCAGCGGCGGGTCGGTGTGCTGGGCGAGGTGGAAGTCGTCGAAGCCGATGACGGCCACGTCGTCGGGGACGCGGCGGCCCGCGGCGCGCAGGACGGAGAGGGCCGCGGCGGCCATGGTGTCGGAGGCGGCGAGGACCGCGTCGACGTCCGGGTGGCGTTCGAGGAGTTCGGTCATGGCCCGGCGTCCGCTCGCCTCGGTGAAGTCGCCCTCGACGGTCCAGGAGGGGTCGGTGGGCAGTCCGGCGCCGGCGAGGGCCTGCTGGTAGCCGCGCAGGCGGCACTGGGCGACGTACATGTCGAGCGGCCCGGTGATGGTGGCGATGGAACGCCGGCCGGTGCGCACCAGGTGGGTGACGGCCTCGCGGGCGCCGCCGACGTTGTCCGCGTCGACGGAGGTGACCTGCTCGTCGCCGGAGCGGCGCCCGAGCAGCACGGTGGGCAGGCCGGCGTCGGCGAGCATGTCGGGCAGCCGGTCCTCGGCGCGTACGGACATCAGCAGAACGCCGTCGACCCGGCCGCCGCGCGCGTACTCGAGGAACCGCTGCCGTTCGGCGTCCGTGCGGACCAGAGTGAGCAGCAGCTGGACGGAGGTGTCGGTGAGGGCGTCGCCGACGGAGCGGACGGTCTCGGAGAAGAACGGCTCGCCGAACAGCCGCCAGTCCCGTTCGGTCATCACCAGCGCCACGGCGTCGGCGCGCCGCCCGGCCAGGGACCGCGCCGCCAGGTTGGGCACATAGCCGAGTTCGGCGATGGCCCGCTGCACGGCGCGACGGGTCGATTCCTTGACGCCCGCCTCGTTGTTGATGACGCGCGAGACCGTGCCCCGCCCGACACCGGCGAGCGCGGCCACCTCCTCCAGCGTGGGCGTCGCAACGGGCCGCCGTTTGACCATCCTTCACCCCCAAGGGCGTCCGATCTTACGGGCCCTGACCCCTGTGATCGAACGCCCGGGCGGTCCTTCAGGCCCCGTAGCGCTCCCGCAGCTCCACCTTGCGCACCTTTCCGGACACCGTCATCGGGAAGGAGTCGAGGACCTGCAGCCTGCTCGGGATCTTGTAGTGCGCCAGCCGGCCGGCGCAGAACTCCCGCACTTCCTCCAGGGTCGGCGGTGCGGCGGGGTCGCTCGGGATGACGCAGGCCAGCACCTCCTCGCCGTAGCGTTCGTGCGGTACCCCGACGACCTGGACGTCGGCGATCTTCGGGTGGGCGTGCAGGAACTCCTCGATCTCGCGCGGGTAGACGTTCTCGCCACCCCTGATGATCATGTCCTTGATGCGGCCGACGATCTCGACGTAGCCGTCCTCGCGCATCACCGCGAGGTCGCCGGTGTGCATCCAGCGGCCCGGGTCGACGGCCTCGGCGGTCTTCTCGGGCTGGTCCCAGTAGCCGAGCATCACGCTGTAGCCGCGGGTGCACAGTTCGCCCGGGGTGCCGCGTGGCCGGGTCACGCCCGTCGCCGGATCGACGATCTTCACCTCGATGTGCGGCAGGACCCGGCCGACCGTGGCGGTGCGGTGCTCCAGGTCGTCGTCCATGCGGGTCTGGAGCGAGACGGGTGACGTCTCGGTCATGCCGTAGCAGATGGAGACCTGTTCCATGTGCATCTCGGCGACGACCCGCTTCATCACCTCCACGGGGCAGGGGGAGCCCGCCATGATGCCGGTGCGCAGCGAGGAGAGGTCGTAGGAGGCGAAGTCCGGCAGGTTCAGCTCGGCGATGAACATCGTCGGGACGCCGTACAGCGAGGTGCAGCGCTCGCGCTGGACCGCTTCCAGGGTGGCCGCCGGGTCGAAGGACGGGGCCGGGATGACGATGCACGCGCCGTGGGAGGTGGCCGCCAGGTTTCCCATCACCATGCCGAAGCAGTGGTAGAAGGGGACGGGCACGCAGATGCGGTCGTGTTCCGTGTAGCCGATCGACTCCCCCACGAAATAGCCGTTGTTGAGGATGTTGTGGTGGGAGAGGGTGGCGCCCTTCGGGAAGCCCGTCGTGCCCGAGGTGTACTGGATGTTGATGGGGTCGTCGCAGGACAGCTCGGGGAAGGGCTCCCGGGTGCCCGTCCCGTCCGCCCGGCCCAGCAGCGCGTCCCAGCCCGGGTCGCCGAAGTACACGACCTCGCGCAGCCGCGGGCACTCGCCGCGGACCTGTTCGGTCATCGCCCGGTAGTCGCTGGTCTTGTGCCGCTGCGAGGCGAACAGGAAGGAGACGCCCGCCTGTTTCAGGACGTAGGCGACCTCGTGGGTGCGGTAGGCCGGGTTGATGTTCACCATGATCGCGCCGATGCGCGCGGTGGCGTACTGGACGAGGACCCACTCGGGGCAGTTGACCGCCCAGATGCCCACCCGGTCGCCCTTGGTGACGCCCGCGGCGAGCAGGGCGCGCGCCAGGGCGTCGACGTCCGAGGCGAACGCGGCGTAGGTCCAGCGGCGGCCGGACGGGACGTCCACCAGTGCCTCCCGGTCCGGCCAGGCGGCGACCGCGCGGTCCAGGTCGGCGCCGATGGTGTCACCGAGGAGCGGGATCTCGCTCGCCCCGTGGCTGTACGAGTTCACCGGAAGTCCTCCTCGCGGTACTCGGCGTCCGAGCCCGCCGCGGTGGCCTGGCGCAGTTCCACGCGGCGGATCTTGCCGGAGACCGTCTTGGGCAGGTCGGCGAACTCCAGGCGGCGGATGCGCTTGTACGGCGCGAGGACCTCACGGGAGTGCTCGAAGAGGACCTTGGCGGTGTCGGGGCCGGGGGCCCAGCCGTCCGCGAGGACGACGTACGCCTTGGGGACGGCGAGGCGCACCGCGTCCGGGGCGGGCACGACGGCCGCCTCGGCGACGGCCTCGTGCTCCAGCAGGGCGCTCTCCAGCTCGAAGGGGCTGATCTTGTAGTCGGACGCCTTGAAGACGTCGTCGCTGCGCCCGATGTACGTCAGGTACCCGTCCTCGTCGCGTGCGGCGACGTCACCGGTGCGGTAGTAGCCGCCGGCCATGGCCTCCGCCGTGCGTTCGGGGTCGCCGTGGTAGCCGGTCATCAGGCCGACCGGCCGCTCGGTGAGGTCCAGGGCGATCTCGCCCTCGGTGGCGCCGGGGGCGCCGGTGACCGGGTCGAGGAGTTCGACGCGGTACCCGGGGCTGGGGCGGCCCATGGAGCCGGTCTTCAGCGGCTGCCCGGGGGTGTTGGCGACCTGCACGGCGGTCTCGGTCTGGCCGAAGCCGTCCCGGATGGTGACGCCCCAGGCGCGCCGGACCTGCTCGATGACCTCGGGGTTCAGCGGCTCACCGGCGGCTACGGCCTCGCGGGGGCGGGTGCGCAGCGCGCCGAGGTCGGCCTGGATGAGCATGCGCCAGACGGTGGGCGGAGCGCAGAAGGTGGTCACTCCGGCGCGGTCCATCTCGGCCATCAGCCGGGCCGCGTCGAAGCGGGTGTAGTTGAGGAGGAAGACGGTCGCCTCGGCGTTCCAGGGGGCGAAGAGGTTGGACCAGGCGTGCTTGGCCCAGCCGGGCGAGGAGATGTTCAGGTGGACGTCTCCGGGCCGCAGGCCGATCCAGTACATGGTGGCTAGGTGCCCGACGGGGTACGAGGTGTGGGTGTGCTCCACGAGCTTCGGGCGGGCGGTCGTCCCGGAGGTGAAGTAGAGCATCAGCGGGTCGTCGGCGCGGGTGGGCCCGTCGGGGGTGAAGCCGGACGGTGCCGTGTACGCCTCCTCGTACGGCAGCCAGGAGCCGGCCGGGGCGCCGCCCACGGCGATGCGGGTGTAGTCGCCCGGCACCTCGTCGAACTTCCCGGTGTCGGCGGCGCGCACGATCGCGTGCCGGACACGGCCCCGGTCGACGCGGTCGCGCAGGTCGGCGGCGCCGAGCAGCGGGGTGGCGGGGATGACGACGGCGCGCAGCTTCATCGCGGCCAGCGCGGTCTCCCACAGTTCGGCCTGGTTGCCGAGCATAACGAGGACGCGGTCGCCCGCCGCGACGCCGCGGGCGCGCAGCCAGTTCGCGACGCGGTCGGAGCGGTCCGAGAGCTCGGCGAAGCTGAGCCGGGTCTCGGTGGCGTCCTCCTCGACGATGTGCAGCGCGGTGCGGTCGTTGCCGTCCGCGATGACGTCGAACCAGTCGAGTGCCCAGTTGAAGTGCTCGGGGCGGGGCCAGGCGAAGCCGTCGTAGGCCGTGCCGTAGTCCGCACGGTGTGCCAGCAGGAAGTCCCGCGCCTGGCGGAAGTCCTCGGTCGCCGTCGTCATTCGTTCTCCCTCTGTCCGGACCGTTGCCGGGCGGCTCCCGGACATCGTGTAATCCGTGATGCAGGTCTCACTACCCCCTAACGGGGGTGCGCGCCGTGAGGCGCGGCCAGGGAAGGGCGAGCACGTGGGAGCGGACACGACGGGCGCGGTGGACGCGGCGGACACGGCGGTCATCCGGGGCGCGCTGCTGCGGCTGCGCCGGACGACCGGCCTGCCGGTCGCCTTCGGCGGGCTGGTGGAGACGGGCCGGCCACGGATGCGCATCACGGAGCTGACCGGGACCCGCACCCCGGCGCTCAGCGCCCTCGCCGTGACCTGCGGCTACGGGCTGGGCGGCAAGGCGGTGGCACTGGGCCGTCCGTGCGCCGTGACCGACTACTCGGCGTCCCGGCAGATCAGTCACGAGTACGACGCGCCGGTCGCCGTGGAGGGGCTGCGGTCCGTGCTCGCCGTCCCCGTCGTCGTACGGCGGCGGGTGCGGGGGGTGCTGTACGGCGCCCTGCGCACCGCGCAGCCGCTGGGCGACCGCATGCTGCACGCGGCCGTCGAGGCGGCGCGGGACGTGGAGCAGGCGCTCGTGGCGCGGGAGGAGGCCCGGGGGCTGCTGGACACCGTGCGGGCGCAGCCCCGGACGGGCGCGGGGACGGCGCGTGCGGCACAGGCTCCGGAAGCGGGGGCGGTCAGGGAGCGGATGCGGGAGGCGCACGCGGCGCTGCGCGCGCTGGCGCCGCGGATCGCCGATCCGGCGCTGCGGGCGGAACTGCTGGACGCGTGCGGGCTGCTCGCGCCGGACCGGGAGCCGGACGGGGTGCGGCTGGCGCCCCGGGAGGTGGACGTGCTGGCCTGTGTGGCGGCGGGGGCGACGAACGCGGCGGCGGCCGAGCGGCTGGGGCTGCGGCCGGAGACGGTGAAGAGCTACCTGCGTTCCGCGATGCGGAAGCTGGGCGCGCGGACGCGGGGAGAGGCGGTGGCCGCGGCGCGACGGGCGGGGGCGCTGCCCTAGGGCGCCGGGCGTGAACGGCGTGGGGGCGCGGGGTCCGGTGCCGGGCGGAAGCCGCACGGCGGTTACGGGCCGGCGCGGCGTAGAGGCCCCGGGTCAGTGGCCGGCGGAAGCCGCACGGAGGTTTACGGGCGGGCGCGGCGCTGCGGTGCCGGGTCCGGCGCCGGGCGTGCGCGGCACAGGAGTGCCGGATGCGGGTGCCGGGCGGGGGCGCGCAGGGGTGGCGGATCTGGTGCCGGGCGTGAGCCGCACAAGGGTGACGGGTCCGGTGCCGGGCCCGGGCCCCGCTGGGGGGCCGGGCGGGCGCGGCGTAGAGGCCCCGGGTGCGGTGGCCGGCGGAAGCGGCGTAGCGGTGACGGGCGGGAGTGGCGTGGGGGTGGCGGCGTGTGGGGGCCGCGGGTGCGCCGTGGTCGGTCGCGCGGTTGCCCGCGTCTTCGTGGGGGGCGTCCGCGGCCGCGGCGCCTCCCCGCGCGCCGTTCGTCACGCAATTGACACAGAGCTGAAATTCCCCAGGCCCGTTGCTGTTATTTCCCTCACCACCGCGCCCCTCCGAAATTCAATGACTCGGTGCCTAGAATTTGGCCAGAACACGACACACGGAGGGGAGCGGTGACCGTGCGACGGGACTTCGAGGAGCCTGCCAGATGCCGCCCCGACCTGGTCATCGGACGGGAGGAGCCGTTCACCGCGGCGCGCGAGCAGCTGGACCGCGGCGGCAGCGTGCTGCTCCACGGGCCCGCCGGAATAGGAAAGTCGACCGTGTTGCGGGCATTGGCCGCGGAATACGGCGCGACCGCCCGCACCGTGTTGCGCTGCTCCGCGACCGAGTCCGAATCGCACCTGCCCTTCCTGGCCCTCGCCGACCTGCTCGGCCTGGTCCTCGAGGACGTGTCCGACCAGCTCCCCGCCACGCAGCGCACCGCGCTGGAGTCCGCGCTCACCGGCCGCGGCGAGTCCACCCTCCAGCGCGACGGCCTCGCGCTGCGCCTCGCCGTGCTGTCGGCACTGCGCGCGCTCGCCGCGGCGGGCCCCGTCCTGGTCGTTGCCGACGACCTGCAGTGGCTCGACCCGGCCAGCGCCGAACTCCTCGGCTTCGCCGCCCGCCGCCTGGGCGACACCCCGGTCCAGCTGCTGTGCGCGATGCGTGCCGAGGACCAGGAGTACGACCGGCAGCTGCGGTCCGCGCCGCCCGACACCCTCGCCCTGCGGCTCGGCCCGCTCTCCCGCACCCAGGTCTCCGCGCTGCTCGACCACCGCGGCTACACGGGCCTGCCCCGTTCCACGGTCCGCGACATCCACCGCACCAGCGGCGGCAACCCGCTCTTCGCGCTGGAACTGGGCCGTGCCCTGGCCGAGAACCCGACCCCGCCCCGGCCGGGCGAGCCGCTGCCGGTGCCGACCTCGCTGCGGGCCCTGGTGCTGAACCGGCTGGAGATGCTGTCCGACGAGGCCCGGCACACCCTCCTCGTGGCCAGTGCGGGCGCCCGTCCCACGCTGGCCCTGCTGCACGCGGCGGGCCGCCCCCACGCCGAGGCGGAGACCGCGCGGGCCGCCGAACTCGGCCTGCTGGCCACCGAGCCGGAGGGCCCGGCCGTACGGTTCGCGCATCCGCTGATCTCGGCCGCGCTGTACGCGGAGGCGCCCGCGCACCGGCGGCGCGCCGCGCACGCCGCGCTGTCCGAGGCCGCCTCCGACCCGATCGAACGCGCCCGGCACCTGGCACTGGCCACCAACGGAACCGACCCGGAGGTGGCGACCCGGCTCGCCGGGGCCGCCGCGCTGGCCCGGGACCGCGGCGCGCCGTCCATGGCGGCCTCGCTGGGCCTGCTCGCCGCCCGGCACACCCCGCCCGGCGGTGTGCCGGCCCCCGACGAGCGGCGGTTGCAGGCCGCCGAGGACGCGATCACCGCCGGGGAGGTGGACCTCGCGCGCGACATCGCCCGGGAGGTGCTGTCCCGGGCGACCGTGCCCGCCGACCGGGTGCGGGCCTGGATGGTGGTCATAGAGGCGGCCGGGCAGGCCCTCGGCGACGTCGACGCCGTCTTCCCGCAGGCGCTCGCCGACGCGGGCGACGACCCGCGGCTGCTGGCCCTGGTCCACTACCAGCTGGCCTGGCGGGCCCTCGTCGTCGAGGGCGACTTCGCCGAGGGCCGGGAGGAGGCGGCGCACGCCGCGGAGCTGGCCGCGCGGGGCGGGGACCGGCGCACCGAGCTGCTGGCGCTCGCCTTCCAGGCGCAGGCCGAGACGCTGATGGGCCATCCCGGCGCCCCGGCCACCATCCGGCGGGCGCTCCAGGAACCGCAGGACCCGCAGGTCGCCTGCCACCACAACGGGGCGGGTTCCACCAGGCTGCGCTGGCTGCTGATGAGCGATCAGCTGTCCGACGCCCGCGCCACCGTCACCCGGCTGCTCAGCGAGGCGCGGCGGCGCGGCATGGTGGAGAGCGAGGTGCACTTCCTGCGGATGCTCGCGGAGACCGAGCTGCGCGCCGGGCACTGCGGCCGGGCCCTGGACCTGTCCCAGGAGAGCCTGCGGCTGGCCCGGGACTCCGGGATCGGCGAGGTGGCCTCGGCCGTGCTGACCTCCGTCGCGGAGGCGTCCGGCGGAGACGTCGGCCGCGCGCTGGCGCTGGCCCGGGAAGCCGCCGAGCACGCCGAGGAGGACGGCGACCAGATCTACATGTCGCGCGCCCTCGCCAGCCTGGGGTACGTCCAGCTGGTCGCCGGTGACGCCGTGGGCACCGTCCGGTCGCTGCGGCGGGTGCGGGAGCTGGAGCAGGGGCTCGGGGTGACGGACCCGGCGCGCGGGCGCTGGCACGGCGACCTCGCGGAGGCGCTGGTGCGGGTGGGCGAGCTCGCCGAGGCGCAGGACCTCATCGACGTCACCCGTGAGCAGGCGCTGCGGCTGAGCCGGGAGAGCGTGCTGGCCGTCCTGGACCGGGCGGAGGCGCTGGTGCGGGCGGCACGCGGGGACCAGGAGGGCGCGATCGCGTGCCTGACGTCGGTTCAGGACCGCCTGGCGAAGCTGGGGTACGGGCTGGAGGAGGCGCGGGCGGCCTTCGCGCTGGCGCGGCTGCGCGCCCACGCGCAGGCACCCGGCCCGGTCCGGGGCGGCGGCGTCGCCCGGTCCGGTACGGCGTCGTACGACGAGGCGGCGCGGCTGTTCCGGCGGTGCCGGGCGCTGCCGTGGCTGCGGCAGGTGGAGGCGGCGGCGTCTCCGCCGCCGGCCCGCGAACCGGTGCCCGTGCCCGCGCCCGCGACGGCCGCGCTGGACGGGCTGGCGTCGATGGAGCGTCAGGTGGCCGCGCTGGTCATGGAGGGCGCCACCAACCGGGAGATCGCCGCGCGCCTGTTCATCAGCGTCAAGACGGTGGAGGCCACCCTGACGCGGGTCTACCGGAAGCTGGGGATCCGCTCCCGGGTGGACATCGTCCGGCTGGCGGCGGGGCCGCGCACGGGCTGACGGGCTGAGGGGTGGCGGAGCCGGGCCGTGACGGGGGCGAACCGGCGGGGGGCGGAGGCCGCGGGATGCGGGCGAGAGGTGCCGACCAGGGAGCGGCCCGGGGAGCCGGACCGAGGGTTTTCCCTCACCAACCCCCTTAGGGGGTTCCCTCATTGGGACGCCGGTGGGCTCGGCCCTAGCGTAAGGGGCGTGCCGATCGCCGGGCACACGGGGGTCTTCCCGGGCCCCTGTGCCACACCCCCCACACCCGCGCGACCCCCCACCGGCAACACCCCCGAGGAGACCTCATGTCCGGGCTCACCCGTGCGAGAAGGACCGCCGTCGCGATAGCCGCCACCGCTGCCGCCGCCGCGACCGCGCTGACCGCCGCTTCCCCGGCCGGCGCCGCCCCCCAGCCCATCGTCGGCGGCACCACCACGACGACCGGCGCCTACCCGTTCATGATGCAGATCACCGACGCCTCCCAGGACCAGTTCTGCGGCGGCACGCTGGTCTCCCCCACCAAGGTCGTCACCGCCGCGCACTGCATGGTCGGCGAGACCCCCAGCGGCGTCCGCGTGGTCGGCGGCCGCACCTACCTCAACGGCACCAACGGCACGGTCGCCCGGGTCAGCAGGATCTGGATCCACCCGAACTACACCACCGCCACCCGCGGTGAGGACGTCGCGGTGCTGACCCTGTCGACGGCCATGCCCTACACCACGGCCAAGTACGTCTCGTCCACCGACACCTCCGTCTACGCGGCCGGCACCACCGCCCGCGTCCTCGGCTGGGGCACCACGTCGTCGGGCGGCAGCTCCTCCAACCAGCTGCGCACCGCGACCGTGCCGATCGTCTCCGACACCAGCTGCGGCGGCTCGTACGGTTCCGACTACGTCAAGAGCGAGATGGTGTGCGCCGGATACTCCTCCGGCGGCGTGGACACCTGCCAGGGCGACAGCGGCGGTCCCCTGCTTGTCGGGGGCGTCCTGGCAGGGATCACTTCCTGGGGCGAGGGTTGCGCCCAGGCCGGCTACCCGGGTGTCTACACCCGGCTGGCCACCTTCTCCAGCCTGGTGACCGCGCAGGTCAACTCGTAGCGGGCGAAGAGCTCCTGAGCACCCCTCAGGTGAGTACCAGGGGGCGTTGCGGGCCTCCACGAGCGGCCCGCAGCGCCCCCTTTCCATGCCCCGGGTCAGCGGGCGACGGCGCCGAACCGGATGTCGTACGACTCCCCCGGACACAGCACCCGCAGCATCCGCTCCGCCTCCGCCGCCACCTCGTCGCGCGCGGCCTCGGCCGCCTCGGTGAAGGGCTCGATGACCAGGGCGTCGTCGTACAGCCACCACACGCCCGCGAGGAACCCGTCGACGAGGAACGGGCGGGAGAAGGTGTTCACCTGCCAGGTGCGGCCCCGCTGGGCGGCGGGGATCACACGGGTGCGGTCGGCGTGGGACAGCAGCAGGTTGTCGAACTCGGGCAGCAGGCGCGGCGGGGCAGGGGTGTCCGGGTCGGGGCGCGGCGCGTCGGGCAGGTCGAAGAGCTCGACGCCGTTCGGGTCGCGGAACGTGACGAGCCGGGGCCGCAGCCGTTCGAAGATCGGGCGCATCCGGGTCAGCCCGGCCCACGTCTGCATGTCCCGCACGGACGCCGGCCCGAACGCGGCCAGGTAGCGCAGGACGGCCGAGTCGGCGGACGCGGGCGGCTCGGCCGGACGGTCCAGCCAGTGCTCTACGGTGGTGAGGGCGACCCGGCCGCTTTTGCCCCACAGTCCGCGCGGGGTGACCTGGACGAGCGGGAGCTTGCAGCGGGCGGCGACGGCCAGCGCCTGCGGATCGGCGTCCGGCCACTCGGCGAGCAGCGCCTCGCGCAACTGCCGCATGGTGCGCGGCTCGTCCTCGACCAGGTCCCGGGCGAGGGCGGACAGCCGGTCGAGGTCGACGCCGACGAGCCCTTCGCGGAACTGCTTCATGTTCACTTCGCGGTCCCGGGCGGGCTGCACCAGCGGCCGCAGGGTGAGGGCGTCGTCGGCGGTGTGCAGGTGGATGGTGGACCGCAGGGTGACCATCCGTACGACCGCGCGGTCGGCCAGCAGCCCGGACAGCTCCTCGGGCGCGAACCCGTCGAGACGGGCGGCCAGTGCGACGTAGGGCGGCTTCACCTCCTGTGCCTGGAGTCCGACGAGGTGCTCCACGGCCGCCGCGGCGGACATCGGGGAGCGGCGCAGCAGCAGCTGCCGGGCGAGGGTGGCCCGGTTCAGGGCGCGGGTGGTGAGTACGGGGGCGGTCGCGGCGCCCTGCGCCTTCGTCCTGGTCATGGAAGGCACGCTAGTGGGCGTAGAGGACAGATACTGTCCTCATGGGGCGAAGGGCGGAACCCGGTGGAGCGGGCTCCTGCGCCCCGCCCCCGGGCGGCGGACGACCCGTTCGTCCGTGCGCCGCCCGGCTCGCGGGTGCCCGGCCTGGCCGGTGCGTCCAGGGGCCGATGTGCTCAGTAGTCGACGCGGTCGGCCTTGGCGAGCCACGCGTCGAACGGCGCGGTGCGGTGCGGCAGGTCCAGCTGCTCCACCCGGGTCGGCCACATGGACTGGGGCTTCTTGTCGAACAGGTCGTAGAACTTGCGGTCGTCGAAGCCGGCCACCGCGGCGTCGTGCCGGTCGGCGCAGTAGACGATCCGGTCGACCCGCGCCCACAGCGCCGAGGAGAGACACATCGGGCAGGGTTCGCACGACGTGACCAGGACACAGCCCTCCAGCGAGAAGGTGCCGAGCTGCTTGCAGGCGGCGCGCATGGCGCTCACCTCGGCGTGCGCCGTCGGGTCCAGGGTCGCGGTGACCTGGTTGTTGCCGAGGGCGACGATCTCGCCGTCCTTGGCGATCAGGGCGCCGAAGGGACCGCCGCCGTTCATCACGCTGTTCGTGGCCAGCCTGATCGCCTCGTCCATCCAGGCACGCTCGGTCTCCTGGACGTTCGTCTCATGGGTCTGCGCAGTCACGGTCACTTCTTTCGGAAGACGGGCGGGAAGGGTTCCCCGGACGTCCTGCCCGTGCGGACGGGCGTCCAGGACTACGGGTGGGGTCCGTAGGGGATCAGCGCGGTTCGATTCGAGGCCGTGTGAGGAGTACACCGCCGACGGGGCGGGGGCAGCTAGGGGTGGAAGCCATGAAGACTCCCGCAGGCCGGGACCCCCGCTTCGTAGACTCCTACATGGCCGCGCATCCGGTTCGAGGGCTGCGGCCGCCCGGCGCCGGAGCCGCCGGGGCGCCGCCCAAGGAGTGCTCGGACCGCTCCCGGGTACGCGGCGGAACCTCCCCCGCCCCCCGGCCCCCGGCCCTCTGCCCCCGGCCGCCCTCCACCGCCCCCCGGCCCCGCCCGCGCCCACAGCTCCGCGAACCGTCCGTCCCGCGCACGCCACCGCCGCAACTCCTCGGTGCCGGCCACGCCTTGCCCCGGCCCACGCTGACGCGACCGCACCCGAACAGCTCCTGCCGTGGGCCGATCCGGTCCCAACGGACGCCCCTGGTGACCGAGTTGCCACCGACGAGCCGGTGGGCGCCGGGCAGGCCGACGGGTCGCGGGCAGACCCGCTCGTGGTCGCCGCACCGCCGTCCGCGGTGACCCGCACGGCTCACCGCCGGAGCGGTCCGCCGGGCCGTGGGCGGGGACCACGCGGCCCCGTCCGGTACCAGCGACGGCGCTCCGGCGGTGGAGGGCGGGGCGAACGCGGGGCGCTCCTACTCCGTGACGTCGTGTCCCAGGGCCCGGAGGTCCTCCGCCAGGGCCTTGCGGGTGATGGGCCCGACGATGCCGTCGGCCGTCAGGTTCTTGCTGCCCTGGTAGGCCTTGACCGCGTTCCTCGTCTTGGGGCCCACGATCCCGTCACTGGGACCGGGGTCGAATCCCAGCACCTTCAGCGCTTCCTGGATCGCGTGGGGACTTCTGAGATTGAAGGAGGCCATGATTACCTCTCCTTCCTCACGGCGGCAGTCCGCCGGTTCTCGACAACTCCCCTCTCTCCAGTGTGGATCCCGCTCTCCGCCCCGGCATTTCCTGCGGTGGCCGGTACGGAGGGCCGGACGTAAAATGGAGTCGATTCCGCCCCTCCCGGAGCCGGCCATGAGCAGCCAGGACAAGCTCCCGATCATCTACGTCAGAGGATTCGCGGGCGATACTTCAGGAATCAACAAGGCCGTCACGGATCCTTTCTACGGCTTCAACGAAGGATCCACGCACGTGCGGGTGGGGCCGGGCGAGAAACCGACCTTCCATCAGTTCGAGAGCCCGCTGCTCCGCCTCCACCTCGACGAGGGCTACCACATTCTCGTCGAAGGCGGCCAGGAGTCGTATCTGGACACGCACCCGGAAATTCCCCCGGACAGCATCTGGGTGCACCGCTTCTACGACGCGTCCGCCACCAGCTGGGGCGCGAAACCGCGGGAATTCCGACTGGAGGACGCCGCCACCGACCTGCTGCGGCTGATCGAGAAGATCAAGGCGAAGAGCGGTGCGCCCCGGGTGCACCTGGTCGCGCACTCCATGGGCGGGCTGGTCTGCCGCTGCCTGCTGCAGAAGGTCCTCCCCGACCGGGGCACGGACCCGGCGGAACACGTGGACAAGCTCTTCACCTACGGCACACCGCACGGCGGCATCTCCTTCGACGTGGGCTTCGGCGTCCTCGAGCGGCTGCGGGACACCTTCGGCATCCAGGGCGGTGACATCTTCGGCCCCCGCCGGATGTACGCCTACCTCACCCCGGACGCCGAACGGCGCGGTGACGAGCCCCCGGACGACTGGGACGCCCGGGCCATCCCCCAGGGGCCGGGGAGGTTCCCGGTGCGGCGGGTGTTCTGCCTGGTGGGCACCAACCCGGCCGACTACGAGGTGGCGCTGGGCATGTCCTCCGCGGTGGTCGGCGCCCGCAGCGACGGCCTGGTGCAGATCGACAAGGCCGCCGTGCCGGGCTCCCACGGGGCGTTCGTGCACCGCAGCCACAGCGGCCGCTACGGGCTGGTGAACTCCGAGGAGGGCTACCAGAACCTGCGCCGCTTCCTCTTCGGCGACCTCCGGATCGAGGCCGAGCTGACCGGCCACCGGCTGCCCGCCGACCCCGAGGTGAGCTGGCAGGCCGAAGTGCTGCTGGCCATCCGGGGCCTGCCCGTCGTGGTGCACGAACGACAGGCCGCCCACTGGTGCCCGCTGGCGCTGCCGAAAGCCGCCGCCGAGGGCGCCGACGCCCCGCCCGTGCCGCTGGCGACCACGTTTCTGCGCACCGACCTGCCACGCCCGGCCGGCAGCCCCACCATGCGCTACGCCCTGCACGTACGGATCCTCTCGCTGCGCTCGAACCGCCGGATCCTCAGCTTCGGCGACCACCTGGAGCAGACCGCCGACTTCGCCGACTCCCTGGTGGTGGACGTCGGCAGCGGCGCGGCGCCCGGTATCTGGGCGACCTGGAACTCACTGATCCCCGGCACGATCAAGGACCACGAACCGCAGGGCAGCCCGCTCACCGACGAGGACCCCGCCGCCGGCCGCTGGGTCGCGCACGTCCCGTTCCCCGAGACCACCCGGCCGCTGCTCGGCGAGCAGGCGCGCCTCCGCCTCTCTGCGACGCCCTGGCGGTGAGCGCCGGTCCCGCCCGCACCACCCCTTCCGGCCCCCGGCGACCGGCCCTCCTCGCCCGGGGAGGGGCGACCGGCGGTTGAGCTCCGGCACGCCCGGGCACTCGGCCCGCCATGACCGCACCACGCAGGATCCTGCTCACCGGGTGGTTCAGCTTCCACGACGGGGAGGCGACGGCCGGGGACGTCCTGGCACTCGCCCGGGTCGAAGAGGTGCTCGCCCGGGCGGGATGGCCCTACGACGTCGTCTGGAGCCCCGGCTTCCGGCCCCGGGAGCGGCACCTGGACGAGGTGCGGCCCGAGCGGTACTCGCACCTGGTCTTCGTCTGCGGCCCCCTGCACGGGCCGCTGATCGAGGGCCTGCACCGGCGGTTCGCCCACTGCACGCGGATCGCCGTCGGCACGTCCGTCATCGACCCGGGGGCGCCGGCCGCCACCGGGTTCCACCGGGTGGTGGCCCGCGACGCGCCCGGCGCCGAGCCGGTGACGGACCTGGCGGCCCAGGCACCGGCCGACCCGGCCCGGCCCGTGGCCGGGGTGATCCTCACCCACGGCCAGCACGAGTACGGCGCGCGGCGGCGGCACGGTCTCGTCGCCGAGCGGGTGACCCGCTGGCTGGCCGGCAAGGACTGCGCCCGGCTGGAGCTGGAGACGCGGCTCGACACCCGCGACTGGCGGCTGTGCGCGACGCCGGCCCAGCTCTCCTCCGTCCTCGCCCGTCTCGACCTCGTCGTCACCGACCGGCTGCACGGCCTGGTCCTGGCGCTGCGCGCGGGCACCCCCGCGCTGGCCGTCGACCCGGTCGAGGGCGGCGCGAAGGTCACCGCCCAGGCCCGCGCCTGCCGGTGGCCCGCGCTGCTGCCCGCCGGGAGCGTGGACGCGCAAGGGCTGGAGCGCTGGTGGGACTGGTGCCTGGGGGCGGGGCGGGAGGCCGCCCGCGGAGTACGGCGGGAGTTCGCCCGCGGTGGCGTACGGGACGGCGTGGACGGTCTGCTGTCCGCACTCGACGGTTGCCGGCGGCCGGCCGCCGGTCTGTGACGGACGCTCGTCCTCGCCGCCGCCTCAGGCGGCCCGCCCGGCGCCTGGCGCCCGGCCCGGGCGACGGCCGCGGGCCCGCCCTGGGGCCGCGGCAACGGACGGCACCGGGCGACGGCCGGCGGACCGGCAAGTGGCTTGGGCGGCGGACCCGGTGCCGCCGTCGAGGACGAGGCCGTCGAGGAGGACGCCTCCGCCGACGAGGAGCACGTCGTGGGGGCCGCGGCGTACGGCCCCGGCGCGGGTCATCCGGCCACGTCCCGCCAGGACCGCGCCGCGCGGTGCCGCCATCGTCCGGCGAGCCGGTGCCAGGTGGCGGCGGGCGGGTTGAGCGCGCTGGTGACGAGCAGGGTGGTCACCTCGTCGTGGGTGCGGGGTCCGGGGGCGATGCGGGTCCGGGCGATCGCGGCGGTGCCCGCGGCCCAGCCGAGCGCCGCGGCGAGGGCGGCTCGCCGGTGTCCGGCCAGGGCCAGCGCGCAGGCGGTGGTGCCGGTCGCGGTGACGGCGAGCGGGGTGGCCGGGCGGCCGGGGGGTGCGACGGCCCGGTGCCACCAGCGGGGGCCGTGCAGCCGGCGCATGAGGGCGTCGTCGGCGTGCCGGCGCTGGGCCCGCAGGGAGGCCCAGCGCTCGGCGGGAGGCGCGGGCATCATGCTGGTGCGGCGGCCCTGCCGGATGCGCAGTCCGGCGTCGAGGAGCCGCAGGGCGAGGTCGACGTCCGCGCGGTGGGCGCAGCGGAAGCGTTCGTCGAAGCCGCGGGCCTGCTTGAGGGAGTCGGTGCGGTAGGCCATGTCGGCGGTGCTCCAGCGGGCGCGGGCGCGGGCCGCGGTCTCGCGTTCCGTCTCGGTGGGGGCACGTCCGCCGGGCAGGGGTACGGCGATGACGCCCTGGCTGCCCGCGATGTCCGGGGCCTCGGCGGCGAGGTCGCGGTCGAGCTGGGCGCACCAGTGCGGGCCGGGCTGGACGTCGTCGGCGAGGAACACGGTCCACGGGGTGGTGACGGCGCGCAGGCCGGCGTTGCGGGCGGCGGCGGGACCGCGGCCGCCGGAGGCGACCACGGTGACGCGGGAGCGGAGGTCGCCGAGGACGGTGAGCGGGTGGTCGAGGGCGCCGGGGTCGGGGTGGGCGCGGTCGTCGACGAGGACGATCTGCCGCGGCCCGGGGCCGATCGAGGCGGCGAGCGCGGCGAGGCAGTCGGCGAGGGAGCCGGGGACGAGGGTGGGGATCACCACGGCGTAGGCGGTCATGCGCGGCCCCTTCCGGCGTCGGTTCCCCTGGCTTGAACTGCTCTTTCGCGGGTGCCAAGGTGCGCCAGGATCAAACGCGGCAGCGGGGTCGCGGGGACGGCTCACACGCTATAAACCGCGCGTATACACGCCATGTATAGTCCCGGCATGCCTTCTGCGACCAAGAAGATGAAGAGAAGGGCGACGGGGTTCCGTACGGCGGCGATCGCCGCCGCGGCCCTCTTGCCGACGCTCGTGCTGACGGGGTGCACGAGCCTGGACACCACCGCGCCGAGCACCGTCCGCGCCGAAGCCGCGGCGGGCTCCGGGGCGGCCGCCTTCGGCACCGTGGACTGCCGCCGCGCCAAGTGCATCGCGCTCACCTTCGACGCCGGCCCCGGCGAGCACTCCGCGCGGCTGCTCGACATCCTCGCCGAGAAGCGGGTCCCGGCGACCTTCTTCCTGCTCGGCAAGCGGCACATCGAGAAGTACCCGCAACTGGTGAAGCGGATGGCCGCCGACGGCCACGAGGTCGCCAGCCACACCTGGGACCACAAGATCCTCACCAGCCTCGACGAGGACGAGATACGCGCGGAGCTGGAGCGCCCGAACGAGGCGATAGAACGCCTCACCGGCCGCCGCCCCACCCTCGTGCGCCCGCCCCAGGGCCGCACCGACGACACGGTGCACGAGATCTGCCGCGAGCTGGGGCTCTCCGAGGTGCTGTGGACGGTCACGGCGAAGGACTACACGACGAACGACTCCGCGCTCATCGAGCAGCGGGTCCTGGAACAGGCCGACCGGGACGGGATCATCCTGCTGCACGACATCTACGACGGGACCGTGCCGGCCGTACCCGGGATCATCGACGCGCTGAAGGAGCGCGGCTACGTCTTCGTGACCGTGCCCCAGCTGCTGGCGCCCGGGAAGGCGGAGCCGGGAGAGGTGTACCGCTAGGCGGGACGCCGCGGGAGCGCGGCGGAGGCGAGCACCCTTGCCCCGGGAACGCGGTCCAGGCCACCCCCGCCTCGGACGGCTGGTGGAAACGAGCACCCTTGCCGCGGGAGCGCGGTCCAAGCGTGCACCTCCGCCCAGGACGGCCGACGGGGGCGCGCACCCCTGCCGCGGGTGCGCGGCGGAGACCTCCGCCCGCCTAGGATCGCGACGTGGTCACCTTTGCCCTGGAACGCACGGTTCCGCTGCCGCTGCCCGAGGCCTGGCGCCGGCTCACCGCATGGCCCCGGCACGCGGACGCCGTTCCGCTGACCCGCGTCCGTGTGCTCACTCCCCCGCCCAGCCGGGCCGGGACGGTCTTCGTGGCCCGTTCGGGGATCGGCCCGCTGTCGTTCGACGACCGGATGGAGGTCACGGTGTGGCAGCCGCCGGGCGACGACTCGCCGGGGCGGTGCCGTCTGGAGAAGCGCGGCCGGCTCGTCCTCGGCTGGGCGGAACTGGAGGTCCGGCCGGGCCCCGGCGGGCGGGCGCGGGTGATCTGGCGGGAGGAGCTGGGCGTACGACTGCTGCCCGCGCTGTTCGACCGGCCGCTGGAGGCGGCGGCGCGCGCGGTCTTCGGCCGGGCTGTCAACCGGCTGCTCAGACAGCCGTGAGGCCGTCGAGGGCGTGAGCCGCGGGCCCGCGCCCTCACCACGTCCGGCCCGCCCCGCCGCACGGCGCCGGCCGCCGCGGCCGGACAGGCACCGCCCGCGGCGGCCACGGCGCGGACGACGCCGCGGGACAGTGAGCCGGCGGAGGGACCTGTCCGTCCGGCTAGCGCACGCCCAGCCAGTCCTCGATGGGGTTGAGGGCGAAGAACACCACGAAGACGGCGGTCAGGGCCCACATGAACGCGCCGATCTCCCGGGCCTTGCCCTGGGCGGTCCTGATGGCGACGTAGGAGATGACGCCGGCGGCGACACCCGCCGTGATGGAGTACGTGAACGGCATGATCACGACGGTGAGGAAGACCGGGACGGCGGTGGCGCGGTCGCCCCAGTCCACGTGCCGGGCGTTCATCATCATCATGGCGCCGATGACCACGAGGGCCGCCGCCGCGACCTCGCCCGGCACGATCGCCGTGAGCGGGGTGAAGAAGAGGCAGGCCGCGAAGAACAGGCCGGTGACCACGGAGGCCAGTCCGGTGCGGGCGCCCTCGCCGACACCGGTGGCCGACTCGACGAACACGGTCTGCCCGGACGCTCCCGACACGCCGCCGATCGCGCCGCCCGCCCCGTCGATGAACAGCGCCTTGGACAGGCCCGGCATCCGGCCCTTCTCGTCGGCCAGCCGGGCCTCGGTGCCGACGCCGATGATGGTGGCCATGGCGTCGAAGAACCCGGCGAGCACCAGGGTGAAGACGATCATGCCGACGGTCATGGCGCCGACCTCGCCCCAGCCGCCGAACTCGACGTGGCCGAAGAGGGAGAAGTCGGGCATCGAGACGGCGCTGCCGTGGAGTTCGGGCGCTCCGCTCGCCCACTGCTTGGGGTCGATCACCCCCGCGGCGTTGAGGATCACGGCGAGGGCCGTGCCGCCGACGATGCCGATGAGGATGGCGCCGGGGATGCCGCGCGCCTGGAGCATGAAGATGCCGAGCAGGGTGACGGAGAAGAGCAGCACCGGCCAGCCGGCCAGCTCACCCGCGGGGCCGAGCAGGACCGGGCCGCCGCCGAGGTCCGGGTTCTCGTGCACGAACCCGGCCTTGACCAGGCCGATCAGGGCGACGAACAGGCCGATGCCCATGGTGATGGCGTGCTTGAGGGCGAGCGGGATGGCGTTCATGATCATCTCGCGGAGGCCGGTGACCACCAGCAGCATGATCACCACGCCGTACAGCACGCACATCCCCATGGCCTGCGGCCAGGTCATCTGCGGGGCGACCTGGGAGGCGAGGACCCCGGAGACGGACAGGCCGGCCGCGAGCGCCAGGGGCACCTTGCCGACGAATCCCATCAGCAGCGTGGTGAGGGCCGCCGCGAACGCGGTTGCGGTGATCAGGGCCTGCTGGGCGAGCGTGTCCCCCGCCGCGTCCTTGCCGGAAAGGACGAGGGGGTTGAGGAGGAGGATGTACGCCATCGCCATGAAGGTGGTGATGCCGCCGCGCACCTCACGCGCGACCGTGGATCCTCTGTGGGTGATGTGGAAGTACCGGTCGAGCCAGGACCGTCCGGCCGGAACGCGGGTTCCCGCGCCCGCGTCCTCCGCGACGGTCTTCGGCTCCAGTGACTGCTGGGTCATGTGGGCCTGCTCCCAAGGTTCATAGGGACACCCGCATGGGATCCGCCGGGGTGGCGGCTGCGGGATTTGGGATGGTGCTTCGGCCGCACGACCCGGGGGACGGCCCGAGACGAACGATCAGTGCTGCTGTCCAAGTCCCGCGAGCGGTGCGGTGCTTGGGGTGGGTGCTCCGGGCGGCGCGAGGAGGCTGTGACGTTCCTGCCGCACCGCCCGGAGGGTCTTGTCCGGCGCCGGTCAGGCGCTCGGGGCGGACCGGCGTCCGGTCGACAGGTCCAGCAGGTGGTCCGGCCGGCGGTGACCGACGTCGATCTCGGCCATGACGTCGGTGCCGCCCGCGCCGGGCACCGCGGCGGGGTGCCCGGCCTCGGCGGCGGGCGCCTGCTCCCAGCGTGCGGGGCGAAGGAAGTCCATGACCGGCTCTCTTCCTCGTCTCGTGGGGGTCGTACGGATTTGAGCCAATCCGTGTGCGGCGGTCCGGGCTCGTTCATGTGTCGTTCACGTGGATGGGAGCCAGTACACAGCGCTGCGCTCGGAGCGGGTCAGTCACCGAAACCATGAAGGAGTTGGCTGGCCACGGCGGTCATCTTGTAGATTCGTATGAACCGAGGTTCTCGGCAACCTCTCTGTTTTCCTCTGGAAACGCCCGGTCCGTCCCGCGTGACCTGGGACACCATCCGGGGAGACGGCGAGCAACCGCACCGGACGACCGTGTGGCGGTCCGTCGAACGGTCCGCGGACCGAACCCCACCACCACCATCAGTTTCATCGTAAGTTTCGAGACAAAGAACGGCGGCGACGAGAATGCGGCTGCGCGCACTGCTGGACACCGACGCGCTGGGCCTCAGGCTGCTCGGCGGCGAGGACGAGCTGGACCGCACCGTGCGGGGCGTGATGACCACCGACCTGCGGGACCCCAGCCGCTACCTCTCCGGCGGCGAACTGGTGCTGACCGGCCTCGCCTGGCGCCGGGACGCCGCCGACTCCGAGCCCTTCGTGCGGATCCTCGCGCAGGCCGGCGTGGCGGCCCTCGCGGCCGGCGAGGCGGAACTGGGCGACGTCCCCGAAGACCTGGTCACGGCCTGCGCGCGGCACCGGCTGCCGCTGTTCGCGGTGCACGAGTCCGTGGCCTTCGCCACGATCACCGAGCACGTCGTGCGGCAGGTCTCCGGGGAACGCGCGGGCGACCTCGCGGCCGTCGTCGACCGGCACCGGCGGATGATGACCTCCGGCCCCGCGGGCGGCGGCCCCGACGTCGTCCTCGACCTGCTCGGCACCGACCTGGACCTGCGCGCCTGGGTGCTGTCGCCGACCGGACGGCTGATCGCCGGGTCCAAGGCCGCCGGGCCCGCGCTGCCCGCCGAGCTGTGCGCGAAGCTCGCCGCCGAGCACCTGGCCGCCGCCCGCACCGGCCGCCGCGGCCCGCACCGGGTGACGGCCGGCGCGACGACCTACTCCCTCTTCCCGGTCCGCAGCAGCGCACGTGCCCCGCAGGCCGCCCGGGACGTACGCGAGACGGTGCTGTCCGACTGGGTGCTGGCCGTCGAGGCGGACGCCGGGGACTGGGCCGAGGAACGGCTCGACCTGCTCCAGGGCGTCACCCAGCTGATCGCCGTGGAACGCGACCGGCGGGACGCCGCGCGCACCGTGCGGCGGCGGCTCGCCCAGGAGGTCCTGGAACTGGTGCAGACCGGCGCCGCGCCCGCCGAGATCGCCGCCCGGCTGCGGGTGGCCGCCCCCGTGCTGCTGCCCGGCCTCGGCGCGGCCCCGCACTGGCAGGTCGTCGTCGCCCGGGTCGAGTGGGACGGCGGCGAGAGCGAGACCGGCCCGGTCGCCCAGTCGCTGCTCGAGGAGATCCTGGTCGACCCCGGCGCCACCGGGCCCGAACCCTCCGACCGCATCGCCGTCGCCCACTCCGGTGACGAGGCGATCGCCCTCGTCCCCCTGCCCGCCGTCTCCGCCGAGCACGACGGCTCCGAGACCGGCGTCGTCGCCGACGCCCTGCTGGCGGCCGTACGGGACCCGCTGTCGGCCGGCCTGGACGGCGACGGGCGGATCACGCTCGGCGTCAGCGCGGCCGTGCACTCCGCCGAGGGGCTGCGCGGCGCCCTGGAGGAGGCCCGGCACGCCCGCCGGGTGGCGGGCGCCCGCACCGGCCGGGTCTGCGCGGCCGGCCACCAGGAACTCGCCTCCCACGTCCTCCTGCTGCCGTTCGTCCCCGACGACGTCCGCCGCGCCTTCACCGCGCGGCTCCTCGACCCGCTGCGCGACTACGACCGCCGCCACCGCGCGGAGCTGATCCCGACCCTGGAGGCCTTCCTGGAGTGCGACGGCTCGTGGACGCGGTGCGCGTCCCGGCTGCACCTGCACGTCAACACGCTGCGCTACCGGGTGGGCCGCATCGAGCAGTTGACGGGCCGTGACCTGTCCCGCCTGGAGGACAAGCTGGACTTCTTCCTGGCGCTGCGCATGAGCTGAAACCTCCGCGGGCGAGAGTCCCACGACTTTGTGAAATCCTTCACCCACCCTCTTGGCCGGGCCGGTGGATCCGTGCTGAGATGCGGCCACCACTCAACAGCTCGATGGCGTGCTCGGGGAGGGCGAGGTGGCGTATACCGCCATGTCTGGTAACGGAACGACCGCCGGTGACGATCCACTCCAGACCGCGGTATGGCGGCTGCGCTCGCGGGCCTGCTGGGCCGATGCCGCCGCACTGCTCCGACCGGTCACCCCGGCGGCGGCCCTGCAACGGGCGGCGCTGCTGGTCGAACGGTGCCTGTACACCGAGCAGGGCTGGGAGGAGGCGGAGGACGCGCTGCGCACGGCCGAGGCACTGGCCCAGGATGACGGGGAACGGGGCGCCGCCGCTTGTGAACGCGGGTACTTGGCCTACGCCGCCACCCTGCTCGGCGTGCGCGACCGGGCCGACGAGGCGCGCGCCGCGCTCGGCCGGGCGGCCGCGCTGATCCCTCCGGGGTCGCCGGCCCGTGCACTGCTCGACTTCCGCCGCGGCCTGCTCGCGGAGAACCTCACCCGGTCCCCGCAGGCCGCGCGGGCCGCGTACCGCCGCGCCCACACCGGGGCCGCCGCCCACTCCGACGCGCTGCTGCTCTCCTTCACCTGGCGGCACCTCGCGGGGCTCGCCCTGCGCGACGGCGAACTGGCCGAGGCCCGGCACGGATTCGCCGAGTCGCTGCGGATCCGCGAGGAACTGGGCTACCTCGTCGGTACGGCGCCCGCGCTGGTGTCCCTCGCGGACGCGGAGGCCGAGCCCGAGGCGTCCCGTCTGCGTGAGGAGGCCCGGCGCCTGTTCCACCTCCTGGGCGGCGTCCCCACCTGGCTGGCCCGCCGACTCACACCCCAGGCGCCGGACGCGGCGACGGCTTGAGCGGTGCCCCTCCGGGGGCGGCGCGGTTCCGAGTGCGGGTGCGTGGGGGGTTCTCGCGCAGTTCCCCGCGCCCCTGAGGGCAGTGGGGGTCCGGACCGTGGGTGAGTGCGGGTGCATGTGGGTCTTCGCGCGGTTGCCCGCGCCACTGAGGGGCAAGGGTTCTTGCTCGGTCCCCGCGCTATTTTGGGGTGCGGGGTGGTGTGGTCAGGGGGTGGGGGTGCCGAAGTGGTCGTCGACGTGGGCTCGCACGCTCTCCGGGTCGCCGGCGATCAGCGCGTCCAGCAGGCCCACGTGCTGGGCCGCGTCGGCCATCAGCTCGGTCCGCGCGTGCCCCGCCGCCGCGCCGCCCGGCGGCCACTGCGCCCGCCGGTGCAGGTCATCGGCGATCCGCACCAACTGCACATTGCCCCCGAGCCCCAGTACGGCCCGGTGGAACGCCCGGTCCGCCTCGGCGTACGTCACCCGGCACCCGGAGGCCGCCGCCCGCACCGTCGCCTCCGCCAGGGGCCGCAGTTCGGCCCACCGGGCGGCCGGCACCGTGCGGGCGAGCCGCAGCAGCACGGGCACCTCGATCAGCGCCCGCACCTCGGCCAGCTCGGCCAGCTCGCGCGCGTCCCGCTCGACGACCCGGAACCCCCGGTTGGGCACGACCTCGACGGCGCCTTCGAGCGCGAGCTGCTGCATGGCTTCGCGGACCGGCGTCGCCGAGACCCCGAACCGTTCGCCCAGCGCGGGTGCCGAGTAGACCTCGCCGGGCCGCAGTTCCCCCGTGACCAGCGCGGAGCGCAGTGCCTGGAGGATCTGCCCGCGCACGGACGACCGCTGCACGACCGGGCGGGCGGGCTCCGCCACGGAGGGCGCCCGGGGCACCGGCCGTTCCCCGTGGGTGTGCTCGCCGCGCGCCGCGGCGGCGTCCCCGCCTGACGGCCCGGGCGCGGGAGCCGCGGGCCGGCTCTGCGCGGGCACGCGGACGGCGGTGGTCTCGTCGGCTCCCGCCGGGCGATCCGGCGCCTCGGACCCCGTCCCGGCGGGACCGTGCGCGGTCTGCTTCACGGGGTCCTCCTGACGGACTTGTCGTCGGTTGTCGACGGTTGTCGGCGGTTGCCGGGGGTTTCGCCGGTTGGGGAGATTACGGCCGGTTGTCACGCGGTCGTCAAGCACCTTAGGCGGCCGACGCAGTAGTTCAAATTTCCGAGAGATTCGCTAAGGTAAGCCTTACCTCTTCTCGATCTCGATCGGTGGTCCCGGTATGCCTGTGCCCTCGTCGGCCGTCGCGGACGCGTACGCCCGCCTCACCGAGGCGTTCCCGGGCCTGGCCGTCACGGAACTGGGCCCCGCGGACCCGGCCCCCGAGGGCGGCGGCTGGGTGTCCGCCGCCGCGCTCGCCCAGGGCGGGGACGACCTGGACGCCTTCCTGGCCTGGGACGACGCCCAGGTCCTCCGCGACTACGGACAGCAGGCCCGGCCGGACGTGATCGCCAGCTTCGGCCTGCACCGCTACGCCTGGCCCGCCTGCCTGCTGATCACCGTGCCGTGGTTCCTGCACCGCCGGGTCCCCCGCTTCCCCGTGACGCATGTCTCGTTCGACCGCACGGCCGCGGGTCTCTCCGTGGGCCGGATGGCCGTACGGCCCACCGCCTTCGCCTGCCTGCCCGGCGACCCGGCCGCCGCGCTGCCCGGCGCCCGGGTGGTCGCGGGCGAGGAGGCGCTGCGCGCCGAGGTGCGGGCGGCGGTCGCCGAGCACCTGGAACCGGTCCTCGGCGGTTTCGGCCCGCGGATGCGCCGGCGGGGCCGGGCCCTGTGGGGCATGGCGACCGACGAGGTCGTGGAGGGGCTGTGGTACGTGGCCCACCTGCTCGGCGAACAGGAGCGTGCGCGGCACGAGCTGGAGCTGCTGCTGCCGGGGGCGACGAAGCCGTACGTCGGCTCGGCCGCCTTCCGGGAGCTGACCGGCCCGGACGGCGAGTCGCTGCCCACCCGGGACCGGGCGAGCTGCTGCATGTTCTACACCGTGCGCCCGGAGGACACCTGCGCCACCTGCCCGCGCACCTGCGACGCGGACCGGATCGCCAGGCTGACGGCGGCCGCCGCGGCCTGACCGGCGACCCGAGGCGTCACCTGGCGCCCGGGAGATCGCCGCGGCCCGCCGTCCGGGCGGCCACACCCCCGGGTCCACCACCGGTACGCGCAGGGCACGGCAGGGCGCGGCCGCGCCGGGAACCACCCGTCCGGATGGTCCCGTTCGAACGCAACCCCCGTACGGCGTACGGCAGTTCGAGCAGATCGGCGGTTCGGGCGTCTCTCAGGCACCCCCTTGGCGGCCTCTTGCCGCGAACGCCCCTGGAGGCTCACGGGTCTGGGCCACCATGACGGGCGTCACGCCCAATCCCGAGGCAAGGGACCACCGGATGAGACTGACCGAGATATCGCTGAACTGGCTGCTTCCGGGCGCCGTACTGCTCCTGGGCATGCTGGCGGCGGTGGCGGTGCTCGCGCGCGGCAAGCGGACCGCGGGGAAGGACGCGCGCGCCGACGACTCCTGGGAGCGCAACGAGGAACGCCGCAGACGCAAGGAGGCCGTTTACGGCACCGTCTCCTACGTCCTGCTCTTCTGCTGCGCCGCGGTCGCGGCGGCTCTCTCCTTCCACGGCCTGGTCGGCTTCGGCGAGCAGAACCTCGGTCTGTCCGACGGCTGGCAGTACCTGGTGCCGTTCGGGCTGGACGGCGCGGCGATGTTCTGCTCGGTGCTGGCGGTCCGCGAGGCCAGCCACGGTGACGCGGCGCTCGGCTCCCGGATACTCGTCTGGACCTTCGCCTTCGCCGCCGCCTGGTTCAACTGGGTGCACGCGCCCCGCGGCGCGGGCCACGCCGGCGCCCCCCACTTCTTCGCGGGCATGTCCCTGTCCGCCGCCGTGCTCTTCGACCGGGCGCTGAAGCAGACCCGCCGGGCCGCCCTGCGCGAGCAGGGTCTGGTGCCCAGGCCGCTGCCGCAGATCCGGATCGTGCGCTGGCTGAGGGCCCCGCGGGAGACGTACCGGGCCTGGTCCCTGATGCTCCTGGAGGGTGTGCGCAGCCTCGACGAGGCGGTCGAGGAGGTGCGCGAGGACCAGCGCCGGAAGGAGCGGGAGCGGCTGCGCCGGCGCGACGAGGAACGTCTGGAGCGCGCCCGGCTGAAGGCGATCAGCCGGGGCCACCGCGGTTTCCCCGGCCGGGGCGGCGGCCGGCAGGTGGAGCTGTCACCGGTGGAGCAGGGCTCCGACGAGATGGCCTCCGCGGAGCCTGCCATATCCGCTCCGGAGCCGCTGCCGGTGCGCCACCGGCCCTCCCTTCAGCCGGTCCGCGGCGGATCCGCCGACCCGGTCAGGGTCGACCTCACCGCGGAGGACGACACCCAGGCCCTGCCGCGCCTCGACCACCTGGAGCGCAAGCTCAAGGACTTGGAGCAGCAGTTCGGTTAGCCCGGGCGGGGAACCGGGCGACGACGGGAGGGGGCGCGGCCGCACGGGCCGCGCCCCCTCCCGTTCGCCGTCGGCCCACCGCGTCCCTACGCGGCGTCCGCGTCCAGCTCGAACCAGACGGACTTGCCCACCGCGTGCGGCCGTACGCCCCACGCGGCGGCTAGCGACTGGACCAGCAGCAGACCGCGGCCGTGCGTACCGTCGTCGGCGGCCGGTACGCGCAACCGGGGCCGGCGGGCCACGAAGTCCCGTACCTCCACCCGGAGACCGTGCGGTCCCACGGTCGCCGTCAGGATCGCCTCGTCGTCGGTGTGGACCAGCGCGTTGGTGACGAGTTCACTGGTCAGCAGCTCCGCCACGTCCGAACGGCCGGGGCTCCCCCAGTGCCGCAGCAGTTCGCGCAGGGCCCGCCGCACCTCGGGGACGGCCCGCAGGTCCGCCCGTTCGAGTCTGCGCCTGAGCTGTGGCGTCGGGGCCTGCTCCGCCGCGCCGTCGGTCCCGTCCTCCGCCGTCCCCGTCGAGAAGACCCCGACCGTGGTGGGCCCGCCTCCTCGTACCTGCCTCTTCATGTCCCCCGCCCGCGTGCCGATGTCGGTTTCCCTCCTGCTCGAACACGTTCACGGGGATCCATGCCCATCGGGCACCGGGCCAGTCCTGCGGGATCGCCGACGACCGGGTGTTCGGCCACGGCCGGGGCGGCGGCGGACGGTCCGAGTGGCTCCAGGAGGCCCGTCCGGCCTCCTGCCCGAGTGGCGGAGATCGGCTCAACTGTCTCTTGCGGACCGCCGATCCGGCCGTACACGGCCAAGAGCTGGGGCGGGAGTCGTCCCGGCGGCGGCCGTCCGGCGTCCGGGGCCGTCCGGACGCCGACGGGGCGAAAGTGGCCGGAACGCGACCGTCCCGGGCCGGTCGCGCCGGCGCTCGGATCAGTACAGCTTGTTCACCGCCGTCGCCGTCGTCTTGCGGAAGGCGCGGACCGGCGCGTCCCCGAAGTCGCCGAGCTGCGACCACTCCACGACGGTCACGGTGCGTCCGTCGCGTCCGACGGACAGCAGCCGGACGTCCGTCGCGCCCCAGGACGTCCGGGTGTGCAGGCCGTGGACGCGGGCGCCCTCCTCGGCGCGGACCCGGCCGTAGCTCCGGTAGGCGGCCTCGGTCTCGGGGTCCTCCTGTTCGACGCGGTCCGCGCAGGACCGGATGAGCGCGTTCATCCGGTCGGCCAGCGCCTTCGCCTTGGCGGCGGAGCCGGTGACGACGGTGAGCTGGCGGGCGGAGGTGTCGAGGTCGGTGTGGAACGGGCGGTATCGGGAGTCGTAGCCCGGGAACACCTCGTCCAGGCAGAGCCGCAGTTCGTCGGGGACGCCGTCGGTGACCTTCCCGGCGGTCCAGGACGACGAGGGGTGCGGCGGCAGCTCGGCGGCCGAGAGGAAGGCGGGCGCGGATACGGCTCCCGCGGGGGCGGCGAGCGCGGTGAGGCCGGTGACTGCGGCGACGGCGAGCGCGGCGAGCGCACCGGCTCGGGTACGGACGGACATGGGTCTCCCCCTGTGCGACTGGGTCGTTGATGGCCCCCAGAGCATCGGCGGGCGGGGCGAACGGGCGCAACAAGGGATGCCGCCTCGCTCGGCATGGAACCATCCCACCCCGTCTGACGTGCACATACAGGGAGTTCCTGGGATGCCGTTCCGGGGACGCGAGCGCATCGGGGGAAGGGTGTCCGGACAGGACGACGGCGTCGCCGGGTTCGCGGCGCTGCTGCGGGAGCTGAAGGAACGTACGGACCGCAGCTACGGTTCGCTGGCCCGCCGGCTCCAGATGAACACCTCCACGCTGCACCGTTACTGCGCCGGTGACGCGGTGCCGCAGGACTTCGCGCCCGTGGAGCGGTTCGCCGCGCTGTGCGGCGCGACGCCCGAGGAGCGCGTGGAGCTGCACCGCCGCTGGCTGACGGCGGTGGAGGCACGCCGCCGACCTCGGACGCAGGCCGGGCCGGAACCGGTGGAGGCACCGCCCGCGCACCCGGCACCGGCAGCCCCGCCGGCACCGGGACCGGAACCGCCGGGGCCGGACGCGGGACCGGGATCGCCGGGACCGCGGTCACCGGCGCCCGACGCGGAACCGGCCGCGGGTCCCGAGCCGGCGCCCTGGTACCGGCGCCGGCGCCCCGCCGTCGCCCTCGCCGTCGGCTGCGCCGCCCTGGCCGCGGCCGGCAGCCTCGCCGCGTTGCCCACCGGCCGCGAATCCTCCGCCGGGGCGGCCCCGTCCGCCCGTACGGCGGCCGCGGCACCCGCCACCGGGACACCGAGCGGCCCTCCGCCCCGCACGCCCTCGGCGTCCCCCGACGCAGCGGCGGCCGCGCCCGTCCCGTCCCCGGCGGCGACGAGCCCCTCCCCGGCGGCCTCGCGGACCCGCGCACCCGCCCCCACCGAGGCGGCCGTGCCGCTCGCCTGGACCGCCGACTCGCAGGTCTGGGAGCACGGCTGCGGGCACGACTACGTCATCGGCAGGCCGCCCGCCCGGGTCCCCCCGCCTCCGGCCCCGCAGGACGCCGGGGCGTGGGCGGCGGCGCAGGGCGCGGTGCACGGCGGGGAGACCACCGTGCGGATCTCCGTGCAGGGCCGGTCCGCCACGGCGGTGGTCCTGGAGGCGCTGCGGGTGCGGGTGGCCGGGCGTGCCGAGCCGGCCCCGGGTCACGTGTACGCCATGGACGAGGGCTGCGGCGGCGCGCTGACCCCGCGGCACTTCGCGGTGGACCTGGACCGGGACCGGCCGCTCGCCCGCCCCGTCGCGGGGAACGACGCGGGCACCCCGATCCCGGCGGTCCGCATGCCGTACCGGGTGTCGGCCGAGGATCCGGAAGTGCTGCTGGTGACCGCGCGGACGGCGGGCTGCGACTGCCGCTGGTGGCTGGAGCTGGACTGGTCCTCGCAGAGCCGCACCGGCACGGTCCGGATCGATGACCGGGGCCGCCCGTTCCGCACCAGCGCCGTCCAGGGCCTGCCCCGGCACTCCTACGACACCTCGGCCCGCCGCTGGACTCAGGAGGAGGAATAGCCGCGGTCAGGGCCTGGGCACGTTGCGGAGGTTGGAGCGGGCCATCTGGAGCATCCGGCCGACGCCGCCGTCGAGCACGACCTTGGAGGCGGACAGCGCGAACCCGGTCACCATCTCGGCCTTGATCTTCGGCGGGATGGACAGGGCGTTGGGGTCGGTGACGACATCGACGAGGGCGGGCCCCTTGTGCCGGAAGGCGTCCTTGAGGGCGCCGGCGAGCTGCTTGGGCTTCTCGACGCGGACGCCGTAGGCCCCGCAGGCGCGGGCGACGGCGGCGAAGTCGGGGTTCTTGTTGGTGGTGCCGTGCGAAGGCAGCCCGGCGACCATCATCTCCAGCTCCACCATGCCGAGCGACGAGTTGTCGAACAGCACGACCTTCACCGGCAGATCGTGCTGGACGAGGGTGAGGAAGTCGCCCATCAGCATGGAGAATCCGCCGTCGCCGGACATCGCCACCACCTGCCGGCGGCGGTCGGTGAACTGCGCGCCGATCGCCATCGGCAGCGCGTTCGCCATGGAGCCGTGGGAGAAGGAACCGATGACGCGGCGGCGGCCGTTGGGGGTGATGTAGCGGGCCGCCCAGACGTTGCACATGCCGGTGTCGACGGTGAAGACGGCGTCGTCGGCGGCGACCTCGTCGAGCACGGACGCCACGTACTCGGGGTGGATGGGGACATGCTTGTCGACCTTGCGGGTGTACGCCTTGACGACCCCTTCCAGCGCGTCGGCGTGCTTCTTCAGCATCTTGTCGAGGAAGCGCCGGTCGTCCTTGGTCTTCACGCGCGGGGTGAGACAGCGCAGCGTCTCCCTGACGTCGCCCCACACGGCGAGGTCCAGCCGGGAGCGGCGGCCGAGGTGTTCGGGCCGTACGTCGACCTGGGCGATGGTCACGTCGTCCGGCAGGAAGGCGTTGTACGGGAAGTCGGTGCCGAGCAGGATGAGCAGGTCGCACTCGTGGGTGGCCTCGTAGGCGGCGCCGTACCCGAGCAGTCCGCTCATCCCCACGTCGAACGGGTTGTCGTACTGGATGTGTTCCTTGCCGCGCAGGGCGTGCCCCACCGGTGACTTGATCTTCTGCGCCAGCTCCATGACCTCGGCGTGCGCGCCCGCGGTTCCGCTGCCGCAGAACAGGGTGACCTTCTGGGCCCGGTCGATCAGGTCGACCAGCTTGTCGATCTCCTCGTCGCCGGGGCGGACCGTGGGGCGGGCGGTCACCAGGGCCGTCTCGGCCGCCTTGTCGGGGGCCGGTTCGGCGGCGAGGTCACCGGGGAGGGTGACGACGCTGACGCCGCCGCGGCCGACCGCGTTCTGCACGGCGGTGTGCAGCAGGCGGGGCATCTGCCGGGGGTTGGAGATCATCTCGCAGTAGTGGCTGCACTCGCGGAAGAGGTGGTCGGGGTGGGTCTCCTGGAAGTAGCCGAGGCCGATCTCGCTGGACGGGATGTGCGAGGCGAGGGCGAGGACGGGCGCCATGGAGCGGTGGGCGTCGTACAGGCCGTTGATGAGGTGCAGGTTGCCGGGTCCGCAGGAGCCGGCGCAGGCGGCCAGCCGCCCGGTGATCTGGGCCTCGGCGCCGGCCGCGAAGGCGGCGGTCTCCTCGTGCCGGACGTGGATCCATTCGACGGCGGAGTTGCGGCGGACCGCGTCGACGACGGGGTTGAGGCTGTCGCCCACGACGCCGTACAGGCGTTTCACCCCGGCGCGGGCGAGGATGTCGACGAACTGTTCGGCGACGTTCTGCTTGGCCATGGATCCCTGCGTCCCTTCGCTGTGCGACGACGTCCGGTCGGGTCCCCTCGGTCCATGAATCCACACCGGGCGCGTTCACGCCTCCCAGACCGCCGCCGCCGAACGGTCGTCGGCGTACCCCTTCACCCGGGTCTGCACGTCGGCGAGGAACGCGGCGAGGCCCGGCGGCCGCGGGTGCGACCACCGTCCGGTCAGCTGGGCGGGGAGGGCGGGCTCGCCCCGCAGCGGCTCGGCGAGCCCGGCCGTGCACAGCAGCAGGACGTCACCCGGCCGGGCGACGGAGGCGCGGAACCGGAACGGTTCCCGGGGCGGCTCGGGGGGCGCGTCGTACGGGCCCGGGGGTGCCGGGACGCGGGGGTCCCCCGTGAGCCGGTCGCCCCGCGGGGCCTCGGGGGAGCCGGCGGGCGTCTCGGAAGTCGCGGGCATCGCGGGAGTCGCGGGAGTCGCGGAGGGGGGCGAGCCGAAGCCCACCACGGGCTCGCCGGTGACCTCGGTGACCCGGGGCTCGATGTCGTGCCAGCCGCCGTCGCGGAGCCGGAACAGGCCGCCCGCGCCGACGCCGAAGAACACCCGGGTCCGGCAGGCGGGGTCGGCGGGCAGCAGCAGGCAGCGGAGGGTGGCCGCGTACTCCTCCGGGCGCAGCCCCTGGTCGGCGGCGCCCGCCCGGAGCCTGCCGAGGCTGCGGGCGGTCAGCCGGTGCAGGCCGGACTTCAGGTCGCCGCGGCGGCCCGCGCGGATGTCGTCGGCGAGCCGTGCGTGGCTGCGGCCGACGGCTCCGCCGATCCACCGGCACAGCTCGGCGGCGGCGCGGTGCGCGCGCGGGGTGGCCCGGGCCCCGGTGGCCAGCGCGACGAGCAGCAGCGCGTGGTCGCCGCTGCCGAAGCGGGCGGTGAGCAGCGCGTCGCGGCGGGGCTCGCCGCGGTGGCGGGCCAAGTCGCCGCGGACCGAGGCGGCCCGCAGGGTGCAGGTGCCGTGCCGGGCACCGTCGAGCACCGTGTCGGGGACCAGGTCGCCGAGGTCGTCGGGGTCGGCGGCGGGCAGCGCGGTCGGTTCCGGATCGTAGGTCGGGGGCCCGGAGCCGACGTGCGGGAGGGGGGCGGAAGGCGACGGGGGCGGCGCGGCCTGCGGGTCGGCGGGCGGGGTGGCGGGCGTACCCGGCGGGACGGCGGGGCGGCCGGGTGACGCGGGCGGTGGCACGGGCACCGCGGCCGGGCCGCCGCGCGGGGCCGGTACGCGGGGCCCCGGTGCGGCCGCCGGACCGGGGGCGGCACCCGGCGCGCGGGCCGGGCCGTCGTCCGGCGAACCCCGGCCGGGCGGCCCGCCGGTCACCGCTCCGGACGCGGAGGCGAACCGGTCGTCCAGCGAATCCGGCGTCCGTGTGGGGCCCGTGTCCTCGGTGGCGTCGTCGTACAACTGCCCCCACCAGTCGTCGGAGTCACCGGTGGGCCTTCCCCCCTGCTGGCTCATGCCGGTCATTGTCCACCGAGCCGCCCGGCGGGAAACGGGTCATCGGGAAAAATCCCGTCCTCCGTGCCGCGTCGCGCGGCGTGCCGGGGCAGGGCGCCGGGCAGCGGTGCGGGCGGGTGCGGCGGCCGCCGGGCGGCTCCACCCCCCACGGGAGAACCGCCCGGCGACGCCAACAGGCCCGGCCCCCGTCGGCACCGGTGACCCCACCTTGGCAGAGGGCGAGGCGGTACGGCGATGATGTGCGACGGCGGGTTCGCGCCGTGGCCGGTTCCCGCCACGGGTGGACACCGTGGGACCGATCGTCGGGGAGGGGCGGGGCCTGGTGCTGGCAGCGATAGGGCTGGACGAGCGGCACGAGGCGGCGTACCGCGCGCTGGTCGCGGCGGGCGCCGCCGACCTGCCCGATCTGGCGCGCCGGCTGGCGCTGGGCGAGCAGGACACCGAGCGGGCACTGCGCCGCCTGGAGCGGCACGGGCTCGCCGCGCAGTCCTCCGCCCGCCCGGGCCGCTGGGTGGCCGCCCCGCCGGGGGTGGCGCTGGGCGCGCTGCTCGTCCAGCAGCGGCACGAGCTGGAGCGGGCGGAGCTGACGGCGGCACTGCTCGCCGAGGAGTACCGGGCGGCGGCCGCCGAGCCCGCCGTGCACGACCTGGTCGAGGTGGTGATCGGCGCGGCGGCGGTCACCCAGCGGTTCCTGCAGGTGCAGCTCGGCGCGGCGGAGGAGGTGTGCGCGCTGGTCACCGGTGACCCGGTGGCCGTGACCGGTATGGAGAACGACGCCGAGGAGCGGGCCGCCGCGCGCGGGGTGCGCTACCGGGTGGTCGTCGAGCGGGCCGTGCTGGGGCGGCCGGACGGCATCACCGAGCTGACCGCCGCGCTCGCCCGGGACGAGCAGGTGCGGGTGGCGGACCGGGTGCCGACGAAGCTGGTCGTCGCGGACCGCTCGCTGGCGCTGGTGCCGCTGACCCGTCCCACCGCCGAGCCGGCCGCGCTCGTGGTGCACGCCAGCGGGCTGCTGGAGCTGCTGTCCGGCCTGTTCGAGTCGGTGTGGGGGCAGGCGCTGCCGCTGCGGCTCGGCGGGTCGGGGGTCACCGAGCAGGAACCGGACGGGCCCGACGGCACGGACCTGGAGATCGTGTCGCTGCTGCTCGCCGGGATGACGGACGCGAGTGTCGCCAAGCAGCTCGACCTGGGCCTGCGGACCGTGCAGCGCCGGGTGAAGCGGCTGATGGAGCTGACCGGGGTGACGACCCGGATGCAGCTCGGCTGGCAGGCGCACGAGCGCGGCTGGGTGGCCCGCGAGCGTCCCTGACCGCCGTGGCTCCGCACCCGCCCGCGCGGACTGCGCGCCCGGGCGGGCTCGGGCACCCTGGGCTCATGGGAGTGTGGGAGCTCCTGCTGGTCGGTCTGGTCATGCTGCTCGGCCTGTGCGGAGTGCTCCTGCCGGGCGTTCCCGGGTCGTGGCTGGTGTGGGCCGCGGTGATGTGGTGGGCCCTGACGGATCCGCGACCGGTCGCCTGGTGGGTGCTGGTCGGCGCCACCGTCGCGTTGTTCCTCTCGCAGGTGGTGCGCTGGGCGCTGCCACCGCGACGGCTCCAGGCGAGCGGGGCGACCGTCCGGATGGCGGTGTACGCCGGTCTCGGCGCGCTGCTCGGGTTCTTCCTGCTGCCGGTGCTGGGCGCGGTGCCGGGCTTCCTGGGCGGGATCTACCTGTGCGAGCGGCTGCGGCTGGGCCGGTCCGGCGAGGCGCGGGCGGCGCTGCGCACGGCGATGCGGTCCGGTGGGTGGAGCGTGCTGGCGGAGCTGGTCGCCTGCCTGCTGATCATGGGCGCGTGGCTGGGCGCGGTGTTCCTGGGCTGACTCCCCGGCGCGCTTCCGTACGCCCCGCGCCCTGAGACGGCGAAGTGCTGTGACGGCGTGGCGGCGTGCTTGGCTGGTCGGCATGAACGAGTTCAGCGAGGCCGAGCGGACGTATCTGCGGGGACAGCGGCTGGGGCGGATGGCCACGGTGGATCCGCAGGGCCAGCCGCAGGCGAACCCGGTCGCCTACTTCCTCCAGGACGACGACACGATCCTGATCGGCGGCTACACCATGGGCCGTACCAAGAAGTGGCGCAACCTCCAGAAGAACCCGCTGCTCGCGCTGGTCGCCGACGACATCGCGAGCCTGCGGCCGTGGAAGGTGCGCGGCGTGGAGGTCCGGGGCGAGGCCGAGCTGCTGGTGGGCCCGCACGACCTGGGTCCGCACTTCAGCGAGGAGCTGATCCGGATCCGCCCGCGCCGGGTGTACAGCTGGGGCCTGGACGACGACCGGCCCGCCGCCTCCGCCTGACGACCGGCCCCCGGCTGCGTCTCAGGGGGCGTTCGCCACCCCCTGGACCACCAGGCCCTCCAGTTCGAGGAGCCGGATCTTGCGGTCGAGGCCGCCCGCGTAGCCGGTGAGGGCTCCGTCGGAGCCGATCACCCGGTGGCAGGGGCGGACGATCAGCAGCGGATTGGCGCCGATCGCCCCGCCGACGGCGCGTACGGCGGCCCGGGGTGCCCCGATCCGCCGGGCGATCTCGCCGTAGGTCGTGGTCGCCCCGTAGGGGATGTCGTCGAGGGCCGCCCAGACCCGCTCGCGAAACGCGGTGCCGTGCGCCCGCAGCGGCAGCGCGAACTCCTCGAGGTCGCCCGCGAAGTAGGCGGTGAGCTGTGCGGCGGCCTCGCGGAAGGGGCCGCCGTCCGCCCGCCACTCCTCCCGCACCACCGCCCCGCCCTTCTGGCCGGGCACGGTCAGGGACGTCAGGGCGCCGTCAGCGTCGGCGGTGAGGAGGAGCCTGCCGAGCGGGCTGTCGAGGTGCGTCCAGTAGGTGCTGCTCACGGGTTACTCCCACTCCCCTGCTGCGCGCAGGTGTTGTACGGCGTACGAGCGCCAGGGGCGCCAGGTGTCGGGGACGTCCGCGCCGGGCGGGGCGACGTCCGGGTCGCCCAGGGCGCGGGCGCGGATCGCGGCCACGGCGGCCGGGTCCAGGCCGGGCAGGGACTCCAGCGCGGCCTGGGCGTCGTCGCGGTCGGCGCCCGGGTCGAGTCGTACGGCGCCGTCGGCGAGGGCGGCGGCGAGGGCACCGAGCGGACCGCCGGGCTCGGCTTCCGCGAGGACCGCCGGTTCGGGGAAGAGGTGGGTGAGGCTGCCGCAGGGCGCGTCGAGCGCCTTGCCGTAGCGCCGCACCAGCTCCGCCGCCGACGGCCCGGCCAGGGTCCGCACCGCGAGTTCCTCCGGGTCGGCGGTGCCCGGCGAGCGCAGCCCCGGCCGGGCCGCGACCAGCGGACCGAGCCGTGGATCGGCGCCCAGCCGCTCGTCGACGGCGAACGGGTCGGCGTCCAGGTCGAACAGCCTGCGCAGCCGCTGCACGGCGGTCGTCAGGTCGCGGGGGTCGGTCAGATGCAGCCGGGCGTCGAGCCAGCCGCCCGGGTGGGCGACCGCGCTGCCCGGGCGTCCGCTCCCCCGCCGCTCCTGGACCGCGGCGATGCCGGTGCCGTAGGGGAGCCGCAGGGTGCGGCGGTAGACGCGGGCGCCCGGCGGGCCCGTCACCTCCTCGACGCCGGGGACGGCTTCGCGTTCGAGCAGGTCGAAGACGGGGGCGGCCTGGTAGGGGCCGCGGTGGGCGAGGCGCAGGGGGATGCCGGCGGCCGGCGTGCCGGGGCCGCGGGTGGTGCGGCCGCCCGCCCGGGGCGCGGCGGCGCGCAGCGCGCTCGGGGTCATGGCGTAGATGTCGCGGATGGTGTCGTTGAACTGCCGCACGCTGGCGAAGCCGGCCGCGAACGCGATCTCGGTCACCGGGAGCCCGGTGGTCTGCAGCAGGACCCGCGCGGTGTGCGCCCGCTGCGCCCGGGCGAGCGCGACCGGGCCGGCGCCGAGTTCGGCGGTGAGCTGCCGCTGGACCTGCCGCGCGCTGTAGCCCAGCCGGGCGGCGAGTCCCGCGACGCCCTCCCGGTCGACGACGCCGTCGCCGATCAGCCGCATGGCCCGGCCGACGACGTCCGCGCGGACGTTCCAGTCGGCCGAGCCGGGCACGGCGTCCGGCCGGCACCGCCGGCAGGCCCGGAATCCGGAGCCCTGCGCGGCGGCGGCCGTGGTGAAGAACCGTACGTTGCGCCGCTTCGGCGTCACCGCCGGGCAGCTCGGCCGGCAGTAGATGCCGGTGGTCTCGACGGCGAAGAAGAACGCGCCGTCGAACCGGGCGTCCCGGCTGCGTACGGCCTCGTACCTGCTGTCCTCGTCCATCACGGAGTCCATCACGGGATCCAGTCTCCGCCACGGCGGACAGCGCGGCTGGCGGAAATCGGACATGGGCGTCCGGGCCGGGCGGGCCCCGGACGCCCCGTCCCCCGTCCTACCGCCAGCCCTTCCGCTTGGCCTCCACCATCGCCCGGCCCTCGGCGTGCTTGCGCTTCCAGTCCCGGCGCAGCTCCGCCCGGACCCGGGCGTCGGTCTTGGCGACGATCCACTGGTTCTCGCGCTTGAGCTTGCGGTAGCTGTCCAGCCTGCGGGCCGGCAGTTCCCCGGCCTCGACGGCGGCGGTCACCGCGCAGCCGGGCTCGGACTCGTGGGCGCAGTCGTGGAACCGGCAGCCCCCGGCCAGCTCCTCGATCTCCGCGAACACCTGCTCGACACCGGTCTCGGCGTCGTAGAGGCCCACGCCCCGCAGTCCGGGGGTGTCGATGAGCACGCCGCCGCCCGGCAGGGCGAGCAGATTGCGGGTGGTGGTGGTGTGCCGGCCCTTGCCATCGACGTCGCGGGCCGCCCGCACGGCCATGACGTCCTCCCCCTTGAGCGCGTTGGCGAGGGTGGACTTGCCCGCGCCGGACTGTCCGAGCAGCACCGACGTACCGGAGCCGAGGAGGGCGACGAGCACGTCCAGGCCCTCCCCGTCCTGGGCGCTCACGGACAGCACCGGCACGCCCGGCGCGCTGGTCTCCACGTCCTGGACGAGGTGCGCCAGGGTCGCCGGGTCCGGGACGAGGTCCGCCTTGGTGAGCACGACCAGGGGCTGGGCGCCGGACTCCCAGGCGAGCGCGAGGAAGCGCTCGATCCGGCCGAGGTCGAGTTCGACGGCGAGCGACACGGCGACGACGGCGTGGTCGACGTTGGCCGCGAGGATCTGCCCGTCGGACCGCTTGGAGGAGGTGGACCGCACGAACGCGGTGCGCCGCGGCAGGCAGGCGCGTACGTACCGCGGGGTGCCCGCGGGATCCACGGCGACCCAGTCGCCGGTGCACACGACCCGCATCGGGTCGTGCGGGGTGACGAAGGCGGTGTCCGCGCGGATCACGCCGTCGGCGGTGACCACGTCGCACTGGCCGCGGTCGACTCGTACGACCCGCCCGGGCAGCAGCCCTTCGGCGGCGTAGGGGGTGAACTGTTCCGCCCAGGCGTCGTCCCAGCCGTAGGGAGCGAGCGCGGTGGACATGGCGGAGGTGGAAGTCAAGGGGATGGCCCTTCACAAGGGCGGTCCCGGCACGGTGAAGGTGTGTGAGGTCAGCCGGTGACCGCGGAGGTGGACTTGACGGACTCCTGAATGCGGGCAGCACCCGTCACAGAGACAGCCATCGGTCGACACCTCCTCATCCGCTTCCGTCCGGCCGGGCGGCCTGTCGCCGCCCGGATCACGAACACACGGACACCCTAGACGTGTCGGGGCGAGGGGTGCCACCGGTTTTTTTCCGTCCCGGCCCTCCAGCCGGGTCTTCCGCTGTCGGCCGGCGGCGCAGCCGCGTGTTTCCGCGGCTTCCGCCGCGCCCTCGCGCCGCCCGGTCGTCGGGGCGTCAGGGCGTCGGGCAGGTCAGGCCGTTGAGGGTGATGTCGTACGCCGGGGCGTTGCGGGCCTGCCAGGAGGCGAGGAAGCCGAAGGTGAGGGTGCCGCCGGCGGGGACCGTCCGGTTGTGGCCGGCCGCGCGGGCGGTGACGCGCGGGCCGTCCTGGGTGAAGCTCGCGTCCCACATCCGGCTCACCCGCTGGCCGTCGGGGAAGGTCCAGTCGACGTGCCAGTCGTCGAGGGGGCGGTCGGTGCGGACGGTGACGGTGGCCTGGAAGCCGTCGGGCCACTGGTTGTCGAGGGTGTAGGTGACACGGCAGGCGGGGTGGCCGGTGCGGGTGCGGTCCGGTGCGGTGGGGGCGGTGGCGGTGGCGGTGGCGGTGACCTGGGGCTCCGGGTCGGGGCCGGGGCGTGGGCGCGTGTCCGGCCGGCCGGAGGTGGCGGTGGCGGCTGTGGTGGCGGGCGGGGCGGGCGGGGGCGGGCCGGCGGGTGCCGGGCGGGCGGACCGGGTGGCGGGTGTGGGTGTGGGTGTGGTGGTCGGGGACGGGCGGGGGCGGGTGGTCCTCGTCTCGCCGGGCGCGGCGGCCGGGCCGGGTCCGGTGGTTGTCGTCTCGCCGGGCGCGGTGGCACGGCCGGTGGTGTGCACGACGGGTGCGAGGGTGACGCCGAGCGCCAGCAGGGAGACGAGGGCGGCGGCGGCGAGGAGCCCGTTGCGCGGGACGCGTGGCTGCCCGCTCGCGCCGTCGTCCGGTTCGTGCCCGGGGGTGTCGGGGCGGCCGGGGCTGTGCCGTGCGCCGGCGGCGTGGCGGCGGCGTTCCAGGTAGGCGGGGCCGCCCCAGCCGAGCACCCCGCCGGCGAGGGCGGCGGGCAGGGCGCCGCCGTGCGGCCGGAGGCAGGCTTCGGCCTCGGCGCAGTCGACGCAGCGGGCGAGGTGGCGGGAGAGGTCCTCGGGGATTTCGGTGCCCGGCGTGCGGGTGGCGGCGTCCAGCAGGCGGGTGCAGCGGCCGCACTCGGGGGCGGGCGGCGCGTCGAGGAGGGCGCGCAGGCAGCGGTTGCGGAACAGGCGCCGCGCCTCGGTGAGGGCGGCGACGGCGCCGTCCGGGTCGAGGCCGAGCCGGCGGGCGGCCACGGGCGGTGGCAGCGCCTCCACCTCGGTCAGCCAGAGCAGGGCGGCGTCGGGTTCCGGCAGGTCGCGCAGGGCGCGCAGGGCGAGGGGGCGGCGCGGCGGCGGGCCGGTGTGACGGGCGGCGTCGTCGGAGGTGAGCCATCGCCGCAGTCCGGGGGCGAGGTGGTGGCCCTGCCCCGCGGCCTCCCAGGCGGCGGCCGTGGCGCGGACGGCGGTCAGCAGCAGGGGGATCCGGGGCAGCCGGGCGGGGCGGCGGCCGGTGCCGTGCGGCAGGGCGGACCCGCTGCCGCGGGCTTCCCGGACGCCCCGGGCGAACGCCTCCCGGGCGAGCCGGGTCGCCTCCGCGGGGCCGGCGGCGCACAGGTCGGCGTAGCGGAGGACCGGGTCCCAGCACTCGGTGAACAGCGCCGCCTCGACGGCGTCCCGGGGAGTCGGCGGGTCGGGCATGTGTCTCCTGCGTGGCGGCGCATGCGAGGTCGACTCACCGCGGCGGCAGGGGAGTTGTGGGGAACCTCGGGGGCGGGCACGACCCTTTCACGGCTCCCCCGCAACTGACAAGCGCTGTCCCGGGGTTCACTTTCCGGCGACGACGGCGTCCTCGGGCGACAGGCTGTCCATGAAGGAGCTGACGGAGAAGACGGCGCGGCCGGGGCCGGGCGGGCCGTAGCCGGGCGGGGAGGTGAGGCCGAACTCGTCCATGGTCGCGCGGTAGGCCTCCAGCAGCCGGATGTGGTACTCCAGCGGCGCGCCCTGCGGGTTGGCCCTGCCGAGCGGGGTGGTCGGTTCGGGGCACCAGGTGGTGAAGCGCGGGGTGATGCCGTGCGACATGAAGAAGCGCAGGCCCTCGGTGGTCGACGCGATCGCCTCGTCGACGGTGGTGAAGCCGTGCGGGGCGGCCATCTCGACTCCGGCCACGAAGTTGGGGATGACGTTGCGGGCGCCGAAGACGTCGGCGGAGTCGAGGATGCGCCGGTGCCACTCGTCGCGGCCGACGTAGCGCTCCTTGCCCGGGCAGTACAGCTCGAACAGGCGGCGGTCCCACACCTCGTAGTTGGGGTGGTAGATCTGCACGCCGTAGTCCTTGAACCGCTGGACGTCGGCCTTGGGCAGCGCCTGGGCCACGACCTTGCCGATCCAGCGGCCGGGGAAGCGCTCCTCGATGGCCTTGGCGTAGTGGCCGTAGAAGTCGGCCTCGTCGCGGCCGGCGACGGTCTTGGTGATGGCGCCGCCGGTGAGGGTGTACGCGGTGGAGGCCTTCTGGGTGTCGTACCGGTCGATGATCTCCAGGGCCTCGAGCACCTCCTCGACGTCCTTGACGCCCGTGTAGGGCCGGCCGGCCGCCTTGTGCTGGCGCCAGTTGTGGTTGATGTCGCAGTACTGGCACTCCTCCTTGGCGCCGAAGTACTGGCACACCCGGAAGACGGTGAGGTAGATCAGGTAGCCCCACTGGATGGTCGGGGCGACCTCCATCACGGACTTCCCGTTGGAGAGGGTGTGCCGGTAGTACTCGGGCATCGGCGGCACGCCGACGTCGGCGATGCGCTTGCCATCGAGGTAGAGGCCGAGCACGCCCGCGTCGTCGGCGGCGACCCGGTAGGGGGAGGCGGGGTTCACCCGGACGGAGACGACGGTACGGCGCAGGTCGTAGGGGCCGCCGGTGAGGATGATCTCCTCGGGCGGGCGGCGCAGGGCGGCCTCGCCCAGCTCCGGCAGGGTGCCGTGGTCGAAGGAGAAGATGAAGTACGACTTCGGCTTGACCTCGCCGTCCTCGTTGTCGCTCAGGGCGGAGGGGTCGAAGGCCACACCTCCGCGGAGCAGGTCCTCCTTGAAGACCGCCTCCCGCGGCACATGCGGGAAGCGCTCCATCAGATCCTCGACGAGCGCGGTGCGGCTGCCCATCCCGTGTCTCCTCCCTGCGGCGTTTCCGTGTGCGGCGTGCGACTCCTCACGGTATGCCCCGTGCCTTCGCGGGTGTGCAGCCGGGTCCACCCCAGGCGGTGCTGCTTCCCGATTTTTGCCCGAGTGTTTCCGGTTATGTCCGTTCCGGATGCTGAAAGCGCTCTCGGCCGGGTGGCCGGGCCCGCCTACACTGCCTCGATCTCGATCCCCGGAAAGGGAGTACGCCGTATGACCGAGGCCGTGTCGGTGACGAACTGGGCGGGCAACATCACGTACGCCGCCAAGGAGCTGCACCGCCCCCACTCCCTGGGCGCGCTGCGGGCACTGGTCGCGGACAGCGCGCGGGTGCGGGTGCTGGGCAGCGGGCACTCCTTCAACGAGATCGCCGAGCCGGGCCCCGACGGGGCGCTGCTGTCACTGGCCGGACTGCCGCCCGAGATCGAGGTGGACACCGCGGCGCGGACGGTCCGGGTCTCGGGCGGAGTCCGGTACGCGGAACTGGCCCGTGTCGTGCACCGGCACGGGCTGGCGCTGGCCAACATGGCGTCGCTGCCGCACATCTCGGTGGCCGGCTCGGTGGCGACCGGGACGCACGGCTCGGGCCTGCGCAACGGCCCGCTCTCGACGGCCGTGCGGGAGGTCGAGCTGGTCACCGCCGACGGGTCGGCCGTGCGGATCGCGCGCGGCGAGGAACGGTTCGGCGGCGCCGTGACCGCGCTCGGGGCACTCGGCGTCGTCACCGCTCTCACCCTCGACCTGGAGCCGGCCTTCGAGGTGGAGCAGTACGTGTTCACCGAACTGCCGCAGGCCGGGCTGGACCGGGCGGCGTTCGAGGCGGTGATGGGAGCCGCGTACAGCGTCAGCCTGTTCACCGACTGGGGTGCGCCCGGCTTCCGGCAGGTGTGGGTCAAGCGGCGCACCGACCGGCCCTACGCCGGGTTCGACCGCGCCGTGCCCGCCACGGGGGCCATGCACCCGGTGCCGGGGATGCCGGCCGTGAACTGCACCGCCCAGTTCGGGGTGCCGGGGCCGTGGCACGAGCGGCTGCCGCACTTCCGGGCGGAGTTCATGCCGAGCAGCGGGGCGGAGTTGCAGTCGGAGTACCTGCTGCCGCTGGGGTCGGCGGTCGACGCCTTGCACGCGGTCGACGGGATCCGGGACGCGCTCGCCCCCCTGCTGCAGACGTGCGAGATCCGCACCGTCGCCGCCGACGACCAGTGGCTGAGCCCCGCGCACGGCCGGGACTCGGTGGCCCTGCACTTCACCTGGATCCCGGACACCGCTGCCGTGCTGCCGGTGATACGCCGGCTGGAGCGGGCGTTGGACGGCTTCGGGGCGCGACCGCACTGGGGCAAGGTCTTCACGGTGCGGGCGGAGGTGCTGCGGGAGCGGTACCCGCGGCTCGGCGACTTCGCCGCGCTGGCCGGGGAGCTGGACCCGGCGGGCAAGTTCGCCAACGCCTTCGTGCGCGACGTCCTGGGCGAGCGGGGCTGAGGCCGCACGGGGGGGGGCTGCGGTGCGGTCGGCACGGACCGACCTCACGGCCCCCTTCCTGCGGCCTTCGCCGGAAGCCCGCCGCCGCGGTACCACCCGCGGGCCGTCCGCACCTCACGCTCTCCGGGCGACCGGCCGGGACACCGCCGCCGGCCGGGGCCCGCACCGGGCGCCGGCCGGCGGACGGCCGTTGCGCCCGGGTCAGTGGTCCGCGCAGCACGGGGTCGGATCCGGCACCTCGAACGGGGTGAGCCGGCCGCCCGCGGCGGGCATGGCGGTCAGCACCAGTTCGCCCCGCTGCCACTGCGGGCGGACGTGGTCCCGGGTCACCAGCTCCGTCCGTGGGTCGGGCGCCCCGCCCGCGCCCAGCACGCTCACCCGGTCGATCGCGGAACGGGACAGCAGCCGAGCGACCGTCAGGGTGCCGGTGAGGCCGTCCGCGCCCGGGAAGAGCACCGCGCGCCCCACCGCGTCGGGGGCGCCGTCCGTCACCTCGTACCCGCGCGCCGCCAGCCGCTCCCGGCAGTCCGGCGCGGACGTGGTGAGGGAGAGGGCGACCCGCGGCCGGCCGTCCCGCAGCAGGTGCGTGCATCCGAAGGTGCCCTCGGGAAGGGCGAGTTCGGCCGCGAGCGTGCGCAGCAGGCGGTCGGCCGCGCGCAGGTCGGTCAGCCCCGGGTCCACGGTGAGGGCGTACGGCCCGGTCATGACGGCAGCACCCACACCGGGTTGGAGTAGAACCAGAGGTCGCGCCACGGGTCGGCGTCGCCGACGACGTCGAGCGCCGGGCCCGCCGGGTCGACGGCCGCGCCCATCGGGCCCACGGCGGTGCGGTTGCCGTCGGTGCCGCGCAGCCGGACGTAGACGGGGCGGTCCACCCGGCCGAGGTCGTAGCCGAGGCGGACCGTGCCGGCCGACTTGTTCACCTCGAAGGACCGGACCACCTTGGCGGTGGGGGCGGTGAAGGTGTCCTTGTCCGCGACCTCGCCGGTGACGTCGCCCTGGATCACGTCGACCCGGGCCAGCCGCGGCACGAACCCGGCCCAGTTGGGGCCGCCGGCCAGCGCCACGTCCGCCGTCAGCGTGACCCGGGTGCCCTTGCGCACGTGCAGGGCGCCGCCGAGCGTGGCCCAGCGCCGGCCGCCCGCGAGCCGCACGTCGAGGCCGCTGATCAGCTGGCCGTGGTCGACCCAGATGCGCCCGGCGCGGATGCCGTCCATGACGGCGGCGTAGGAGAAGCCGTCGGCACCGACGTGGGTGCGGCTGTACTGGCCGGGCCAGTAGTCGCCCTGGGTGACGTCGATCTTCCCCGCGTAGACGGGGTCCGGGTGGCGGCCGTCGCGGTCGAAGTCGCCGCCCGGGCCGCGCGTCGTGGTGTCGCCGTAGATCTGGTGGGAGTCGGAATTGGCGGTGATCCACCAGGGTTTGCCCTCGGCGAGGAGGCTGTCCCACAGGCCGCCCACGGTGGCGGTCATCCAGTCGAAGCCGCCCCAGGTGCGGTACGACTCCGGCGGGTAGCCGGGGAAGGAGTTGGCGCCGGGGTTGTTGTCGTAGATGCCGCGGGCACGGTTCATGCCGAGCGGGGCCGGGAGACCCGCGGCCTGGTGGCCGGGGGCGCCCTCGAAGCCGACGGCGATCCGGTGCTCGGCGGGGGTGGCGTCCCGCCAGGCACGGATCTCGTGCGGGGAGTCGACGCCGCGCCGCGCGGGGTGGTTGGCCAGCATCAGCGCGTCCTTGACCTTGCGCGCCCGCACCTGTTCGGCGAGGAAGCCCAGGCCGGCCACGGCGAGGGCCTCGTTGGCGGGCGTGGAGTCGGTGGCGCCCCGGACGCCGCCGTCGTAGTCGGTCTCGAACTGCTTCAGCACGGCGACCTCGTTGCGGCCGGGGTGCACGAACACGGTGCCGTGCTCCGCGGCCGGGATGTTCCACTCCAGGCCCTGGAAGACGAGGGTGTCCTCGTGGGCCGCGCGGGCCGCCCTGATGTCCGGGTTGACCTTCTCCACGCCGATCCTGGCGTGGGTGGCGCTGCCGTGGTCGGTGATGACCAGCCAGTCCATGCCGTGCCGGGCGCCCTGCCGTACCTGGTCGACGACGCGGTACTTCCCGTCGCTGCTGTACTGGGTGTGGATGTGGTGGTCGCCCGCCAGCCACAGGAAGCCGTCCCGCCTGCGGCCGCCCGCCGCGGCGTGCGCGGCCTGCGCGGCGGTCGTGGTGGCGTTCGCCGGCTGCGACCGCGGGGTGAGCACACTGGCCGCCGCCAGGCCCGCGCCGAGCAGTCCGGCGCGGCGCAGCAGCGAGCGGCGGGACTGCTGTTCGGGGGTCAGGGCCTCGTCGGGGACGGTGGTGTCGAAGGCGGCGGGCAGGGCCGCGTGGCCGTGCGGCTGATCGTGGTCGTGGTGGTGGTGCCCGTGGCCGTGCTCGTGGACGTGCCCCATGTGTGCCTCCTCCATGCCGCCGTCTTCCGCGGCCGACTCGTCGGGCGCGCAGCCGCGCCGCGTCAGGAGGATCGGGGCGGAAGATGAATGGGGCGGGACCCCGGGGTGAGCGCCAGGGGTACCGGACACGGCCGGTCGTCGGGTCGCCCGCGGCGTCCGCCGCGCCCTGCCCGGCGGCCCCCGCCGGCCGGGCTCCACTAGGCTCCTCCCGGGTCCCCCTGGGTGAGAGCGGGGGGAGTCAGGGAGGGAGCACCGTGCCCCGTGCCGGCATCACCGCGGACCGTCTCGTCACGGCCGCCGTCGAGCTCGCCGACGAGGCCGGGTTCGAGAACGTCACCCTGTCGGCGCTGGCACGCCGCTTCGGCGTCAAGGACGCGAGCCTGTACTCGCACGTCAAGAACCTCCAGGACCTCCGCACCCGGATGGCGCTGCGGGCCGGCGGCGAGCTGATCGACCGGATCGCGGCGGCCGTCGCCGGGCGCGCGGGCAAGGAGGCGCTGGCGGCGTTCGCCGGCGCCTACCGGGCGTACGCGCTGGAGCACCCCGGCCGGTACGCGGCCACCCAGATCCGGGTCGAGCAGACCCTCCTCGCCGACTCCCCCGCGCTGCGCCGCACGGCCGAGATCACCTACGGCATGCTGCGTGCCTACGGCCTCGGCGAACCCGACCTCACCGACGCCGTGCGCCTGCTGCGCGCCACCTTCCACGGGTACTGCGTCCTGGAGGCCGGCGGCGGCTTCGGCGCCCCCCGCGACGTGGAGCAGTCCTGGAACCGTGCCGTCGACGCCCTGCACACGGCCCTGACGCACTGGCCCCGCGAGGAGCACGGCGGCCCCCGTGCGTGACCACGCCGCGTGCGGCGACGGACCGCTCCGGCTCGGCGGCGCCGACGCTCACCCGGGAGCCCCGCCGGCCGGCTCCCGTACCTCGTCGTAGGACGGCATCGCGCCCTGCGGCGCGCGCCCCGCGCGGATTCCCACCACCGCCTCCACGGCCGCGCCCAGCGCCCGCCGGTACGGCAGCGAGCCGAGGCTGATCCGGCGGACCCCCAAGTCCGCGAGGTGGGCGACGCTGGGGCCGTGGGGCGCGTAGAGGATGTTGAGGGGAACGCCGTCGAGGTCCGCGGCCAGGGCGGCGATCGTGGCCGGGTCGGTCAGCCCGGGCACGAACACGCCGTCCGCGCCCGCCTCGACGTAGGCCGCCAGGCGGCGCACGGTGCCCTCGCCGTCACCCAGCCAGTACGTGTCCGTGCGGGCGTTGACGAAGAGACCGGGGGCCGCGGACCCCACCGCCGCGATCTTCTCCGCGTGCCGGGCGGACGGACCGAGACCGTCCTCCAGGTTGATCCCCACGGCCCCGACGGCGGCCAGCTCCCGGGCGAACTCCCCCACCTCCTGCGGGTCGTCGGAGAAGCCGCCCTCCGCGTCCACCGACAGCAGGAACGGCTCCGCGCCCAGGGTGAGGGCCAGACGCAGTGTCTCGTCCCGGGTCGACGCCGTACCGTCCGGCAGTCCGGCCGCCGCCGCGACCCCCAGACTGGTCGTGCCGATCGCGGTGAAGCCCTGTGCGGCGAACAGCCGCGCGGAGGCGTGGTCCCAGGCGGTGGGCAGGAGGAGAGGCGGTCCGCTGCGGTGGAGTCCGGCGAAGGCGGTCGGCGCGGTGGGCGGGTCGGCGGTCATGACCGCACGGTAGGCGCGGATCCCTTCGGCGCCGGCCGAAACGTCCGCGCCGGGACCCGCCGGCGGTCGCCCGCCCCCGCACCGGGCGCGCGTCCGCCCCCGCGGGGAGGCGGGCGGGGGCGGCGAAGCAGACCGACGAGGCTTCCCCGGTGCCCGGGCGGGCGAAAACCGGGCGACGCGCGGGCGTCGGGGCACCGATACTCCACGGGTGGCCACCCTGAACGTCACCGACGGAACCGAACGCGGCCCCTCTCCCCGGGCCTTTCCGCCCGCACTCGCCGGGCGCGCCTTCGACGCGATCCCGCCACCCGCCCTGGTCCTGCTCGGCATCGTCAGCGTCCAGGTGGGTTCCGCGCTCGCCAAGCACCTGTTCGGCGCGGTGGGCAGCTTCGGCACGGTCGCGTTGCGGCTGCTGTTCGCGGCGGCGGTGCTGATGCTGTTGTGGCGGCCGGCGCCGCGCATGAGCCGCCGGGCCTGGACCGTGGTCGTCGGCTACGGCGTGATCCTCGCCCTGATGAACCTGTGCTTCTACCTCGCGCTGGAGCGGATCCCGCTGGGGATCGCGGTGACCATCGAGTTCCTCGGACCGCTGACGGTGGCCCTGGCGGGATCCAGGCGGTGGCTGGACGCCTTCTGGGCCCTGCTCGCGGCGGCCGGAGTGGTCATGCTGGCGGGCGGGCGCGGCGACCTCGACCTCGCCGGCCTCCTTTTCGCCCTCGCCGCGGGCACCTTCTGGGGCCTGTACATCCTGGTCGGCGCGGCCCTGGGCCGGCACACCTCGGAGGGCGACGGGCTGGCCCTGGGGATGGCGGTCGCGGCCCTGGTGGCCGTGCCGTTCGGCGTGGCCGAGAGCGGGACGGCGCTGCTCCAGCCGTGGGTGCTGGCGGCGGGGGCCGGCGTGGCGCTGCTGTCGTCGGTGATCCCGTACTCGCTGGACCTGGAGGCGCTCCGCAGGATGCCGCCGCGCGTGTTCGGCATCCTGATGAGCCTGGAACCGGCGATGGCGGCCCTGATCGGTCTCGTCGTGCTGCGGGAGTCGCTGCACTGGTCGCAGTGGCTCGCGGTGCTGTGCGTGGTGGCGGCGTCGGCGGGAGCCACCCGCGGGGCGCGCCCGGAGGACAGACCGGAGCTTTGATCCGGCGCGCTGATCCCGAGCACTGATCCTGAGCGCTGCTCTCGCGCGGACTGCCGTCGGCCGCCGCGGCCCTCAGCAGCTCGGCGACCCGGTGGTCGAAGTCCCGGCGGCGCTCCGGCGCCCAGCGCTCGGTGCGGTGTTGCCGCGCGCCCGCAGCGCCCCCCTACGAGCCCGACCCGCCGGCCCGCCGCACGGGGGGGCGCCCACCGTCTCCGCCGCGCGACGGGAACCCCGCCGCCCTTGCTCCGCGAGTGGATCGCACGGCGGCCTGGTCCGCCGCGGGCCTCCCGCCGCGCCTGCTCCGCGAGTCGATCCCGCCGCACACGCGCCGCCCGCGCCGCACCCGTTCCGGCCGGCGGCCCTCCCGGATGCGGCGGGATCACCTCACGCGACGGCGGTCCCCTCCAGCTCGACCATCAGGCCGGGAAGGGCCAGCCGGGTCACCCCGAGCATCGTGGTGGCGGGCGCCACCCCGGCGGCGCCCAGCCGCGACACCAGCACGCCGTAGTGCTCGAAGAGCCGGTCGACGTCGGTGGTGTAGACGTTGAGCCGGACCAGGTTCGCGAGGGTCATGCCGGCCGCGCCGAGCACGGCCTCCAGGTTGTCCACGGTCAGCGCCAGCTGCGCCGCCATGTCACCGGCGTGCCGCGGCTTGCCGTCACCGCCCGTCGCGGTCTGCCCGGAGCAGTACAGGGTCCGGGTGTGCCCGGAGACGACCTCGCCCTGGCTGTAGCCCAGTTGCTCCGACCACGTCCACGGGTTGACCTTCGATCGCTCCATCGCCACATCAGCTCCATTCGATCCACCGGCGGTTCGTACGGACGCCCGGAGGGCGCCGCTCGGCGGCGCACCGGCTCCGGCGTCACGGTGACAACCCTGCTCGCGAATCACGACACCTTCCGTCACGTATTTCGCTAGCGTTCCCCGCATGCGTGCCGACCGGCTGATCTCGTTGGTGCTGCTGCTGCGCCGGCACGGCCGGCTGACCGCGGCCGCGCTGGCCCGCGAGCTGGAGGTGTGCACCCGCACGGTGCTGCGCGACATCGAGGCGCTGTCCGCGGCCGGCGTCCCCGTCTACGCCGAACGCGGCCGGCACGGCGGCTTCGCGCTGCTGCCCGGCTTCCGGACCGATCTCACCGGCATGAACCACGACGAGGCACTCGCCCTGCTGGTCGCCGGATCGGGGCGCGCGGAGCAGGTGTTCGGCCTCGGCCCGGCGCTCGCCTCGGCGATGCGCAAGGTGGCCGACGCGCTGCCCGAGGGCCACCGGGACACCGCGAGTGACGCGGCCCGGCGGCTGCTCGTCGACCCGGAGACCGATCTGCTGTCCCGCCGCCCGTCCGGCGAGGAGCTGACCGGCGCCACGATGGCCGAGGTGCGGCGCGCGGTGCTCGCCGGCCGCAGGCTGCGCATCCACTACGCGGCCACCGGCCAGGCGCCGCGGTGGCGCACCGTGGACCCGATCGGCCTGGTCATCGTGCGCGAGCGGGGGTACTTGCTGGCCACCCGGTCCGGCGCGGACCGTACCTACCGGCTGTCACGGGTGCTGGCCGCCGAGGAACTCCCCGAACCGGCGCAGCGGCCGGAACGGGTCGACCTGGACCGGATCTGGCGGGACCGGTGCGCGCGGTTCCTGTCCGGCGACCACGTCACCGCGCTGGTGCGGGTGGACCCGGCGCGGCGGGAGGAACTGGTGGGCACCGCACTGGCCGTGCGCGCCGAGGAACCCGACGCGGACGGCCGGCTGCGGCTGGAGGCGACCTACCAGGACGCGCGACACGCCGAATGGGCGCTGTGGCAGCTCACCACGGACGCGGAGGCCCTGGCCCCGCAGTGGTTGCGCGCGTCCCTGCGCGACCGCGCCGCCGCGATGGCCTCCTGCTACGGCAGGCCGTCCTGAGACGGGCCCCCACGGCCCGGAAGGCCGCCGTGGGAGGGGCCGGCCGCTGCGAGCCGCCGACGCGGTGGCGGGGCGGAGGAGCGCCCCGGGGCGCCCTGTTCCGGCCGGGCGTCCCACGGGCTCACCGCGTGCGGACGAGGCCCCGCGGCACCAGGTGCCGGGCCAGCAGTTCGTCGCGCACCAGGCCCGCGTACACCGTGGCGCCGTGGACGGAGGTGTGGGTGTTGTCGCGCTTCTCGTCGGAGAGGTACAGCGCCTTGGACGCCTCGACGCCGAGCGCTTCCACGACCGCCCTCGTCCTGGCCGTGAGGTCGATCAGCGGCACCCGGCGGTCGGCGGCGACCGAGCGGATGACGGCCGGGTGGTCCACCCCGAGACCGTTGACCAGCAGGGCGGTGTCGTTGTCGAGCGTGCCGTCGGCGTTGAACCAGCGGCGGACGACCGGGGTGACGAGGACCGGCGCGCCGCCCTTCGCGCGGACGCCGTCCACCAGGGCTTCGAGGTTGGCCCGGTAGGTGGCCCCGTCGGTCGTCTTGTCGTTGTGGGCGAGCTGGATCAGGACCAGGTCACCGCGGCGGACGAGCGGCTCGACGGCGGCCCAGAGCCTGGGGTCCTGCCGGTAGGTGACCGTACTCTCGCCGGAGTCGGCGTGGTTGGCGACGGACAGGCCCCTGCGGAGGTACTGCGGCAGGTGCTGGCCCCAGCCGGCGTACGGGGCACCGGGCTGGTCGCAGACGGTGGAGTCGCCGACGAGGAAGAGCTGCCGGGCGTGCCGGGCGGGGGTGACGCCGACGCCGGCGAGGGCGGGGGCCGAGCCGCCGACGACGAGGTCCAGGCCCGCGGTGCCGGCGGGGCCGGTCGGCTCGCCCTCGGGGGTGCGGACGTCCACCGTGAAGCTGCGGGCGACGCGCCCTCCCGCCGGGACGGTGGTCTCGGGGAGCAGGGCGCGCCGGGTCTCGCCGGTGATGCGGGTGCTGGACGCGCTGTCGCCGCCGAGCAGGAGGTGCACGTCGTACGTGCCGGGCGGAACGTCGAAGTGGCAGGTGCCGGCGGCGCAGTGGGCGAGCCCGGACGCGGGCGCGGCGCCGCCGGGGACGGCGGCACCGGCGTGGGCGGGTGCGGCACCGGCGGGCCCGGTGGACAGCGCCGCACCCAGGGTGAGCGCCGCCAGCGCGGCCGTCCTGAAACGTCTCATGCCCGGCTCCTCGGTTCCCGACGACGTGCTCCGGCGGAGGACGACCGTACCGCGCCAGGGCAGCGTTTGGAAAACGCTTTCTAGCCGCCGTTCACCCACTCCGTGTCGGCGACCGGGACACCGAAGTCCGGGGTGCCGTCCGGCTTCCAGCCGAATCTCTGGACGCGGGTGTGCCGGTTGGGGTCGTCCAGCGGGTCGCCGGCGATCTCCTTGTACTGGCGGGCGTGGTAGACGAGGACGTCGGTGCGGCCGTCCTCGGCGACGGTGAAGCAGTTGTGGCCGGGCCCGTACTGCCGGGTGGTGTCGCTGCTCGCGAAGACGGGCACCGGGGACTTCGCCCAGTTCGCCGGGTCCATCAGGTCGCTGTCGGCGTCGGCGGTCAGCAGGCCCACGCAGTAGTGGTGGTCGGTGGCGGCGGCGGAGTACGTCATGAACACCCGGCCGTTGCGCCGCAGGACGTACGGGCCCTCGTTGACCTTGTAGCCGACGCACTCCCAGTCGAACTCGGGGGTGGTCAGCCGGACCTGGGGGCCGGTCAGGGTCCACGGGTTCGCCATCCGCGACAGCCACACGGCGGTGTTGTTGTCCATGCCGGGCTCGTGCTGGGCCCAGGCGAGGTAGCGGGTGCCGCGGTGGGTGAAGGTGGTGGCGTCGAGGGAGAAGGTGTCCCAGGCGGTCCTGATCCGGCCCTTCTCGACCCAGGTGCCCCGCAACGGGTCGGGGTGGGCGTTCTCCAGGACCCAGATGCGGATCCGCCAGACGTCCTCGGCCGGGGCGGCGGCGAAGTAGACGTACCACTTGCCGTCGACGCGGTGCAGCTCCGGGGCCCAGATGTGGGCGGCCATGTCGCCGGCGGGGTGGGCCCGCCAGACGACGGACTCGGCGGCGGTCGCCAGGCCGCTCAGGGTGCGCGAGCGGCGCAGGACGATCCGGTCGTACTCGGGGGCGGTGGCGGTGAAGTAGTAGAAGCCGTCGGTGTGCCGGTTGATGTGCGGGTCGGCACGGTTGCGGACCAGGGGGTTCGCGTACGGCGCCGCCTGCGGGGAGGCGGCGAGGGCCGAGGGAGTGGAGGTGGCGAGGGCGCCCGCCGCGAGGGCGGCGCCCTTCAGCACCAGGCGGCGGCGGGGGGCATGGGACGGATCGTCGGCGCGGTCGGCGCGGCTCATGCGGAGTGCCTCTCTCGTCGCGGTACGGCGTCTCGGTTCGGGGTGCGGTCCGATGTCCCGGAGTGCGGTTCGACGACTCGGGGGCAGCCCCCCGCGGGCCGAGAATGCCGCATGTTCGATATTTCGGCTGCCATCTGTGATTACGAACGCAGAAAAGGTAGAGCGGTGTCTGACGGAGGTCAACGGGTCCGGCGGGGCGCATGCACGGCCACGCGGAGGCACCGCCGCGTCCCGCATGCTGGGCATCCTGTCCATGAGACGGGCACGCGGCGCTCCGAGCGGGCCCTTCGGCTAGCGTCGGGGCATGACCGGCGACACTCCCGCGCTCCCGCCCCCCTCCTCACCGGCCCCGCGGTCCGCCTCCCCCGGCCGGCTGGCCGAGGCGCTCGCCGCGGGGGCCGTGGTGCTGGACGGCGGGATGTCCAACCAGCTGGAGTCGGCCGGGTACGACCTCGGTGACGAACTGTGGTCGGCGCGGCTGCTCGCCGAGCACCCGGAGGCGGTCACCGAGGCGCACCTCGCCTACTTCGAGGCGGGCGCGGACGTGGCCATCACCGCCAGCTACCAGGCCACCTTCGAAGGCTTCGCCCACCGCGGCATCGGACCCCGGCGGGCGGCCGAACTGATGGCGCTGAGCGTCGAGTCGGGACGTGAGGCGGCCCGCCGGGCGCGGGCCGGGGGCGTCACCCGTCCGCTGTGGACGGCGGCGTCGGCGGGGCCGTACGGGGCGATGCTCGCCGACGGGTCCGAGTACCGGGGCCGCTACGGACTCTCGGTGGACGAACTGGAACGCTTCCACCGGCCGCGCCTGGAGGTGCTGGCCGCCGCCGGGCCGGACGTGCTGGCACTGGAGACCGTGCCGGACACCGACGAGGCGGCCGCGCTGCTGCGGGCGGTGCGCGGGCTGGGGGTGCCCGCCTGGCTCTCGTACACCGTCGGCGGCGGCCGGACGCGCGCCGGCCAGCCGCTCGACGAGGCGTTCGCGCTCGCCGCCGACGCGGACGAGGTGATCGCCGTCGGCGTCAACTGCTGCGCGCCCGAGGACGTGGACGCGGCGGTGGCGACGGCGGCCCGGGTGACCGGCAAACCCGTCGTCGTCTACCCGAACAGCGGGGAGGCCTGGGACGCCGGGGCCCGCGCCTGGAACGGCCGTGCCACGTTCACCGCCGCGCGGGTCGAGGGCTGGCGGTCGGCCGGGGCACGCCTGATCGGCGGCTGCTGCCGGGTCGGCCCCGAGGCGATCACCGCGATCGCGAGGGCGCTGCGCACCGGCTGAGCGGAACACCACCGCCGCCCCTGGCACGGTGGCCGTGGGCGGCAGCCGGCCCGCTCAGCGCCGGCGGGCTCCGCCGGAGCGGCGCAGCAGACGCGCGACCGACCGGGGTTCCGTGGTCCGCGCCGAACCGGCGGACGGCCCCGCGACCGGGGCCACCGCGGGGGCGGGCTCCACGGGTGCCGCGCCGGGAGCGGCCCACAGGGCGAGTTCGGCGTCCCGTGGACCGTGCGCGATGTGCGGCTCGCCGTCGCCGAAGACCTGTACGGGGTGCGCGGGACCCCAGGGCTCCCAGCCGGGACGGCCCTCGGTGACGAACCGCACCCACGCGGCGTGCATCGCCTCGGCCAGTTCCCGCGGCACGTTCTCACCGGCCAGTCTGGCCGACTCCGGTGTGTCCCCGCTGTCGAAGACGAAGCCCAGCTCCAGCGCGTGGCAGGCGCCGAGGCCGGGACGCAGGGAGGGCCAGGCGAACTCGTAGACGTAGGACGTGCCGGGGCGGGCGTCGGCCAGGCGGTGCAGGGGACGGCGCAGCAGGTGGTCGGTGACCATCTGGCCGACGATCTCGGCGGTGCCGGCGTCGGGGCGCAGCGCGCGGTAACCGCGGGGGACCTCGTGGCCGGCGCGGCAGCGGGCCATGGCGCCGGCGAGTGCCACGGCGCCGAGCCGGTCGACCCGCTCCAGCAGACCGCCCGGGACCAGCCAGAGGCGGTACTCGTCGCGGGTCCAGCCCATGAGCAGCTCGGCCCCGGCCGCGGCCCGGCCCTCGACCAGCACCTGGAGCGGGTCGCGGGGCACGAGGTCGCCGTCGACGACCACCCCGAAGGCGGGCCCGCCGAGGACCGGGCTGCTCAGCCGGCCCACCTCGGCCTGGGTGCGCAGCAGCAGTTCCCGGTCGACGGCCGCGAAGGCCTCGGCGGTCGCGGGGACCTTCAGCCGGGCGGCCATCCGGCGCACCATGCGCCGCACCTTGTCCCGGTCGGAGGCCTCGGGCGCCCCGCTCTGCAGCACGGCCCGCCGGAACAGGCCCTGGGCCTGCGGCGCGGCGATCAGGGCGCCGACGCTGATGGCACCGGCGGACTGCCCGGCCAGGGTGATCCGGTCCGGGTCGCCGCCGAACGCCTCGATCGCCCGGTGCACCCAGCGCAGGGCGGCGAGCTGGTCGCGCAGCCCGGGGTTGGCGGGCGCGTCCGGGAACAGGCCGTAGCCCTCGACGCCGAGCCGGTAGTTGACCGACACGCACACCACGCCGTCCCGGGCGAAGGTGCGTCCGTCGTACACCGGGACGCTGGACGAACCCCTGGTCAGCGCCCCGCCGTGGAGCCAGACGAGCACCGGGAGCCGGGCTCCCGGCCCCGGTTCGGGCGTCCACACGTTGAGGTTGAGGCAGTCGTCGCCGGGCACGACCGGGTCGGACAGGTACTGGGCGAAGGCATCGGAGTACGGCGGTTTCGGGGCGGTCGGACCGAAGGCCAGCGCGTCCCGGACCCCGTGCCAGGGCTCGGGCGGGACGGGCGGCCGGAAGCGGTGGGGGCCGAACGGGGGCGCGGCGTAAGGGATCCCCCGGAACACGGCGACACCGTGTTCGAGGCGTCCGCGCACGGCCCCGTACGGTGTGCGCACCACGGGGCCCGTCCGGTCCGCCGCCGCCATCCGCAACCAGCTCCTCGCCCGCTCGTGCTCCGTTTCATCCGAGAGCGTCGCATCGCGCGCGGGTATTCCGCCGCGGGCGCCGCCGCCGGGGCACCGTGCGCACGATCGGCGGTGCACCGCACCGGGCACCCGGTGCGGCCCGGGACCGGCCCGCACGGACCGATTGCTCCCGCCTCCCCGCCGATCTACGGTAGAAGGCGCTTTCCCGGACGTTCGCCCCGCCCTCCCCGCCACCTCCGCCCCTCAGGAGAGCCATGTCCCGCGCCCAGCCGCCCAGGGCCGTGTTCGCCATGGATCCGGTGCACCTCCCACGGCTCTTCCCCGGTCCCCTCATGGCCCGGCTGCGGCAGACCGCCGAGGTCGATCCCGCGCTCGTCGTGCGGGACTTCGCCGAACCGGCCGCCGCCGGCGCGCTCGCCCGCGCCGAGGTGCTGATCACCGGCTGGGGCTGTCCCCGCCTCGACGAGCGGGCGCTGGCCGCCGTCCCCGGGCTGCGCGCGGTGCTGCACGCGGCGGGCTCGGTGCGTCCGCTGGCCGGGGACGCGCTGTGGCGGCGCGGCGTGACCGTCTCCAGCGCGGTCACCGGCAACGCCGTCCCGGTGGCCGAGTACACCCTGGCGATGATCCTTCTGTCGGGGAAGGACGCCTTCGGGCACCGCGAGCGCTACCGCGCGACGCGCACCCGCCCCTCGCCAGCCGAGACCGCCGGCATCGGCAACCTGGGCCGCCGGGTCGGCGTCGTCGGGGCCTCGCGGGTGGGCCGCCGGCTGCTGGAACTGCTGCGGCCGTACGACTTCGAGGTCCTGCTGTACGACCCGTACGTGGACGCCGCGGAGGCCGTCGCGCTCGGCGCCCGCCCGGCCTCCCTGGAGGAACTGCTGCGGGACAGCGACATCGTCACGCTGCACGCCCCGGACGTCCCGCGGACCCGCCGCATGCTGGACCGGTCGGCGCTCGCCCTGATGCGGGACGGCGGTGTGCTGATCAACACCGCGCGGGGGGTGCTGGTCGACCAGGACGCGCTCACCGACGAGTTGGTGTCGGGCCGGCTGAGCGCGGTCCTCGACGTCACCGATCCCGAGCCGCTGCCCGCCGGTTCCCCGCTGTACACCCTGCCCAACGTGTTCCTCACCCCGCACATCGCGGGTTCCCTCGGCAATGAGCTGGAGCGGCTGGGGCGGATCGTCGTGGAGGAGCTGGAGCGCTGGGCGCGGGGGCTCGCGCCGGCTCATGAGGTGCGGCAGGAGGACCTCACCCGGGTGGCGTGACGCCCTCCCGCCCGAGGTGTCCGCCGTTTCGGGAGTTCAGCGAGTCGCACCGCGTCGACTCCGGTGTCTTCACGTCTCCTTGCGGCAGCACCTAGGGTAGGAAGCGCTTTCTACACCGGCGTCCCGTCGGGTCGCGGTGACGGTCCGGGAGCAGGACGCCGACCAGAGCTTTCGAGGGCCCTCGGGCGGGCCGGAGGGGTGGTTTTCCGATGGGCCGAACGGCACGTGCGAGCGCGACGGCCGGTCCGACGCTGGCGGTGGTGGCCCGGGAGGCGGGGGTGTCCGTGCCGACGGCCTCCAAGGTGGTCAACGGCCGTGAGGACGTGGCTCCGGCAACGCGCCGCCGGGTCACCGAGGCGCTGGACCGGCTGGGGTACGTGCGCCGGCCCCGGTTCGACGCGGCACGGGCCCCGGGCATGGTGGACCTGGTCGTGCACGCCCTGGACAGTTCCTGGACCGGCGCCGTCCTGCACGGGGTGGAGCAGGCGGCGCACGACGCGGGACTGGACGTCGTCGTCTCGGCGGCGCTCGGCCGCAGCCGGGCCGGGCGCCCCGAACGCGGCTGGCTGGACAAGCTGACCGCGCGCGGATCGGCCGGGGTGCTGTTCAACCTGGCGGAGCTGACGGAGAGCCAGTACGGATGGCTGGAGCAGCACCGCATCCCCTTCGTGATGATCGACCCGGTGCTCGAACCGCCGCCGGGCGTGGTGTCGGTGGGCGCCGCGAACTGGCAGGGCGGGGTCACGGCGACCGAGCACCTGCTGGCCCTCGGCCACGAGCGGATCGCCGTGATCACCGGCCGCCGGCGCACGCTGTGCAGCGGCGCACGGCTCGCGGGCTACCGTTCCGCGCTCGCCTCGGCGGGGCTGCCGCACCGGCCCGAGTACGTCCGGCACGCCGGGTTCGACGAGGCGGTGGCCCGTCGGCACATGCGGGAGCTGCTGGACCTGCCCGAGCCGCCGACGGCCGTCTTCGTCTGCTCGGACCGGATGGCGCTGGGGGTGTACGACGCCGTGGCCGAACGGGGGCTGCGGGTGCCGGACGACCTGAGCGTCGTGGGCTTCGACGACCTCCCCGAGGCCCGCTGGGCGGCGCCCGCCCTGACCACGGTCCGCCAGCCGCTGTCGGAGATGGCGGCCACGGCCCTGCGCCTGCTGGTCCGCATGATGGACGGCGAGCGCCCGGAGAGCACCCGGACCGAACTCTCCACCCGCCTGGTGCCGCGCCGCAGCACGGCCGCCCCGCGCGGCTGAGCCGCCGGCTCAGTGCGCGAGTCGCGCCGCCCAGGCGATCCCGCCGCGCAGGTGCTGCCGGAAGTCCGGGTCGCCGTACGCCTCGGCGGCATGCCCGAGGGCGGTGTAGAAGACGCGCCCGGCGCCCTGGCTGCGGCACCACACCAGGGGGTGGTCGGCGCCCATCCCGCCGCCCTCGTACGAGGACTCGTCGGCGCACACCAGCACCCGTGCGGCGCCGCGCGGGTTGGTGCGGAAGTCGTACCACTCGTCGGTGAACTCCCAGACGGCGGGCAGCTGCCGGGTGGCCGGGTGCGTACGGTCCTCCACGACCGCCCTGCCGGGCTGGTGGGCGGGGTGCCGGTCGAAGCGGGCGCCCAGCAGCTCCCCGTAGTACGGCCAGCCGTACTCCGTGCAGGCCGCGGCGTGGACACCGACGAATCCGCCGCCCGCCTCCACGTACCCGGCGAGGCGCTCCCGCCCGGCCGGCGTCAGCACGTCCCCGCTGGTGGACAGGAAGACCACGGCGGCCCAGCCGTCCAGCGCCGCTTCCAGCGCCGCCGGGTCCTCGGTGTGCTCGACGTCGAACTCACCGAGCGCGCGGACGGCGACGACGGCGGCCGGGATCGAGTCGTGGCGGTAGTCGGTGGTGCGCGTGTAGACGAGCAGTCGCGGTGCCATGCCCACGACCATAGGCCGGGCGGCGGTCCGTCCGGACCGCCGGCCCGCGCGGAACCTCCGTCCTCGGGGCGGGGTCAGCCGCCCGCGCCCGCGCCGTCCAGGGGCGCCCCGTCCCCCTCGGCGGGCAGGTCGCCGCGCTCCACGGGCTCGGTGCCGGCCCCGCCGCGCGGCAGCAGGGCGTCGAGCTCGTCGGCCGTGGGGCGGTGGGCACCGAGGGCGGCCTCGCGCAGCACGTCCCGGCCGACGCCGGGCCCCGCGCCCACCAGGACGACGTGGCCCTCCTTGGGGACGGCGTACTCACGCTGGTCGCCGGAGGTGCGGTACCAGGCGTCGCCGTCCTTGCGGCAGGTGGCCGAACCGCCCGGCGAGGACGCCCCGGCCGGCTGCTCCGGGCAGGTCGCCGCGGTCGTCCCGGTGCGGTCGACCCGGAGCTGGATCCGGTCGCCGGTGGACCGGGAGACGTACACCGCGGAGAAGCCGTCGTCGCCGTGGACGCCGACGGACTGCGGGGCCACGGCGAACCCGTCCGCTTCGATGGCGTACACGTGTTCCGGGGCGATGCCCAGCCGCTGTGCGCGGGCGGCGACCTCCCCCGGGTCGGCCGCCCGGCCCTGGCTCCCGCAGCCGGTGAGAAGCAGCACGGACAGCGGCAGCGAGGCGTACGTCAGGGCACGCGGCGGACGGATCATCCCCTCATCATCCCGTACGGATGTTCCCCGGCGGGGCGGGAGTCGGCGTAACCTCGCGGCGGTGAACACGATTCCGGCACACCTGGACCACCTCGTCCTCGCCACCCCGGACCTGGCGGCGACCCTCGCCGACTTCACCCGGCGGACCGGGGTGACCCCGGCCGCCGGCGGCACCCATGTCGGCCTCGGTACCCGCAACCACCTCGTCGGCCTGGGCGGCGCCGGGTACCTGGAGATCATCGGCCCGGACCCGGAGCAGCCCGCCCCGGCCGGCCCGCGGCCGTTCGGCGTGGACCTGCTGCCCGGCCCGCGCACCGTGACCTGGGCGATCCGCACGACCGACCTGGACGCGGCGATCGCCTCGGCCCGCGCCCGCGGCCACGATCCCGGTCCCGCCCGGGCGATGAGCCGCCGCACGCCCGACGGCGCCCTGCTGGAGTGGCGGCTGACGGACGGTTCCGCCCACCCGTCCGGGCTGGTGCCCTTCCTCATCGACTGGGGCGCCTCCCGCCACCCCACCGCCGCCGGGCTGCCCGTCACCCCCTTGCTGCGGCTGTCGGCGACGGCTCCCGACCCGGCGGAGATCCGCCCCCTGCTGGCCGCCCTGGACACCGGGCTGGCCCTCGCCGAGGGGCCGGCCGGGTTCTCCTTCACGGTCGGCACACCGCGCGGCCCGGTCACCTTCACCTGACCGCGCGGCCCGGCCGCGCGCTGGTGGTCCTCGCCTCCCCGACCGGGGCGCGGCCAGGCACGGGATCCCGTGAGAGGTCCCCGCGGCGCCGGCCGCGGCCACGGGGCGCGCGGCTCGGCCACGCACCCGACGGCGCCGCGTCGCCGCCGGGGAGGCCGGGCGGGCCGGTACGTCCGCCGAGCACTCCCGCGGACGCGGACGTGCCCCGGTCCGGGGTGCCCGCCGCGCACCGGGCCGGGGTTCCCGGCAGGTCAGCGGGTCCAGCCCAGCTCGCGCGACAGGATCAGCTCCTGGGCGGTGAGCGCCGTGGGGACGAGCCGTTCCGGGTGTCCGGCCGGCGGGGCGGACCCGGCCCGGTCCTGCCCGTACGGGCCGGGGGGCAGGTGCCCGGTCCAGAACGCGCCGAGGCCGATCAGCCCCAGCCAGACGGTCCTGCCGAGCCACCTCACCGGGGTTTGCGGCCGATCGCGAGGGTGTCGGGCCCGCTCACCGCGGTGGTGCGGACGTCGGTGAATCCGGCGTCGGACAGCCACCGGACGCACTCCGCGGGGGTGTACTCGCGTCCCTCGTCGGAGGTCAGCAGCATGTTGAGGCTGCCGAGCAGGCTCAGTGCGGCACTGCGCCGGTCGTCGTCGATCATCCGGTCGTAGACGAGGACGGCACCGCCCGGGGTGAGCGCCTGGTGGATGCGGGCGATCAGCGCCTCGCGCTGCCGGAGACCGAAGTAGTGGAGGATGTGCCCGACGATGAACACGTCCGCGCGCGGCAGGGGGTCGGTGAAGAAGTCGCCCCCGGCGAAGCGCACCTGGTCCGTCGTCTCCAGGGACTTCATGTGCTCCTGGAAGAAGGGTTCCATCTCCGGCAGGTCGAAACAGGTGGCCCGCAGGTGCGGGTGAGCCCGGTGCAGGTGCGCGGCGAGGTTGCCGCGCGCGCCGCCGAGGTCGACGAAGGAGGAGTACTCCGTCCAGTCGAGCGCGCCGGCCAGGCTGTGCCCGACGCCGCCGTTGACGGCGTCCATGGCGCCGAGGAAGCCGCGGGCCGCCTCCGGGTCCGCGTAGCCGCCGAAGAAGCCGCCCTGGCTCGGCACCTGCTTCTCGCCCGTGCGCAGGGCCTCCGTCAGCCGTGCCCAGACGGGGAACAGCTTGGTGTCCGCGAGCCGGGCGTAGCCGCCGACGTACCCGGGCTTGCGCCGGTCCAGATGGCGGTCGGCGGCCGGGCTGTTGCGGTAGGTGTCCTCGCCCTCGCGCTCCAGGAGTCCCAGTGCCACCAGGGCGTCGAGGAAGTCCCGCGCGCCGCGAGGATGGATGCCCGCCCGCTCGCACAGCTCGCCGAGCGGCAGCGGTTTCCCGGCGAGCAGGGTGAACAGGTCCAGTTCGACCGCGCTGATGAGGGCGCGCGATCCGTAGAAGGCCATGGTCAGCTGGAGGATGTCGCCCGGTCCGCGGACGTGCGTGTGCGGTGTCATGGTGTGCTCGGCTCTCCTTGAACGTGGGGGCTGGCGGTTCGGGCGGGGTCCGGCCGGGTGCCGGACCCCGCGGCGCCGGGACGATCCGGACAGGCCCTAGACGGGGCGGCACTCCAGCGTGGTCCAGGTGTGGGAGGGCGTGTTGACGATGTCGAAGTCCGCCTCGAGCAGCAGCTGCCGCCACTCGGCCAGCACCCGTTCGCGGCCTCCGAAGAGCACCAGCATGTCGATGTCCAGCAGCTTGGCGTGGTCCCACTCGTTCTCGGGGGCCATGACCTGGTCGAAGATCAGCAGGCGTGCGTCGTCGTCGCCGATGGCCTCCCGGACCCGGCGCAGCACGGTCACGGCCCGCTCGTCGGACCAGTTGTGCAGCACGCCCTTGAAGAGGTAGGCGTCGTAGCCGGTGGGGACGGGGTCCGTGAAGAAGTCGCCGGGCAGCACGGTGACCCGGTCGGCGACTTTGGCCTCCTCCAGGACGGGGCCGGCCGACGCGGCCACCCGCGGGAGGTCCATGAGCAGGCCCGTGGCGTGCGGGTGGCGCCGGAGGATCTGGGCGAGGAACCAGCCGTCGCCACCGCCGAGGTCCGCGATGCGCGAGAAGCGCTCCATGCCCTGGTCGGCGAGTCCGTCGAGGACGAGCCGGCGGCTCCAGTGGGCCATGAACCGCTCGAAGAACTCGCCGGCTTCCGGGTTGGCCTCCAGGTGCTCGAAGAACGAGCTGCCGAACACCCGCCGGAAGGCCGGTTCGCCGGTGCGCACACTGTGCATGATCTCGTCGTAGGGCCGCCTGGTCAGCTCCATGTTGTTGTACTTCACCAGGGGCAGCACACCGTCCGGGTTGCCGGTGCGCAGTCCGTCCGACAGGGGCGTCGCGGAGAAGGTCCTGACGGGCCCCTCCGCGAAGACGCCGACGGAGGCGGCGCTGCGCAGGACGCGGTAGAGGGAGAGCTCGTGGGTGTCCGTCTCCTTGGCCAGTTCCGCGACGTGACGGGGGCCGTCGGCGAGGAGATCGGCGATCCTCAGCTCGGTCAGCACGTGGACGATCCGCGCCAGGCGCCCGGAGGCGGCCAGCAACAGCAGTTGCTGGGCGTGCAGTTCGGTGGGCAGGACGGACGCCGGGGTCCGCTGTCCTTCCCGGTGCCTGTCCTCGATGATCTTCTTGATGCGCTCCATGTTCGCCCGTGTCGTCGTGTTGAGGTGAGCGGTCATGTGCGCGTTGTCGAACGGGGCCCCGGGCTTCATGTCGAACTCCTGCACCCACCGCATCTCGGTGCCCCCGGCCACGGCCCGGTAGGTCCAGTGCAGGTTCATGTAGGCGAAGGGCCCGGTCTCGACGCGGTGCGCCCGGACCGTGCGGGAGCCCTTGTCGGGCACACGGTGGGAGACCCACTCCCAGACCCTTCCGTTCGCGTCGGGGCGGGTCTTGAGCCGGAAGTCGAAGCCGTCGCCGTCCTGCCGGAGGATCTCCGCCTCGGCGTACTCGGAGAACAGCTCCGGCCATGCCTCGATGTCGTTGGTGACGTCCCAGACGAGCTCGAACGGCGCGTTGACGACGATGGAGTTGTCCGTGCGCGCTGCCATGTCAGGCGACCTCCCCGGCCGTCTCGGTGTTGACGAGGTGGAGGGTGTGCCGGGGGGTCTTCAGCTCCTCCCCCGGTATCGACACCCCGAGGTCCTGTTCCAGCTTCGCGGAGATCTCCAGCAGGGCGATGGAGTCGTAGCCGAGGTCCTGGTAGGTGACGTCGAGGATGTCGCCGTCCAGGTCCCGTTCGTCGGGGTCTCCTGCGCATTCCCTGATGATCTCGACGAGTCGGGGCAGGCCGATCTGGGGCACGGTGAACCTCCGGATGAGTGGTGTGATGAGGTGATGCGCGCTCGGGCGCGGAGAGCGGGGGCGGCGGCTCGGTCAGCCGTGGCGCCGGACGACCAGGGCGGAGTTGAATCCGCCCATGCCCCGCGCGACGACCAGGGCGGTGTCCACCCGCAGCTCACGGGGCTGGTGGAGCACCAGGTCGATGCCGAGCCCCGGCGCGGGCGCACCGGTGCCGACGGTCGGCGGGACGACACAGTCCCTGATGGACAGCAGCGCGGTCGCGACGTCGAGGGCCGCTCCCCCGGCGTAGAGCCGTCCGGTCATCGTCTTGGGCGCGGTGACCGGTACGGCCCCGGGCCCGAAGACCTCGGCGAGGGCCTCCGCCTCCGCGCGGTCGAGGGCCGGCACTCCAGCGGCGTCGGCGTAGACCACGTCGACGTCCTCGGGCGCGACCCGGGCCTCTTCGAGGGCCAGGCGGATGGCCCGGGCCGGCCCGGTGGGCCGGCCGGTGCCGGGGCGGGCGTCGAAGGTGGAGGCGTGCCCGGCGATCCTCCCGTAGACCGTGGCGGCGTCCCGTTCGCGTGCGGAGTCCGCCCGCTCGGCGACCAGCATGGCTCCGCCCTCGCCGGGCACGTACCCGGCCGCCCGCGCGTCGAAGGGCAGGTAGGCGTCGTGCGGGTCGGTGGCCTCGCTCAGGAAGCCGCTCGGGATCTGGGCGACCAGGCCCCAGGGGCAGAGGGAGGCTTCGCATCCGCCGGTCAGGGCGGTGTTCAGGGTCCCCTTGCGCAGCAGGCGGGCCGCGTGGGCGGCGGCGTCGAGACCGCCGGCCTGCTCGGTGACGAACACGGAGCTGTGCCCGCGCATGCCGTGGCGGATGGAGATCTGGCCGGTGTTCACCGCGTAGAACCAGGCGAACGACTGGTAGGCGCTGACGCGTTCCGGGCCCGTTCCCCAGAGTTTCTGCATCTCGCGCTGGCCGAACTCGAACCCTCCCGCGCCGGCGGCCGTCAGGACGCCGAGGCCGTACTCGTCCTGCTTCTCGGGCTCCAGCCCGGCGTCGGCCAGGGCCCATTCGGCGGCCACCAGGGCGTGCTGGGTCATGCGGTCGGTCTGCGGCAGCAGGCGCCCGGGGAGATGGGCGGCGGCGTCGAAGGCCAGCACCTCGCCTCCCACCCGGACGGGGTAGCCGTGGGGGTCGAACCGCTGGATGACGTCGATGCCGCTCTTGCCGGCGAGCGTGGCCGCCCAGTACTCCTCGGTGCCGGTGCCGTTGGGTGCCACGATGCCCAGGCCGGTGACCACGACGGGGGCCGGCGCGCTCATGAGCGGGTCTCCTTCGGCCGGGCCAGCACCGCGGCGCTCTGGAAGCCGCCGAATCCGCTGCCGACGCTGAGCACGGTGTCGACCCGCTGTTCCCGCGCGACGTTCGGCACGTAGTCGAGGTCGCATTCGGGGTCGGGTTCCTCGTAGTTGGCGGTGGGCGGGATCACGCCGTGTTCGATCGCCAGCGCGCAGGCGGCCAGTTCGAGGGAGCCGATCGCTCCGAGCGAGTGGCCGATCATGGACTTGATGGAGCTGACGGGCACGTCGTACGCCCGTTGCCCCAGGCTGCGCTTGAAGGCCGCCGTCTCGTGCCGGTCGTTCTGCCGGGTGCCGGAGCCGTGCGCGTTGATGTAGTGCAGGTCGTCGCCGGTGCGGCGGGCCTGGTCCAGGGCGGCGGTGATGGCCTCCGCCATCTCCCTGCCGTCCGGCTTCAGACCGGTCATGTGGAAGGCGTTCGACCGTGTGGCGAAGCCGCGGACCTCCGCGTAGGCGTGCGCTCCTCGCCGGCGGGCGGCGGACAGCTCCTCCAGGACGAAGACCGCCGAGCCCTCCCCGAGCACGAAGCCGTCGCGGTTGCGGTCGAAGGGGCGGGAGGCGTGGGCCGGGTCGTCGTTGTTGGCCGACGTCGCCTTGATGGCGTCGAAGCAGGCCACGGTGATGGGGGAGATCGGCGCGTCGGTGGCGCCGCAGACGACCACGTCGGCGCGCCCGTCCCGGATGAGCTCCGTGCCGTATCCGACGGCGTCGAGGCCCGAGGTGCACCCGGTCGACACCACCGTCACCGGTCCCTCGGCCCCCGCCTCCCAGGCGACCTCCCGGCAGATGGAGGTCGGGACGAAGTAGTCGAAGAGCTGCTCCACCGCGAGCGTGTGGTCGACCAGCCAGCGCGAGCCGCCCTCGCTGACCCGCGCGTACTCGCGGTCGAGGCCGGTGGTGCAGCCGACGGCGGTGCCGATGCTCACCCCGATCCGTTCCGGGTTCACCGCGGCCGGGTCCAGCCCGCTGTCCTTCAGCGCCTCGCGGGCGCAGACGACGGCGAGCTGCGTGGCCCGGTCGTACGTCGACGCCTGCCGGGGCGACAGGCCCTCGCCGATCGGGTCGAAGTCGATCTCTCCGGCTATCCGGGACCGGTAGGGCGCGGCGTCGAACAGGGAGATCGTCCTGGTGGCGGTGCGTCCGGCGGTGAGCAGGTCCCAGAAGGCCGCGGTTCCGGCGCCTCCCGGGGCTCGCACACCGATGCCGGTGATCACCACCCGCTTCTCCGCGTGCCGGGTCATCTCAGCCTCCCACCTTCGGCGGCGCCGCCGCCGGGTTCGGCACGGGCTCGGTGTCGACATGGCCGAGTTCGGGCCGCGGGGCGAGCGGCGAGATCTGGAAGACCACCCGTGCAGGAACGTTTCCTCGGTTCTCGATGCGGTGCCGCTGGCCCCGGGTCACGAACAGGGCCTCGTCCCGCTCCAGGCGCACCTCCTCGCCGTTCACCCGGACCACGAGGCTCCCTTCGATCAGGTACAGGTACTTGTCCGAGAACGGGTGGTAGTGCTCGGTGACGGACTCCCCGGGCGCCAGTTCGATGTGGCCGAGGAATCCGGAGGTCGCACCCACCGACGACGGCGTCAGCAGGGCGCGGGTGCTGCCCCCCTGCCGGTGACTGGGCGCCACACTGGACATGGCGATCTTGGCGGCGGCTGCCACGGTCTGTTCTCCTTCGTGCTGAGCGGTGGTCACGGATGGCCGGCGGTCAGGAGTCGGGGGCGGTCCAGCTGTAGAAGACCTCCGCCTTGGAGTCCTTCAGCTCCTCCCAGTCCTGCGCGTACGGCGTGAGGTACTGCCCCACGCGCTCGTTGACCTCCTGGAACAGCGGGTGGCTGCGCGCCTGGTAGAGCCGCTCCATGATGTCGTCGTCGGCCTCGATGAGGTGCATGTACAGATCGTGGAAGCGGAACAGGACCCGCCGTCGCACCCCGATCTCCAGCGGCAGTTCGGTCGTGTCGTGCTCGGCGAAGGCGGCTGCCACGTGCTCCGCGTCCGCCGGGTCCATGCGCAGGACCATCAGTGCCCGGTAGGCCATGGTCACGCTCCCTCCGGTGACGTGGCGCCGAAGGAGTGGGTGACCTCGCAGAAGATCGGCTTCGGCCGGGACACGGACCGGCAGTAGTCGAAGTGGGGCTGCAGCCGCGGGTCGGCGTGCATGGCGCGGAAGTCGGCCTCCGACCGCCACTGTGCGTAGTTGACGACCTGTTCGCCGTCGCGGCTGAGGTGGAAGGTCGCGGAGACGAAACCCGGCATGTGCCGGATCAGGTCCTCGGTCACCTGCACCAGGTGGTCGCGCAGTTCCCGCTGCTTCTCGGGGGCGACGCCGAAGACGTTGACGAGGGTGAACAGGTCCGGCGAGGGGGAGATGGTCGCCATGCGGTCAGCCCTCCAGCGCCGTGCCGCCGGGCGTGCCGGAGGTCCGCGCCAGGATCCGCTCCAGTGCGGACCGCAGCTCCCCGGCGGCGTCCTCCGGCAGGTACTCGGCCCGCCACGCCACGAAGCCGTCCGGCCGGATCAGCAGCGCCCCGTTCCGGGTGAGGCCCGTGGTGCCGAGGAACGCGCCGTCGGGATCGGTCAGTTGCCCGTCGCCGCCCACCGGGTGGCAGTGCACCGGCACGCCCAGGTCCTGCGCGACCTTGTCGGCCGCGGCCTGCCACTCGCCTCCGTCCGGCCCGGCGAGCACGACGAACGCGTCCCCGCCGAGGTCGACCGTCGAGACGCGCTCCCCGCCCCGGCCCAGCCAGACGTGGGGCACGCGGTACCCCGGCCGGCCGGTGAGGTCGTGCGCCGCGGGGATGGGCTCCGGGTAGGCGGCACCGAGGACCGCGTCGGAGGTGTACCGGTAACCGGTGGCGACCAGCGTCGACTCGCGCAGCGCGCGGCGCAGCTCCTCGGAGTCGTTCAGCCTCCAGGTGTGCCGGATCCACGCCTGGTCGGCGACGGCGGCACCGATCGGCAGGCGTTCCTGCTCGTAGGTGTCGAGCAGGGCGTCGCCGGCCGTTCCCTTCAGGACGGCCGCCAGCTTCCAGGCCAGGTTGTGGGCGTCCTGGATACCGCCGTTCGCTCCGAAGGCACCGGCCGGTGGGTGCACGTGGGCGGCGTCGCCGGCCAGGAAGACCCGGCCGCTGCGGTAGGAGCGGGCACTGTTGTGGGACATCTCCCAGGGCCTGGCCATCTGCACCTCGACCGGGAGGCCGGGGAGCCCGGTCGCGGTCCGGATGATCTGCGCGCAGCGCTCGTCGGTGAACTGCTCGGGCGAGGTCTCGCGGGGGTCGAAGAAGAAGCCGAAGATCCAGCGGTCCTCGTCGAAGAGCTGGAGGACGGCCGGCACCTCCGGGAGCTGGAGGACGCCGGGCTCGTCGGGGTTCGGCAGGTAGCAGATGACGAAGCGCCGGCCCTTGACGGTGTCCCGCAGGTCCGCCTTGAACAGGACGCTCATGGCGTTGCCGATCGTGCCGTGCCCGGTGCGCGTGATCCCCAGCGTCTCCCGCACCGGGCTGCGCACCCCGTCCGCCGCGATCAGGTACCGGGCGCGGACCGTGCTCTGCTCGCCGGTGGCCTGGTCGACGATCGTGGCGGTGACCCCGCTCTCGTCCGCCGTGAACGCCTCCATGCGGGTGTTGAAGTCGATGCGGGCCCCACGGCGGACGGCCTCGTCGCGGAGGATGGGTTCCAGCCGGTCCTGCCCGCACCAGTAGGGGCGGGTGGGGCTGAGGTGGCCGACGTCGAGCGAGGGTTCCTCGACGGTCACCGCGTTCTCCAGGTCGTGCAGGCCGTTGGCCCGGATGACGACCCAGGGGATCTGGTCCGCCGGCTGGCCGAGCTCCCGCCAGCGGGCTCCCTCGACGAGTTTCGGCCCGCGCTCGATCACGGTCCGTTCCAGGCCGACGCCCCGCAACAGTTCCATCGTGCGGGAGCTGATCCCCGAGGCCCGGGTCAGGACCGTGGTTCCCCGGTGCTTCTCCACCAGGCGGCAGGAAACTCCGTGCTGACTGAGGAACAGTGCCGCGGACAGTCCGGTAAGACCTCCGCCGACTATCAGTACCGGAACTTCTTCAGTGGACAAGATGCAGCCTTTCGGTCGGTCGGAAACGGGCACACGAGTCATCCCTGCGATGAGATCGGGGATTTGCTCGGGCCGACGAGCAGAGCGGCACTTGGCTCATCCAGATGAACATCTTCCGGTCCGTCGAGTCAACATCGAACAATCTTCGGCGGGGAGACCGGATAGATGTCACTGACACTCGGTCAGAAGTGGACCGGAAAATTGATGGGCATGTATACCCTCGACTCTCCGGAGTTAAACACGAACCCCCTTTTTGATGACCGATGCTTTTGAACATGCCCTATGAATCCTTTACCTCTTGGCGATCCCCTTACCTTTCCGACGACAAAGATCAGGCCGTCCGCGACGGCGCCTCCCTCCGACATGTTGATCAGATCGAGCCAAGCGCCTGGCCGAACGCTCCCGCTGTTTGGCGAGGAATACCTGGAAGTGTCCCGACTTTGCGTACGGCAATGTGTCCAGATCTTTTCGCCACGGCCCGCCGAGGGGGTCTCTTGACGTCACGCGGTGCCCCCTCGGAAGCTGCTGTCCCATGGGTGAAACGATCCGGCTGACCGGCGTACACGAGACGCTGCTCGCCACACTTCAGGCCCGTGCCCTGGACAATCGACAACCGCGACCCGTGCTGGGGGACGCGACGGCGGAGGAGCTGCTGCGCCGCATCGACTACGACTTCAGCCGCATCAGAACAGCCACCAAGGACATGCGGATCGTGACGTTCCGCGCCAGGAAGCTCGACGAGTGGGCCGGTCGATTCCTCGCGGTCCATCCGGACGCGGTGGTGCTGCACCTCGCATGCGGGCTGGACAGCCGGGCATTCCGGATGGACGTGCCCGACACAGTGGAATGGATCGACGTCGACGTCCCGGACGTCATCGAACTGAGGAGCCGGCTCTATCCCGAACGCGACGGATACCGGATGATCGGAGCGTCGGTCACCACGGAGGACTGGCTGGACACGGTGCCCCGCAACCGGCCGGCGCTCGTGGTCGCCGAAGGGCTGACGCCCTATCTCCGGGAAGCAGACGGAGAGGAAATGCTCCGGCGGGTGATCCGGCACCTTCCGACGGGTGCGGTCATGTTCGACGCCGTACTCCCGTGGACCCTTCGATTCGCCAAATATTCACAACTTCTGCGCGCCACGGGCGCCACCTTCGGATGGGGAATCGGAAATCCCCGCTCCCTGGAGAGCAGGGTGCCGGGATTACGGTTCCAGGAGCAGTGGTCCATGCTCGATTCCCCGTTTCTCGCCGACGCCCGCCCCGTCGAGAAATGGGTGGGAGCCGGCATGCGCAGCATTCCGCAACTGCGTTTCGCACACCGGCTGCTGCGTTACACCTTCTGATTCCGGGACTTTTCCTCCGTCCCCTCCGTTCGGGCATCGCGGAAACAGCGGTGCCGGCGGGGTCCGCCGGACCGGACCCCGCCGGCATTCACCGGCGGACAGGGACCGAGGCTTTCAGCCCCGCCCTGCCGTGGACGCCGGGACCGGGAATTCCTCCGGGGCCCTCTCGTCGGGCTCGGCCTTCCTGGTGAACAGGGCGACGGCGGCGGCCACGAGCGCGACGGCACCGGCCACGGTGAAGGCCAGCCCCATCCCCGAGATGAACGAGGAGTGGACCACCTCGGAGAGCGTCCCGGCGTGCCGGCCGGGGAGGGTGCCGGCCGGCGGGACGGCTCCCACCTCGGCCGCGTCCTCGATCGCCGCGGCCTCCCGCGGACCCACCCGCGGCAGGTTCGCCTCCGCCCACTTGTCGGGGAAGACGTCGCCGACCCGGGAGGCCATGAGGACACCGAGTACGGCGGTGCCGAGACTTCCGCCGACCTGCATCGCGGACTGCTGAAGACCACCGGCCACACCGGCCAGTTCGGCCGGGGCGTTGCTGACGATGACGTCCGTCGTCCCCACCATCACCGGCGCGAGACCGAGACCCAGCAGCACGAACCAGAGCGAGGTGATCCCCATACCGCTGTCCGCTTCCAGCGTCGACATCCCCCACAGGGACGCCGCCGTCAGGAGCATGCCCACCACCAGCGGCCCGCCTGGTCCGAACCGGCTGATCACGATGCCGGACACGGGGGCGCCGACGATCATCATGCCGGTGAGCGGCAGCAGGTGCACACCGCTCTCGACCGGGCTCATGCCATGGACGTTCTGCAGGTAGAAGGTGACGAAGAAGAGTCCGCCGATGAACGAGAACGCCATCAGGACCATGAGCACGGTGCCCGCGGACAGCGGCACGGAACGGAACATGGCGAGCGGCATCAGCGGCTCGGTGGCCCTGCTCTCCCGCAGTGTGAATCCGGCGAAGGCGAGCACGGCGGCGGCCAGGAAGCCCAGCGTCCGCAGGTCGCCCCAGCCCCAGGCCGGAGCCTTGATCAGACCCCACACCAGGCAGAACATGGCCCCGGACAGGAGCACGATGCCGGAGACGTCGAAGGACTTCGGGGCGCGTTCGGCGCGCGCGTCGGTCAGGATGACGAGGCCGGCGACGAGTGCCGCGAGGCCGACCGGCACATTGATGAAGAAGACCGCCTCCCAGCCGACGTGCTGCACCAGGAGCCCGCCGATGATCGGTCCGGCTGCGGTCGAGGCGCCGACCACGCCGCTCCAGATGCCGATCGCCATGTTGAGCTTGCCGGGCGGGAACGTGACCCGCAGCAGGCCCAGCGCCGACGGCTGCATCAGAGCGCCGAACAGGCCCTGGAGAACGCGGAAGACGACGATCGCCGCGACGCTGCCGGACAGGCCGATGGCCGCGGAGGTGACGGCGAAGCCCGCCACTCCGACCAGGAAGGTCTGCCGGTGCCCGAACCTGTCGCCCAGTTTGCCGGCGGTGATCAGGGAGACCGCGAGCGCCAGCAGGTAGCCGTTGGTGATCCACTGCACATCGGCCAGCGAGGCGTGGAGGTCCTGCTGGATGGCCGGGTTGGCGATGGCGACGATGGTGCTGTCCAGAGCCACCATCATCACGCCGACCGCGACCGCGAGCAGGGTCGGCCAGGGACGTCCACGCAGACCGGAAGCGGGGGTGTGTGCGACGCCTGACGGCTCGTCGTGCGTTTCCGTGCTCATTTCAGCGTCCCCCTAACGATTTCCGGCAGGACGGACGCGTGTGTGACGAGGAGAACATGGCCCCGAAGCTAACAGCAGTCAGTGACATTTGACAATCGCATGCAGGTGTCACCAGGTGGCGCAAGATAGGGTTGGCGGGTGGACTCCGCCGAAACCGACACCCCCAGCACCCGCAGCACCCCCAACGGCCCCGGCCTGCGCCAGCGGAAGCTGCGCCGTACGCGTGATCAGCTGATCCGCGAGGCCCTGGAGCTGTTCCTGGCGCAGGGTTACGAGCACACGACCGTGGAGCAGATCGCCGAGGCGGTCGAGGTGCATCCGCGCACGTTCTTCCGCCACTTCGCCAGCAAGGAGGAGGTGGCCCTCACCCCCATCAGCGCCATCGACGAGGCGTTCCTCGCCGCGCTGGAGGTCCGGCCGGCGGGCGAGAACCCGCTGCAGGCCATGAGCGGTGCCTTCCGGGCCGTCCTTGGGCGCGTGCGCGACGGTGAACTGGAGGGCGTGGACGGCGCGTTGCACATGGCGATGATGCGGCTGGTCGAGCGCACCCCCGGGCTCCTCGCGGAGTACCTGCGGCGCAGCGAGGAGATGGAGGGCCGACTCGCCCGGATCATCGCCGCGCGTGAGGGCGTCGACCTGGACGACGACTTCCGTCCGCGGTTCATCGTGGCGGTGTTCAAGGCGGTCGGCCGCGTCGTCAGCCGGGAGTGGTACCTGCGCGCCGACACGGATCTGGAGGCGCTCTCCGTGGCGTTCGAGTCCGCTCTGGACTCGCTGCGGCCGGAGTTGTTCGCCGACTGGCGGCGCCCGGGGGCCTGACGGAGCGTCAGACCCCCGGGTGGCTGACGGGGCGCCAGGCCCCCGAGGGGGCGGCCGCCGGCGTGGTCAGCCGGCGGCGCCCGGGCGTACCGCCAGCCGCCACAGCGAGGTCACTTCCGCCTTGCGGGCGGAGTGCAGCGGATCGGCGGGGTCGTGGGCACGCGGATGCAGTGGCCGGGCGTCCAGGCGCCCCACCACCGTCAGGCCGGCCCGGTCGAACAGCTCGGTCAGCTCGGTGCGGGAGCGCAGCCCCAGGCGCTCGGCGAGGTCGGAGATGACGAGCCACCCCTCACCGCCGGGCTCCAGGTGGGCGGACAGCCCGTCGAGGAAGCCGCGGAGCATCCGGCTCCCCGGGTCGTACACCGCGTGTTCGAGCGGCGTCCGGGCCCGGCCGGGAAGCCACGGGGGGTTGCAGACGACCAGGGAGGCCCGGCCGTCGGGGAACAGATCGGCCTGCCGGACGTCCACGGTGGACGACAGGCCCAGGCGGTCGATGTTCTCCCGCGCGCAGGCGAGCGCACGCGCGTCGAGGTCCGTGGCCACCACCCGCCGCACGCCGCGCCGGGCCAGGACGGCGGCGAGCACGCCCGTGCCGGTGCCGATGTCGAACGCCGTGCCCTGCGACGGCAGCGGCGCCTCGGCCACCAGGTCGACGTACTCGCCCCGCACCGGGGAGAACACGCCGTAGTGCGGCGTGATCGCCTCGCCCAGCGCCGGCACGTGGATTCCCTTCCGGCGCCATTCGCCGGCCCCGAGGACTCCCTGGAGCTCGCGCAGCGACACGACATAGGGCCGGTCGCACCGCCCGTACGCCTGCTCGCAGGCCAGCCGCACGTCCGGGGCCCGGCGCAGGGGGATCACGTGCCCCGGCTCGACCGGCAGGAGCAGCATGCCGAGGATGCGCGCACGTCTCGACTGCGCCTGGCGGTAGAGGTGGAAGCTCTGCTCGGGTGACGCCCCCGGCTTGGGCGGCTTGCGGTCGACGCGGCGCGCCATCGCCCCCAGCAACTGACGGGCGTTGTGGAAGTCACCGCGCCATAACAGCGCGGTCCCCTCGCACGCCAGGCGGAACGCGGTGTCCGCGTTCATCCGGTCGTCGGCCACCAGCACCCGCTTCGGCGGTGGCGCGCCGTTCTCCGACCGCCACAGGGCACAGCGCTCCTCTCCGGAACCGTCCGGCCAGCACATGGTCTGTTCCTTGCTCACCTCCTCATCATCCCCCGCGCCGGGGCGGGCCCCGACCGGGCCGTGGCCCGCCCCGGGCGGCCGCCGTCCCGTCAGGGGACGAAGCGTATGTCGGGGTGGGCCGGGGAGGGGGCGTCCAGCAGGGGCCGCGGCCGGTCGCGCAGGTGCCGGTCGAAGAAGGCCGTGAGGTAGGCGCGTTGGGCGGCGGTGCTGCGCGCGGCGTCCACCGTGCCGATGTACATCTCACGGGTCTCGGCCGGGATGTCGAGGTGTGCGTCCAGTGCGGGCAGGTGGGTCTGGAAGTCGGTGTAGCTGAAGTGGCCGCCCCTCTCCAGGCTCAGATCGCGCTTCCAGCCGGTCGAGCGGTCCCAGAAGGACTGCCAGGACGGTGTGTTGGCGTGGGTCTGCTGCGCGGTGCCCATCAGCATGAAGGGGCGGTCCAGGCCCTCGCGGGCGACGGGCAGGAACTCCTCGTCGCTGTACTGGAGCGTGCCGTCCATGTTGACGCCCGCGTCGACGCGGTCGTCGACCCGCATGGTCTCGGCCGAGGTGATGCCTCCCGCCGAGTGGCCGTACATGCCGATCCGGTCCAGGTCGAGTGCCCTGCCCAGTCCGCGGGGCAAACGGCGGCCCCCGGCATCGGGGTTCGCGCCCGCGCGCAGGGCCTCCAGCCGGTCGAGGACGAAGCGGATGTCGGCCACCCGGGTCCGGATCGCCGTACGGCGCTCCGCGACGGTGTCGATGGGCTCCGCCGGGCGTTCCAGGCGTCCGCCGGGGAACTCCACCGGATCGGTCTCGTGGGTGTGGTCGACGGTCACGACGACATAGCCGCGGCTGGCGAGTTCCACGGCCGTGGAGGTGCCGAAGGCGCGGGGCACGCCGAGACCGGGCGAGTACAGCACCACGGGCCGCCCGCCGCGGTGGTCCGCCGGAGCGGAGGTGACGGCGGCGGTGCGGATGCCGGCCCAGTCGACGTCACCGGGGCGGGCCAGCCCGAACGAGCCGGACTCGTCGGCGAACCGGGCGACGCCGGGCCTGAGGTAGGGCGGGCGGGGGTGTCCGCTCGTCGTGCGCGCCGGGTACCAGACGCTCACCATCAGCTCCCGGTCCCGCCCCGTGAGCCACGGGTCGGGCCGGTCGCGGTCGACGAGGTGGAGTTCCGTGGTGCCGACCGGGTGGCGTCCCGTCGGCGCGGGCAGCGCCGGCCGCACGGGCCCGGCGGGGGCGGACGCGGCGGCGGAGGAACCGGTGGGCGGGGAGGAGGTGGGTAAGGAGGAGGCCGTGCCCGCCCCCAGGGTCAGGGAGAGGGCGAGGGCCGCGGTGGCGGTCACGCCTGCATGAAGTCGCATGCGGCCACTGTGTCCCGGCGGCCGGGGACGGCACATCCGCCCCCGGGGGTATCCGGCCCCCCGGTCGTCCCCACCCCCGGAGGGAGCCGGACCCTGATCTTTCCCGCGCCCGGAGGGAGCCGGAACCCTGACGCTGCCCGGCCCTTGGACGGATCCGGCTCCCCTGGGGTATAGTCGATCTTGCCCGGCCACCGGAACTCCCGGAAACCGGTCAGGCGTTGGTGGTCCAAGGAAAGACGCCCCGCTTCCTGCGGGGAGATGCAGGTGCAAGGCCTGCCCGGCGCTCCGAGACGAGCCCCGTCCCTCCAGCCGGAGGACGGGGCTCGTGCCTTTTCCGCGTGCGGCCGGTGTCCGATTCCTTCAAGACGCCCCGTCGTCACCCTGCCTAGCGTGACCGTATGAGTCCACGATTCGATGCCGTCGGCCTGGTCGTCTCCGACATGGCCGCTTCCGTCGCCTTCTACCGCCGCCTCGGCTTCCCCTTCCCCGAGGGAGCCGAGGAGCAGCCGCACGCGGAGGCCGCGACTCCCGGCGGGCCGCGGCTGCTGCTGGACACCGAGGAGACCGTGCGGTCCTTCCACCCGCGGTGGCGGCCGCCGTCCGGGCACGGCTCGCGGACGTCCCTCGCGCTGCGCTGTGACGGTCCCGGCGAGGTCGACGCGCTGTACGCGGAGCTGGTGGACGCCGGATGCCACGGCGAACTGAAGCCGTGGGACGCCTTCTGGGGCCAGCGGTACGCCGTCGTCCACGACCCCGACGGCAACGGCGTCGACCTGTTCGCGCCGCTGCCGGCCGCCGGCTGACCGCACCCCCGGCGCCCCGGCCACCGGGCCCCTACGGGTGTTCGAGGAGCCGCCGGAGCGGCACACCCGTCAGGTCCTTCACGTCCCGCGCCTGATGCGCCTGGTCGGCGAAGCCCGCCCGGGCCGCCGTCTCGGCGTACGGCACTCCGGCCCGGGCCAGGGCGAGGGCGCGCTGCAGCCGCAGGATCCGGGCCAGGGTCTTGGGGCCGTAACCGAAGGCGGCCAGGGAACGGCGGTGCAGGCTGCGGGCGCCGATCCCCAGCGCGTCGGCGGTCGCGGCGACCGGGCGGCCCGCCTCCAGGGCCGCGGCCAGTCGGCGCAGCAGCGGGTCCGGCGGGCCGGCGGCGGCCACGAGATCCCCGGCCGCGGCCTCCAGTCCGGCCATCGGGTCCGGGGCGGCCTCGACCCGGGCCCGCAGCCGCCGCACCTCCGCCGCCGGGCGCAGCTCGGCCAGCTCCACCCGCCGGTCGCGCAGTTCGTGCGCCGGTACGCCGAGCAGGGCGGGCGCGACGCCCGGCGGGAACCGGACGCCCGCCCAGGCGACGGGCGGGCCCTCGGGGAGATGGGCCCGGGTGTCCGGGCCGGCCACGCTCAGCCGGCCCTCGCTCCACAGCAGGTCCATGCAGCCGTCGGGCAGCACCCGTCCGAGGCCGGGCCCGGCCGGGGTGTACGTCCACACCGTCGCGCCCACCGGCGACGCCGCCCGCTCCGTGTACACGCGGGCCACCCTACGCCCGGCCGCGGAACTCCTGCGGGCTCACCCCGTACCGCCGCTTGAAGGCCGTGGACAGGGCGAACGCGCTGCCGTAGCCGACCTGGCGGGCGATCGTCTCCAGGGTGTGGCCGGTGTCGCGCAGCCGGTCGGCGGCGAGGGCGAGCCGCCAGCCGGTGAGGTGGGTCATCGGGGGCTCGCCGACCAGGTCGGTGAAGCGGCGGGCGAGGGCGGCGCGCGAGACCCCGCACTCGGCGGCCAGCGCGGCCACCGTCCAGGGACGGGCGGGGTCGTCCTGCATCAGCCGCAGCGCCCGGCCCGCCACCGGGTCGGCCAGTGCCCGGTACCAGCCGGGCGGCTCCGCCCCGGGGCGGGCGAACCAGGCCCGCAGCGCTGCGATCACCAGCAGGTCGAGCAGCCGGTCCAGGACGACGTCCTGGCCGGGCGCGTCCCGGACGATCTCCTCGGCGAGCAGCGGGGTGAGCGGGCAGTCCCAGACGTCCGCGGTCACCGTGAGCAGGGGCGGCAGCGCGTCCAGCAGCCGGCCGCCGGTCTCGCCCGGCCACAGGTAGGTGCCGATCAGCATCACCGCCGACCCGTCGGGCCGGCCGCCCCAGGTGCGGACGCCCAGGTCCATGGCGCCGTTCAAGGGGCGGCCGTCGGGGTGATGGCACGCGCCGCCCGGCAGGATCAGCGCCTGCGGTTCCGTGCCGGGGTGGTCGGCGCAGGTGTACGGGGCGGGGCCGCGGGCGATGGCCAGTTCGCCGGCGGCCAGCCGCACCGGCGCGCCCGCCTCGGGGGTGATCCAGGCGTCGCCGCGGGCCATGACCATCACGGTCAGGGGTGCCCGGTCCTCCACCCGCACCGCCCAGGGCGGGTCGAAGCAGGCCCGGATCAGGAAGGCGCCGCGTGCCCGGGGACCGGCGAGCAGGGCTGCGAGGGCGTCCATCCGGACAGCGTAGAGGCGCCGTGGAACGGGCCGTCCGGCCACGGGGCCCGGCGGGCGGCGACAGCGGGCGCACCGACGGCGAGTGGTGGGGCCTCGACGGCGTCGGCTGGGCCCCACCCGGCGGTCCCGGTTCCGGTCCGCGGCCCGCCGGGCGCACGCCGGGGCGCACCGGAGGCCGGCGGCCTCCGGTGCGCCGGGGAGACGGCGGGGCGGCGACGGCGCCGCGTCGAGCCCGGGCCTGTCCGTGGGGGCCCTGGGACACGGCGTGCTGCGCCCGCGTCGCCTTCGGACGCCCCCGTGCACGGCAACCGCACCGCGCCCGCCGTGCAAGGACTCTGCGGGGGCCACGAGGACCCTCGGCCGCTGGACGGGGCGAACCGTGCGGGCCACCGCGAGGGGACCCGGACCGCCGCGCCGGGCATGACCCGCGACAGGCAGGACGCCGCCCGGCGGCGCGGCGACAACGGGCGGTGCGCGGGCCGGGAGCCGGCCGTCGTGGTGACGGGCGCCTCCGGACGTGCCGGGCGCCGCGTCGCCGAGGGTGACGCGGGCCGGGCGGGCGGCCGGCGGTGGTGTCCGGGCCGCGGCGGGGGCCGCGGCGGCCGGTCAGTGCTCCGCCGGGCCGTCGTCGTCCTTGGGGGTGGCCTTGGCGTGGGCGCGCAGTCGGGAGGTGACGTCCTCCGGGGGCAGGAAGCGGGACCAGCGCTCGGGGAACTCGGAGGGCATGTCGGGGTCGTCGGGATCGGCCTCCCGGGCGGCAGCGGCGGCCCGGGCGACGTACTCGGCCACCTGGGCCTCGCGCATCCGCTCGTTGGCCTCGCGGGCGGCGGCGGTCGCGGCGGCCGGCCAGACCCGGTCGATGGCGGCGTTGACGGCGGCACCGACGAGCACGGCGAAGGCGGACACGCCGATCCACAGCAGCACGGCGACGGCGGCGGCGAGGGAGCCGTAGATCGTCGCGCCCTCGATGGTGCTGGTGAGGTAGATGCGCAGCAGGAAGCTGCCGAGGACCCACATGGCGAGGGCGACGAGGGCGCCGGGCACGTCCTCGATCCACGGGGAGCGGACGGGGACGGACACGTGGTAGAGCGTCGTCAGGAAGACGATGGACAGGACGATCACCACGGGCCAGTACAGGACCTGCACGACCGTCGTGGACCAGGGCAGGATCCGTACGACGGCGTCCGGTCCGGCCACCATCAGCGGCAGCGCCACCGAGCCGATCAGCAGCGCCACGATGAACAGCAGGAACGCCATCAGCCGGGTCTTGACGATGCCGCGCACCCCGTCCAGGCCGTACATGACGGTGATGGTGTCGATGAAGACGTTCACCGCGCGCGAGCCGGACCACAGGGCGAACAGGAAGCCGATGGAGATGACGTCGGGCCGGCCGCCCTTCATCACGTCGTCCAGGATCGGCTGGGCGATCTCGGTGACGCCCTTGTCGGACAGGACGGTGCGCGACGCCTCCAGCAGGTTGGTCTCCAGGCTGGTGATGGTGTCGGTGCCGGTCCACACGTCGACGTAGCCGAGCAGGCCGATCATGCTGAGCAGCAGCGGCGGCACCGACAGCAGCGTGAAGAACGCGGCCTCGGCGGCGAGACCGAGGATGCGGTACTCGATGCAGGAGTTGACGGTGTCCTTGAGCAGCAGCCAGGCGGTCCTCCGCTTGGAGACGTTCCGGTAGAGGGCACGCGCACGATGGAGGCGGCCGGAGGGCCGTTCGGGGATTTCACTTGCTGGCTGCACGACCCAAAGGTATCCGCCGGACGAGGTGGCACTCACCCTGGTGGGACGGGCCGGCCGTGCGGGGCCGGATCCGCGGGTGACCGGGCTCGTACCGCGGGGTACGTTCCCGTCATGGCACGTCGCACCCACACCGTGACCAACCAGGCCCCGCCGCTGTCCGGCTACGACGTCTACGCCGCCGACCGGGCGCTGGTGGCGGCGGTCGAACGGCACCTGGCCCCGGAGCTGCTCGACGAGGCGCGCTCGGAGCTGTCCGGGCTCGGCCGGACCTCCGGGTCGGCGCAGGTGCAGGAGTGGGGGGTGCTCGCGAACGAGCACCCGCCGCGGCTGCGCACCCACGACCGGTACGGCAACCGGATCGACGAGGTCGAGTTCCATCCGGCCTGGCACCGGCTGCTCGGCAAGGGCGTGTCGGCGGGGCTGACCGCGGCCTGGACGCGGTCCGGCGGGCATGTGCGGCGGGCCGCGGCCTTCCTGGTGTGGACGCAGGTCGAGGCGGGCAACGGCTGTCCGCTGTCGATGACGCACGCGGCGGTGCCCGCGCTGCGCGCCGACCCGGCCCTGGCGGCGGAGTGGGAGCCCCGGCTGACGTCCACGGTGTACGACCGTGAGCTGCGGCCCGCGGCGCGCAAGGCCGGGGTGCTGTTCGGCATGGGGATGACCGAGAAGCAGGGCGGCAGCGACGTCCGCGCCAACACGACGGTGGCGGCGCCGCTGGCGGAGGACGGCACGTACGAGCTGACCGGGCACAAGTGGTTCTGCTCGGCGCCGATGTCGGACGGGTTCCTGGTGCTGGCGCAGGCCCCCGAGGGGCTGACCTGCTTCCTGGTGCCGCGGGTGCTGCCGGACGGCTCGCGGAACGTCTTCCTCCTCCAGCGGCTGAAGGACAAGCTGGGCAACCGGTCGAACGCGTCCGCGGAGGTGGAGTTCGACGGGACGTGGGCGCGCCGGGTCGGCGAGGAGGGCCGGGGGGTGCGGACGATCATCGAGATGGTCGCGGCGACCCGGCTGGACTGTGTGCTCGGCTCGGCGGGGCTGATGCGGCAGGCGGTGGCGCAGGCGGTCCACCACTGCGCGCACCGGGAGGCGTTCGGCGGGAAGCTGGCCGACCGGCCGCTGATGCGCAACGTTCTGGCCGATCTGGCGCTGGAGTCGGAGGCGGCGACCACGCTGGCGCTGCGGCTGGCGGCCGCCTGGGACGACGGGGGCGAGCAGGAGCGCGCCTTCCTGCGGCTCGCGGTGCCCGCCGCCAAGTACTGGGTGACCAAGCGCTGCCCGGCGGTGGCGGTGGAGGCCGCCGAGTGCCTGGGCGGCAACGGGTACGTGGAGGAGTCCGGGCTGCCCCGGCTGGTGCGCGAGTCGCCGCTGAACTCGATCTGGGAGGGCGCGGGGAACATCCAGGCGCTGGACGTGCTGCGGGTGCTGCGGCGGGAGCCGGCCGCGCTGAACGCCACGCTGACGGAGGTCGGCCTGGCGCGGGGCGCCGATCACCGGCTGGACACGGCGATCAAAGGGCTGCTCACCGAGCTGGCCGATCTGGAGGGCGTGGAGGCGCGCGCCCGGCGCGTGGTGGAGCGGCTGGCGCTGGTGCTGCAGGGTTCGCTGCTGGTGCGGTTCGCCCCGCCGGAGGTGGCCGACGCGTTCTGCGCCGCCCGGCTGGGCGGGGACGGGGGTGCGTCGTTCGGGACGCTGCCGCACACCCTGGACCTGGGCGCGATCGTGACTCGGGCGCGGCCCATCGACTGAGCGTTCGTCGAGGTCAGCGGGGGTGGTGCCGCGCCGACACGGCACCACCCCCGCCGCTTTCGGCCCGCTGAGGCCACGAGCGCCGCACGGGCGACGTCGCTCAAGTTTCAACCACCGTATACGGGTTCACCAGGGTTGCAAGGGGTTGCAACTCATCGGGTGCCGGTGACCGGACTGTGCCCCTCCGTCCCCCGTGAGCGGCAGTATGGGACCACCCATGGACCCGCGACCGGAAACCGACGGCCCGAGGGTTTGACACCGGTTGCCCGAGAGTCGATTCCCCCGGAGGACCACTGTGGCGAACTGGCCGTTGCACGCGACGCGGCTCGCCGCCACCGACGCGGTGACGCGGCTCGCCGCCTCGGACGCGGCGCGGGCGGCGCGGGTGCTCAGCGAGGTGCGCGACGCCGCCCTGTCCGGACAGCGCGCGCCGCTCGCGCCCCGGCCGGTGATCGGCGAGTCCTGGGGACGCATGCTGCGCAGCGGGGTGGATCCCGAGCACGATTTCCGGTCGGGGCTGCTCACCGCGGAGGAGGTCCGGCGGCGGCGTGCTGAGTCCCCGCTGCGGCATGTGCTGCCGGTGCTGCGGGAGGGCCTGGTGAAGGCGGCGGACGCCGCGCACCACATCATGGTGGTCGCCGACGCGGACGGGCGGGTGCTGTGGCGGGAGGGCAGCGCGGCGGTGCTGCGCAAGGCGGACGCGCTGGGGTTCCTGCTGGGCGCGGACTGGCGGGAGACCACGGTGGGCACCAACGGGGTGGGCACTCCGGCCGTGGTGCGGCGGCCCGTGCAGGTGTTCGCGGCCGAGCACTTCGTGCGCTCGCACACCACCTGGACGTGTGCCGGGGCGCCGATCACCGATCCCCGTGACGGGCGGCTGATCGGGGTGGTGGACGTCAGCGGCCCGCTGGAGACCATGCATCCGGCCACCCTGGCCTGGGTGGACTCGGTGGCCAAGCTCGCCGAGGCCCGGCTGCGCGAGCGGCATGTGACGGCCCTGGAGCGACTGCGCGCGGTGGCGGCCCCGGCGCTGGCCCGGCTGGGCGGGCGGGCGCTGGTGGTGGACCGGGAGGGCTGGACGGCGGCGGTGACGGGGATGCCCTACACCAGCCGGATCGCGCTGCCCGCGTCGCTGTCGGCGGGCCGCCGCCCGTTTCCGGCGCTGGGCATGTGCGCGGTGGAGCCGCTGGAGGGCGGCTGGCTGGTGCGGGTGGCCGGGGACGAGCCGCTGCCGCGGGACGCCTTCACCCGCGTCGAGCTGGACGTGACGCGGCCGCGCCGGTGGACGGTGACGGTGTCCGGCAGCCTGGGGTCGTGGACGCACGAGCTGAGTCCCCGGCACGCCGAACTGCTGTACCTGCTGGCCGTGCACCGGGCCGGGCGCAGTGCGGCGGAGCTGGCCGAGGACGTGTTCGGCGACGCGGCGCGCACGGTGACCGTGCGGGCCGAGCTGTCGCGGGTGCGGCGGTACCTCGGGGGATTCCTGGAGCACCGGCCTTATCGTTTCTGCGAGGACGTCGACGTGACCGTGCTGCGGCCCCGCGACCCCCGTGACCTGCTGCCGCACTCCACCGCCCCGGCCGTCGCCCGGGCGCGGGTCACGGCCCCGGCGCGCTGACCCCACGATGCGGCGACCGGGGAACCGGCGCAGGCGGCGGGCCCCCTGCCGGGTGGGAATTGCGGGGTCTTCGTCCGCGCCCGGGGGTCCCTGCCGTAGCATCCCCTACGGGCCACCCCAGCCGCGCCATGCTCAACGTACGGACCACACGGCGCAGTTGGTTCCCCGGGAGGACTCATGAAGCATCGCGGCCGTCATCGCAGGCGCAAGCGGGGCCGGGCGCTGCGCGCCACCCTGGCCGGGACCGCGCTCGCGCTCACCGCCGCCGCCACCATGATCAGCGCCTCCCAGGCGACGGACAGCGCCCGGCCGGGGCCGCTGAAGCCGCTCACGTCGGCGACCGCGCTCCGGGAGCTGCGGCTGCACCACGAGGCCTACCCGGCTTCCCCGGTCCCGGCCGTGCGGGTCGCCGACGTCGTCGCGAGCGCCGGCCACGCCCTGCGCCCCGCCGCCGACTGCGCCGCCGCCGAGCGCGCCGCGCTGCCCGTGACCCCGGCGGCCGGCCGCGCCTGGTGCTGGGACGAGGGCGACACGGGCGGGGCCCGGGCCGGGGCGGTCACCGGCTCCTGGGACGCCGTCCACGACGGGCGCTGGGGCGGGCACCGGGTGCTGCTGTCGGGGTGGAGCGACGCGCGCGGCCGGGCCCGGATCGCCGTGGTGGACGCCGAGCGCATGACGTACGCCTGGGTGCTGCCGGTCGTTCCCGCGGACGGCGGGCGTTCCGTGCGGCCGCTGCGCTCGCCGCTGTCCGGGCTGGTCTGGTATCAGGACAAGCTGCTGGCGACCGGGGACGACGGCCGGACGCTGTACGTCTACGACATGGACCGCATACGGCGGGACGGCACCGGCTTCACCCTGTCCGCGGTGGCCGCGTACCGGCTCGCCGGCGGGGCCCGGATCGGCGCCCTGTCCCTGGACCGCTCCACCGTCCCGGACAGCCTCGCGGTGGGCGAGGCGGTGCCGGCGGACGCCGACCGGCCGGCCCGCCTGTGGCGCTACTCCCTCGGCAGCGCCCCGTCCGGCCCGGGCGCCGGGCTCGTGGACCCCCAGCCGGTCGAGGCCTACGAGACCGAGGCGGCGGAGGTGCACGGCGTGCTCGCCCACCGGTCCCGCTGGTACCTGGCACGGGGGGCGGGCGCCTTCGACGGGCACGGGACCCTGGTGCGGCTGGACGGCGACGGCGCCGCGGCGGCGCAGTGCGGGCCGGACGGGACGTACCAGTGCTGGAGCGGCCCGGCCGGGTCGCTCTCCCACGGGGCGCGGACCGGGCAGGTGTGGTCGCAGTCGGGGCGCATGCTGTTCTCGCTGGGGCTGGACGTCGTCGACAGCGCCCTGGAATAGATGATTCCCTGACCGTATGACGAACATCCCCGTGACCACCTGGTCGCTGGAGCAGACCTCGCCGACGGACCTGCTCCCGGCCGCCGAGCCCGAGGGCGGCATCCGGGTCGTCCGCGCCGAGGTGCCCTCCCCCGAGTTCAGCCGCTTCCTCTACACCGCGGTGGGCGGGGACATCCGCTGGACCGACCGGCTCGGCTGGACGTACGCCCAGTGGGAGGAGGAACTGCGGCGCCCGGGCGCGGAGACCTGGGTGGCCTACGACCGGGGCACGCCCGCCGGTTACGTCCAGCTCGACCCGCAGGACGACGGGGCGGTGGAGATCGTCTACTTCGGGCTGCTCCCGGCCTTCCGGGGCCGCCGGATCGGCGGGTACCTGCTGTCGTACGGCACCGCGCGAGCCTGGGACCTGGCCGACCGCTGGCCGGAGCGGACGCCGACGAAGCGGGTGTGGCTGCACACGTGCAGCAAGGACGGCGCCTTCGCGATGGACAATTACCTGCGCCGGGGCTTCAAGCTCTTCGACACCCGGGTCGAGGAGGAACCGGAGATCGCCACGCCCGGCCCGTGGCCGGGTGCATACCCTGCCTGACCTGGTGGTACAAGGCTCCTGCGGCCAATGTGACCGACACCACCCCTGTCTTGCTCTGCGAGACAGGGGTGTCCACATCTCGGACGAAGCTGGACTGTGTCCAGATCGCCATGCCACGCTTCCGTCATGCCTGGAACTGGAATTGCCTTGGTGAGTCGACGCCACGTCGACCTCGGCCGCATGTCCAGCGCCATCTGTCCGGCCCGCTGACAGCTCGCCAGCTCCCGGTTCCCCCTCTTCTGTCTGCCCTTGCGCGACGGTGCGCACGTATGCCCCAAAATGCCCATACGCGCAGGTCAGAGCCGCATTCCGCCTGTCCCGAAGGACGTATCAACCATGGCCGCCACCCCGCAGAACCCTGCCGCCGCGACTCCCCGCCGCAAGGTGAGCCGTCACCGCGGTGAGGGTCAGTGGGCCGCGGGGCACTTCACCCCGCTCAACGGCAACGAGCAGTTCAAGAAGGACGACGACGGTCTCAATGTGCGGACACGCATTGAGACGATCTACTCCAAGCGCGGTTTCGACTCGATCGACCCCAACGACCTGCGCGGCCGGATGCGCTGGTGGGGTCTGTACACCCAGCGCAAGCCCGGGATCGACGGCGGCAAGACCGCGGTCCTGGAGCCGGAGGAGCTGGACGACGAGTACTTCATGCTGCGCGTGCGCATCGACGGCGGAGCGCTCACCACCCGGCAGTTGCGCGTCATCGGCGAGATCTCGCAGGAGTTCGCCCGCGGCACCGCCGACATCACCGACCGGCAGAACGTCCAGTACCACTGGATCAGGATCGAGGACGTGCCCGCGATCTGGGAGCGCCTGGAGGCCGTGGGCCTGTCCACGGTCACCGCGTGCGGCGACACCCCGCGCGTGATGGTCGGCTCGCCCGTCGCCGGCATCGCCGAGGACGAGATCATCGACGCCACCCCGGCGCTCGAGGAGATGAAGCGCCGGGTCCTGAACAACCCGGCGTACTCCAACCTCCCCCGCAAGTTCAAGACCGCGATCTCCGGCTCCCCGCTGCTGGACGTGGTGCACGAGATCAACGACGTGGCCTTCGTCGGCGTCCGCCACCCCGAGCACGGCCCCGGCTTCGACGTGTGGGTGGGCGGCGGCCTGTCCACCAACCCCAAGCTCGGCGTGCGGCTCGGCGCCTGGGTGCCGATCGACGAGGTCCCCGACGTCTACGAGGGCGTCATCTCGATCTTCCGCGACTACGGCTACCGGCGGCTGCGCAACCGCGCCCGCCTGAAGTTCCTGGTCGCCGACTGGGGCGCGGAGAAGTTCCGCCAGGTGCTGGAGGACGAGTACCTGAAGCGCAAGCTCACCGACGGGCCCGCCCCGGACCAGCCCTCCCGGCAGTGGCGCGACCACATCGGCGTGCACCGCCAGAAGGACGGCCGCTTCTACGTCGGCTTCGCGCCGCGCGTCGGCCGGGTCGACGGCGCCACCCTGACGAAGATCGCCGACCTCGCGGAGGCGCACGGCTCCGGCCGGGTGCGCACCACCGTCGAGCAGAAGATGATCGTCCTCGACGTCGAGCAGGACCGGGTCGACTCGCTCGTCGACGGTCTGGAGGCGCTGGACCTCACGGCCCGGCCGTCCTCGTTCCGGCGCGGCACCATGGCCTGCACCGGCATCGAGTTCTGCAAGCTCGCCATCGTCGAGACCAAGCAGCGCGGCTCCTCGCTCATCGACGAGCTGGAGCGCCGGCTCCCCGAGTTCGACGAGCCGATCACCATCAACCTCAACGGCTGCCCGAACGCCTGCGCGCGTATCCAGGTGGCGGACATCGGTCTCAAGGGCCAGCTGGTCCTGAACGACCGGGGCGAGCAGGTCGAGGGCTACCAGGTGCACCTGGGCGGCGCGCTCGGCCTGGAGGCCGGCTTCGGGCGCAAGGTGCGCGGCCTGAAGGTGACCTCCGAGGAGCTGCCCGACTACATCGAGCGGGTCCTCAAGCGCTTCCAGGCGGAGCGCGAGGAGGGCGAGCGGTTCGCCGCCTGGGCGGCCCGGGCCTCCGAGGAGGCGCTGTCGTGAGCGAGCGCGCGGCGCCCTTCTACTGCCCGTACTGCGGCGACGAGGACCTCCGCCCGAGCGAGGAGGAAGGTCACGGCGCCTGGGAGTGCGCGGCCTGCAATCGCGCTTTCCGGCTGAAGTTCCTGGGGCTGCTGGCCCGCGGGGTTCGGCGGGACACCACGGGAGGGGACGGGATATGACGACGGCTCACAAGCCCCGGACGGACGACGAGCTGAGGGCGCTCGCCGAGCAGGCGGGCCGCGACCTGGAGGACGCCTCCGCGCTGGAGATCCTCCGGTGGGCGGCCGACACCTTCGGCAAGCGGTTCTGCGTCACCTCCTCGATGGAGGACGCGGTGGTCGCCCACCTGGCCTCCCGGGTGATGCCCGGCGTCGACGTCGTGTTCCTCGACACCGGCTACCACTTCGAGGAGACCATCGGCACCCGGGACGCGGTCGAGGCCGTGATGGACGTCAACGTCATCACGCTCACCCCGCGCCAGACGGTCGCCGAACAGGACGCCCAGTACGGCCCGAAGCTGCACGACCGGGACCCCGACCTGTGCTGCAGGCTCCGCAAGGTGCAGCCGCTGGAGGAGGGCCTGAAGGACTACGCGGCCTGGGCTACGGGCCTGCGCCGCGACGAGTCCCCGACCCGGGCCGGCACCCCCGTGGTCGGCTGGGACGAGAAGCGCCGCAAGGTGAAGGTCTCCCCCATCGCCCGCTGGACCCAGGACGACGTGGACGCCTATGTCGCCGAGCACGGCGTCCTCACCAACCCCCTGCTGACGGACGGCTACGCCTCCATCGGCTGCGCCCCCTGCACCCGCCGCGTCCTCCAGGGCGAGGACGCGCGCGCCGGCCGCTGGGCGGGCCGCGCCAAGACCGAGTGCGGACTGCACGGATGACGACGACGATTCAGGAGACCGACGTGACGACCGGAGCCACCGTCTGGCTCACGGGCCTGCCGAGCGCCGGCAAGACCACCATCGCGTACGAGCTGGCCGGCCGGCTGCGCGAGGAGGGCCGCCGGGTGGAGGTGCTCGACGGCGACGAGATCCGCGAGTTCATCTCGGCGGGCCTCGGCTTCGGCCGCGAGGACCGGCACACCAATGTGCAGCGCATCGGCTTCGTCGCCGAACTGCTCGCCCGCAACGGCGTGCTCGTCCTCGTCCCGGTGATCGCGCCGTACGCCGACAGCCGGGACGCGGTGCGCAAGCGGCACCAGGCCAACGCGACACCGTACGTCGAGGTGCACGTGGCCACGCCCGTCGAGGTGTGCTCCGTGCGCGACGTGAAGGGCCTGTACGCCAAGCAGGCGGCGGGCGAGCTGACCGGGCTGACCGGCGTCGACGACCCGTACGAGGAGCCGGAGTCGCCCGATCTGCGGATCGAGTCCCAGAACCAGACCGTGCAGGAGTCCGCGGCGTCGGTGTACGCGCTGCTCACTGAAAGGGGACTGGCATGACGACCGTCGCCACGATCGAGGAGGGCACCGGCACGCCGTACGCCCTCTCGCACCTGGACGCGCTGGAGTCCGAGGCCGTCCACATCTTCCGCGAGGTGGCGGGTGAGTTCGAGCGGCCGGTGATCCTGTTCTCCGGCGGCAAGGACTCCATCGTCATGCTGCACCTGGCGCTGAAGGCGTTCACGCCCGCGCCGGTGCCGTTCTCCCTGCTGCACGTGGACACCGGGCACAACTTCCCCGAGGTCATCGAGTACCGGGACCGCGCGGTCGCCCGGCACAACCTGCGGCTGCACGTCGCCTCCGTGCAGGACTACATCGACCGCGGGGTGCTCAAGGAGCGCCCGGACGGCACGCGCAACCCGCTCCAGACGCTGCCGCTGACGGAGAAGATCCAGAGCGAGAAGTTCGACGCCGTGTTCGGCGGCGGGCGCCGCGACGAGGAGAAGGCCCGCGCCAAGGAGCGGGTGTTCTCCCTGCGCGACGAGTTCTCCCAGTGGGACCCGCGCCGCCAGCGCCCGGAGCTGTGGAACCTGTACAACGGCCGCCACGCGCCCGGCGAACACGTCCGCGTCTTCCCGCTGTCCAACTGGACCGAGCTGGACGTGTGGCAGTACATCGCCCGCGAGGGCATCGAACTGCCGGAGATCTACTTCGCCCACGAGCGCGAGGTGTTCCTGCGCAACGGCATGTGGCTGACCGCCGGCGAGTGGGGCGGGCCGAAGGACGGCGAGACCGTCGAGAAGCGGCTCATCCGCTACCGGACCGTCGGAGACATGTCCTGCACGGGTGCCGTCGACTCCGACGCCACCACGCTGGACGCCGTGATCGCCGAGATCGCCGCCTCGCGGCTGACCGAGCGCGGCGCGACCCGCGCCGACGACAAGCTGTCCGAGGCCGCGATGGAAGACCGCAAGCGCGAGGGGTACTTCTAAGCATGACCACGACCACGACCGAGGAACTCTCGGCCACCACCCTGCTGCGGTTCGCCACCGCGGGCTCCGTCGACGACGGCAAGTCCACCCTCGTCGGACGGCTGCTGCACGACTCCAAGGCGGTCCTCACCGACCAGCTGGAGGCCGTCGAGCAGGCCTCGCGCAGCCGCGGCCAGGAGGCACCCGACCTCGCGCTGCTGACCGACGGCCTGCGCGCCGAGCGGGAGCAGGGCATCACCATCGACGTGGCCTACCGTTACTTCGCCACGCCCCGGCGCCGGTTCATCCTCGCCGACACCCCCGGCCACGTGCAGTACACGCGGAACATGGTCACGGGTGCGTCCACGGCCGAGCTGACGGTGATCCTCGTCGACGCCCGCAACGGCGTGGTCGAGCAGACCCGCCGGCACGCCGCCATCGCCGCGCTGCTGCGGGTGCCGCACGCCGTCCTCGCCGTCAACAAGATGGACCTCGTCGGCTACGACGAGAAGGTGTTCGCGGCGATCGCCGAGGAGTTCACCGCGTACGCCACCGAGCTGGGCGTCCCGGAGGTCACCGCGATCCCGATCTCGGCGCTCGTCGGCGACAACGTCGTGGAGCCGTCCGCGAGCATGGACTGGTACGGCGGCCCGACGGTCCTCGAGCACCTGGAGACGGTCCCGGTCAGCCACGACCTGGCGCACTGCCACGCGCGGCTGCCCGTGCAGTACGTGATCCGGCCGCAGACCGCCGACCACCCCGACTACCGCGGCTACGCCGGGCAGATCGCGGCGGGCACCTTCCGCGTCGGCGAGCAGGTGACCGTCCTGCCGTCGGGCCGCACCACCACGGTCACCGGCATCGACCTGCTCGGCGAGCCGGTCGACGTGGCCTGGACGCCGCAGTCGGTGACGCTGCTGCTCGCGGACGACATCGACATCTCACGCGGCGACCTGATCGTGCCGAGCGAGGACGCCCCGCCGACCACCCAGGACGTCGAGGCGACCGTCTGCCACGTGGCCGACGCGCCGCTCACGGTCGGCCACCGGGTGCTGCTCAAGCACGGCACCCGCACGGTGAAGGCGATCGTGAAGGACATCCCGTCCCGGCTGACGCTGGACGACCTGTCCCTGCACCCGCACCCGGGCCGGCTCGTCGCCAACGACATCGGCCGGGTGAAGCTCCGTACCGCCGAGCCGCTGCCGCTCGACTCCTACGCCGACTCGCGCCGCACCGGCTCGTTCATCCTGATCGACCCGAACGACGGCACCACCCTCACCGCCGGGATGGTCGGCGAGTCGTTCGCCTCTCCGGAGCCCGTCAAGGACGCGGCCGAGGACGACGGGTGGGACTTCTGAGCGTGAACCGTCCCGACTCCGGCGGCGAACGGCGATGTCCGCGGTGACCTCCGCGGCCCTCGCCCGCCGCCGCCGAGAACCCGCCGACCCCCCGGCCACGCGCTGAACGGACCGTGACCGCCGGGCCCTGCGAGAGGAACACCTCCGTGCCTGCCACCCCCGCCCTGCGCCGCGTCCTCGCGGTGATCGCCGTGCTGCCGCTGCTCGCGCTCGCCGCCTGCGGCTACGGCTCCCAGGCGAAGGACCTCGACGACGTCCAGGTCGCCGCGGGCGCGCGGAAGACCGACGGTCTCGACTCGGTCCGCATCGGCTACTTCGGGAACCTGACCCACGCCACCGCCCTGGTCGGCCGGGAGAAGGGCTTCTTCCAGAAGGAGCTGGGCGGCACCGAGGTGAAGTACGCGACGTTCAACGCGGGCCCGTCGGAGATCGAGGCGCTGAACTCGAAGTCGATCGACATCGGCTGGATCGGCCCGTCCCCGGCGATCAACGGCTATGTGAAGTCGGGCGGCGAGAACCTGCGGATCATCGGGGGTTCGGCCTCCGGTGGCGTGAAGCTGGTGGTGAACCCGCAGAAGATCAAGTCGCTGAAGGACGTCAAGGGCAAGCGGATCGGCACTCCGCAGCTCGGCAACACCCAGGACGTGGCGTTCCTCAACTGGGCGGCGGAGCAGGGCTGGAAGGTCGACCCGCAGAGCGGCAAGGGGGACGTGTCCGTCGTCCGCACCGACAACAAGATCGCCCCGGACGCCTACAAGTCCGGTTCGATCGACGGGGCGTGGGTTCCGGAGCCGACCGCGTCCAAGCTGGTCGCCGAGGGCGCGAAGGTGCTGCTCGACGAGGCCGGTCTGTGGCCGGACGAGAAGTTCGTGATCACCAACATCATCGTGTCCCGGGAGTTCCTGGAGAACCACCCGAAGGCCGTCGAGGCGGTGCTGCGGGCGTCGGTCGAGACCAACGCGTGGATCAACGCCCACCCGGACGAGGCGAAGCGGGCCGCGAACGAGCGGCTGGCGGCCGACACCGGCAAGCCGCTGCCCGCCGAGGTCATCGACCCGGCCTGGAAGTCCATCACCTTCCTCGACGACCCGCTGGCCGCCACCCTCGAAGCCCAGGCCGGGCACGCGGTGCGGGCCGGCCTGCTGGAGGAGCCCGACCTGTCGGGCATCTACGACCTCACGCTCCTCAACAAGGTCCTCGCGGCCGAGGGCGGCGCCACCGTCGACGACGCCGGGCTCGGCGCCCGGTAACCGAAATCCGAGATCTTGCAGGAGGTGACGACCATGGCCACGACCCTCGCCAAGGCCGCCGACGGTACCGAGACGCCGGTCGCGCACGCCGCCCGGATCGAGCACGTCTCGAAGTCGTTCCCGGGCCCGGCCGGGCAGCAGCTCGTGCTGGACGACATCACCCTCGATGTCGCGCCCGGCGAGTTCGTCACCCTCCTGGGCGCCTCCGGCTGCGGCAAGTCGACGCTGCTCAACCTGGTGGCCGGCCTGGACCGGCCGTCCGCCGGGTCGATCACGACCGACGGCCGCCCCGCCCTGATGTTCCAGGAGCACGCCCTGTTCCCGTGGCTGACCGCGGGCAAGAACGTCGAGCTGGCCCTGAAGCTGCGCGGCGTCGCCAAGAACGAACGCCGCGAACGGGCCGAGGAACTCCTCGAACTGGTCCGGCTGAAGGGCGCGCACGGCAAGCGGGTGCACGAGCTGTCCGGCGGCATGCGCCAGCGCGTCGCCATGGCGCGGGCCCTCGCCCAGGACAGCAGGCTGCTGCTGATGGACGAGCCGTTCGCGGCGCTCGACGCCATCACTCGTGACGTGCTGCACGACGAACTGACCCGCATCTGGCGCGAGACCGGCCTGTCGGTGCTGTTCGTGACGCACAACGTGCGCGAGGCGGTCCGGCTGGCCCAGCGCGTGGTGCTGCTGTCCTCCCGTCCCGGCCGCATCGCCCGCCAGTGGACCGTGGGCATCCCGCAGCCGCGCCGCATCGAGGACAGCGAGGTCGCCGAGCTGTCCCGGGAGATCACCGAAGAACTGCGTGGGGAGATCCGCCGCCATGGCCAGCACTGACACGTCCGTCGACGCGCCCGGCAAGCCCGGGAAGGACGCCGGCGACCTGGCCGGACTGGAGGCGGGCCTCGACGCCCTGGAGACGGTGGAGTCCGGCCGCACCCCGCTGCGGACCACCCTCGTGGAGAAGGTGCTGCCGCCCGTCACCGCCGTCGCCCTGGTGCTGGTGATCTGGCAGGCGCTGGTCTCCTTCGGGATCGTCGACGACGCGACCAAGCTGCCCGCTCCCGCCGACGTGTGGGGCGAGGTGCGCACCGCCTGGCTCCAGGGCACCCTGCTCGACTACATCTGGACCTCCGTCTCGCGCGGACTGCTCGGCTTCCTGCTGGCGCTCGCCATCGGCACCCCGCTGGGCCTGCTCGTGGCCCGGGTGAAGTTCGTGCGGGCGGCGATCGGTCCGATCCTGTCCGGGCTGCAGTCCCTGCCCTCCGTCGCGTGGGTGCCGCCGGCGGTGATCTGGCTGGGTCTGAACAACTCGATGATGTACGCGGTGATCCTGCTCGGCGCGGTCCCGTCCATCGCCAACGGCCTGGTGTCGGGCGTGGACCAGGTGCCGCCGCTGTATCTGCGGGCGGGCCGCACCCTGGGCGCGGCCGGGCTGAGGGGCACCTGGCACATCGTCATGCCGGCCGCGCTGCCCGGCTACCTCGCGGGGCTCAAGCAGGGCTGGGCGTTCTCCTGGCGGTCGCTGATGGCCGCCGAGATCATCGCCTCCTCCCCCGACCTCGGCGTGGGCCTCGGCCAGCTCCTGGAGAACGGCCGCAACACCAGCTCCATGTCGATGGTGTTCCTCGCCATCCTGCTCATCCTGGTCGTCGGTATCGCGATCGACCTGCTGATCTTCAGTCCGCTGGAGCGGCGGGTGCTGCGCGGCCGCGGTCTGCTGGTGAAGGGCTGACTCCCATGAAGCCGGTACGTTCCGTGCGCCCCGTTCTCGTGGTCGTCGCCCACGGCAGCCGTGACCCGCGGCACGCCGCGACCGTGCACGCGCTCGTGGAGCGGGTGCGCGCCGAGCGGCCGGGACTGCGGGTGGAGACCGGCTTCCTCGACTTCAACCTGCCGTCCGTGCAGGGGGTGCTGGAGTCCCTGGCGGCGCAGGGCGTGCGCGAGGTGGTCGCCCTGCCGCTGCTGCTGACCCGCGCCTTCCACGCCAAGGCGGACATCCCCGCGGTGCTCCGCGAGGCGCCGGCCCGGCTGCGGATCCGGCAGGCGGACGTGCTCGGTCCGTCGCCGCTGCTGCTCACCGCCCTGGAACGGCGGCTGTACGAGGCGGGTCTGACGCCCGCCGACAAGTCCTCGACCGGGGTCGTGCTGGCCTCGGCGGGGTCCACCGACCCGGAGGCGATCGCAGTGATCGCAGAAATCGCGCGGGAGTGGCGGCACACCGGTTGGTGCGCCGTGCGGCCTGCGTTCGCCTCCGCCGGCTCTCCCGCGGGGTTCCCGCGCACGGAGGACGCGGTGCGTGAGCTGCGCGCCCTGGGCTGTGCCCGGGTGGCCGTCGCCCCGTACGTCCTGGCGCCCGGTTTCCTCCCGGACCGCATCGCCCGCGGCGCCGCCGCGGCGGACGTCCTCGCCGACGTGCTGGGTCCCGCGCCCGAGGTGGCGCGGCTGCTGCTGGAGCGGTACGACGCGGCGGGTGCGCCGGTGCTCGCGGCGGTCGGCGCGTAGCGCTGCGGGGACCGTCCGGTTCTCAGGCGCCGCGGCCGTCCGGGACCGGGCCCGCCCTCATATGCCGAAGCCGAGCACGGCGATCTCCAGCGGCAGCGGAGGCCGGGAGGGCAGCGGCTGGGGCTCGTCACCGCGGCCGGTGTGGGTGGGCGGGACCGGGCGCAGGCCCGCGACACCGCCCGATGCCCAGGGCGCGTCCGTCGGCGGGAGCGACAGGGTCAGCCGCCGTCCGTCGGCCAGGGTCGTCCGCAGCTTCGGGTCGTCCGTGCTCATGGCCCCTCGCTTCCGTCGCGTCGTGCGCGGGTACTGCCTTCGTCTGGGAGGACGAACGGGCGGGCGGTGCGGTTCCGTCACCGGGGAGCGGTCAGTTCGACCAGTTTCAGCACGGTGTTCCAGTTGCGGGTGGTGGCGACGAGGCCGGCGGTCAGCCGGGGCCGGGAGAGGACGTCGGCGAGCCTGGAGCGGCCGAGGCCGTCCGGGGCGTACAGGTAGAGGGCGCGGTCGCCGAGCCGGAACTCCTCGGGGAGGTGGGCGGCCCGGTCGATGCCGGCGAAGCGCTCCTCGTCGACGGGGGCCGAGAAGTAGGTGACGTGGAGCTGCCGGGGCTCCAGGTCGGCGGCGGGGAACGGGCAGGCGTCGGCGACGCGCTTCAGGTAGGCGTGGTCGCGCACGATGACGTCCACGGGGAAGCCGAACCGCTTCTCGATCGCCCGGGACAGTTCGGCGGCCAGGGTGTCCTCGTCGCCGTGTCCCGCGGCGAACACGGCCTGGCCGCTCTGGAGATGGGTGCGGACGCCGTCGTGGCCGAGGCTCTCCAGCAGGGCGCGCAGATCGGCCATCGGGATCTTCTTGCTGCCGCCCACGTTGATTCCCCGCAGCAGCGCCGCATACGTCGTCACCCCGCCACCCTAGGCGGTCGTCGTGCCCCGTGGGGGCGGGCACGACGAGCGCCGCCGGGGGGCGGGGCCTGCGCGAGACTCCGGCGGACGGACCGGCCGCCGATCAACCGCTGCACGCCTTTGTAACGTGTTCGAGGAAGTCGCGTGATCCACCACCCCGACGCGCTCTCGCGGGACGTATCGGGGATGTCCCGATAGGTGTAAGGGGCCGGTGTCCTCCTCGGGGGCGAGGTCCGGGAGGCCGAGGGGAGTAACGGGGCGCTCCGGGCTTCACCGGGCAGCACGACGAGATGGCCGTTTCTCGCCCATAGCGTCGGGACGGAAGGTGGCGGCAGGGGGCTGCCACCGCTCAGGAGGGCAGCCCGGGATGGGGACCGTCATGGGGAGCGGCAGGAGAAACGGGGACACACGGGTGCGGGGGTTCGCCGCCCGGGCCGGGAGCTGGAGCGCCCGGCACCGCTGGGCGGCGGTCGGCGTCTGGGTGCTGTTCGTCGTCGTGGCGATGGGGCTCGGCTCGGCGGCGGGCCGGGTCGACGTCAAGGACAGCGACCAGCTCAAGGGCGAGACGCACACCGCGGCGAAGATCATCGAGGACGCGGGGATCGAGGAGCCGGCCGGTGAGACGGTACTGATCCAGTCGAAGGACGGCCGGCTGAAGGCGACCGACCCGGAATTCCGCGCCGCCGTCGACGCCGTCGTGCGGGCGGTGGACGCGACCGGCCGGGTCACCGACGTCGGTTCGCCGTACGACACGGACACGATCTCGGCGGACGGCCGCAGCGCGCTGGTCCGGTTCGACATGCGCGGCGACGCGGAGACCGCGGGCGAGCGGGTGGAGCCGGTGCTGGAGGCCGTCGCGGAGGTCCAGCGGGACCACGGGGCGCTGCGGATCGAGGAGATCGGCGGCGCGAGCATGATGAAGACGTTCGACGACGCGTTCGGCGACGACTTCGAGAAGGCCGAGTACTCCGCCGTCCCGGTGGCCCTCGGCATCCTGCTGATCGCCTTCGGCGCGCTGGTGGCGGCCGTGCTGCCGGTGCTCCTGGCGATCACCGCGATCATGGCGACGATGGGTCTGATGGGCCTGGTCAGCCACCTGGTCCCGATGAGCGACGTGGCCAACTCGGTGATGCTGCTGGTCGGCATGGCCGTCGGGGTCGACTACTGCCTGTTCTACCTGCGCCGCGAGCGTGAGGAGCGGGCCGCCGGGCGCGACGCGCGGACGGCCCTGCGGATCGCCGCGGCCACCAGTGGCCGCGCGATCGTCGTCTCCGGTGTCACGGTGTGCGTGGCGATGGCGGGCATGCTGTTCACCGGTCTCGCCGAGTTCGAGGCGATGGGCCTGGCGTCGCTGATCGTGGTGGCGGTGGCGATGGTCGGTTCGGTGACCGTGCTGCCGGCCCTGCTGTCGCTGCTGGGCGAGCGGGTGGACAAGGGCCGCATCCCCTTCCTGTCGCGCCGGGGCCACGGCGGGGGCGGGGAAAGCCGGTTCTGGAGCGCCGTACTGAAGGGTGTGCTCGCCCGGCCCGTGCTGTCGGTGCTGGTGGCGGCCGGTGCGCTGCTGGCGATCGCGGCCCCGGCGGCCGGGATGAAGACGCAGAACCTCACCCTGGACCAGGAGTTCGGCGACTCGCTGCCGATCGTGCAGACGTACAACCGGGTCAACGAGGCGTTCCCGGGCGGTTCGGAACCGGCCCAGGTGGTCGTCAGGGCGGCCGACATCAACGCGCCCGAGGTGCGCGAGGCGCTCGCCGACTTCCGTGCGCGGGCGGTGAGTTCGGGTGCGTCCCGCGGCCCGGTCGCGATCAGGCTGCACGACGAGCGGAACATCGCCCTCGTGTCCGTCCCGCTGGTCGGCGGTTCCGACCTGGAGAAGGCGGGCGAGAGCCTGGACACGCTGCGCGACGAGGTCCGGCCGGCCACGCTGGGCAGGGTCGACGGTGTGGAGGCGCCGATCACCGGGCAGGTCGCGGGATCCAAGGACTTCAACGACCAGCTCGTCGGCTCGGTCGTGCCGGTCTTCGTCTTCGTGGTGGTGTTCGCCTTCCTGCTGATGCTGCTGTCGTTCCGGTCGCTGACCGTCGCGGTCACCTCGATCGTGCTGAACCTGCTGTCGGTGGGTGCCGCCTACGGCATCCTGGTCACCGTCTTCCAGCACGGCTGGGGCGCCTCGCTGGTGGGCGCGGAGGGTGTCGGCGCGATCGTCAGCTGGCTGCCGCTGTTCCTGTTCGTGATCCTGTTCGGCCTGTCGATGGACTACCACGTGTTCGTGGTCTCGCGGATCCGCGAGGCACGGCTGCGCGGCCGGACCACGAAGGACGCGATCAGCCACGGGGTGGTCACCACCGCCGGGGTGGTGACCAGTGCCGCGGTCATCATGGTCGCCGTCTTCGCGATCTTCGGCACGCTGTCCATGCAGTCCATGAAGCAGATGGGCGTCGGTCTGGCGGCGGCGGTGCTGATCGACGCGACGATCATCCGCGGTGTGCTGCTGCCCGCGGTGATGGCGCTGCTGGGCGAGCGCAACTGGTATCTGCCGCGGTGGCTGCACCGGCTGCCGGACCTCACCCATGACGAGGCACCGGAGACGGCCGTCGCGCGGCCGGCGCGCGACGGCGAGGGCGAACCGCTGAAGGTCTGAGCGCCGCCCCGCGCCCGCTCCCTCGCCCCGGGTTCACCCCCGCGCCCCCTCGCCCCTGGTCCGCTCCCGTCCCGAGCCCGCCCGGGCTCCGTGGCGTCCGCCTGAGACCTACGGCTGGCGCCGCCGGGCGGGCAGTTCGGCCTCGATGAGATCGGCGGCGCGGCGGGTGCCGCCCTCCTGGGCCATCCCGGCCTGGATCTCCGTCAGCCGGCGGGCGACCTCGGGATCGTCGACGAGGGCGAGTGCGGCCGTGCGCAGGGCGTCGGGGGTGGCCTCCTCGGTGGACAGGTGCCGGGCGACGCCGAGGCCCTGCAGCACGTCGGCGTTGCCGAACTGGTCGGCGGCCTGCGGTACGGCGATCATCGGGGTGGCCGTGGCCAGCCCTTCCTGGCTGCCGCCCGCCCCGGCGTGCGTGACGAACAGGTCGGCCTGCTTGAGGATGGCCAACTGCGGGACCCACTTGTGCACTTCGACGCCGGGCGGTACGTCGCCCAGCTCGGCCGGGTCGACGTGCTTGCCGATCTGCAGCACCAGGTGCCAGCCCGGCAGATCGCCGAAGGCCCGCACGCAGTTGCGGTAGAACTCCGGCTGCTTGGTGAAGGCCGAGCCCAGCGAGACCAGGACGACCTTGTCGGCCCCGGCGGGGCGCTGCCAGTCGCCCTCGGTGCCGCGGTCGCCCTGGCAGGCGCCGACGAAGGTGTACACGGTCTCGTCGACCCGGTCGGCGTTCCACTGGAGCGCCTTCGGGATGAGGACGAGCGAACGGGCGGGCCGGCCGGCGAAGTCGTCGGGGTGCTGGTCGATCCCGTTCTCCTCCAGCCAGGCCCGGAAGCGGGCGTAGTACGCCTTGCCGCGCTCGGTCTTCTTCGGCTCCTCCCACATCGGGGCGAGGACCTCCTCCTCGTACCCCTCCCAGGCGACCATGTGGGGCGCCAGCGAGATCGCGGGGACCCCCCAGCGGTGGGCGAGGACCCGGGCCGGGTAGGAGGCGGTGTCGTGCAGCACGAGGTCGGGTTCGTCGCCCGCGTAGGCGGCCGCGAGCTGGGGCAGGGCCTGGACGGCGTCGTCGAGGAACGGCTCCACGTTGTCCAGGAGGGTGCTCCCCCAGGCTCCGGGGTCGGCGTCGGGCGAGGGCAGGGTGGAGTGCCACGGCTTCACCTCGGCGCCGGTCGCGGCGACCTTGTCCGTGAAGACGGGCGGGATCGCGTACGTCACTCGGTGCCCGCGCGCGACCAGTTCCCGGATCACCTCCAGGCTGGGGTTCACGTGGCCGTGGGCGGCGATGGAGAACATGGCGATGTGGGCGGGGGTGGTGGTCATGACACCGGAGACTAGACGAGACGATACGTCTCGTGCAACAGCTTTACGGGGCCGTCGGCACCGCGTGCGCCGCGGCCGGGGCGGGCCCGGCGGAGCGAGGCGTGCGCGCAACCGCCCGCGGGGCCCCGGTCCCACCGGCTCCCGCCGCCCCGCGCAACCCCTCCCGGGACGGCCTCGGGACGCCCTAGCGCTGGTAGCGCGCCAGCACCAGGTTGCCGTCGCCCTCCAGGCGCCGGCGCAGCTCGTCCAGGCCGATCGCGCCGCTGTAGTACTCCTGGAACGCCGGTGTCGCCACCTTGTCCTTCCACTCCGGATAGCCCCGCACCGACTGGGCGGGCGCCGAGCGGAGACGGCCGGCGAGGGCGGTGCCCGTGGCCCAGCCGTGTTCGGCGGTGTGCAGCGCCGGGTCCTCCAGCGCCTCGGTGCCGGTGGGCAGCATCCAGTCGCCGAGTGCGAGCCGCACCATGTTCTCCGGCCGGAGCAGGAAGGCGAGGAACGCGGCGGCCTCCCGCTTGTGCGGGCTGTCCTCGGCGATGGACAGCGTCTGCGGGCTGACCCCCTGGGCGAGGCCGCCGGCGCCGGCCGGGGCGGGCAGCACCTGCCAGTCGAAGCCCTCGGGGGCCTGCTGGACGATCTGCTGGCGGTAGGAGAAACCGAGCGGGACCATCGCGTACCGGCCGCCGAAGAAGCCGGGCAGGGTGTCCGAGCCGCCGCTGCCCAGGGTGGTGGGCGAGGCGCTGCGGTCGGTGCCGACCTGGTCGTGGACCGTGCGCGGCACGACCGCGTCGGCCGCCCGGAAGCGTACGGTGACCTTGCCGTCCGGGCCCCGGTGGAACAGCCGGCCTCCCGCCGACAGCGACAGGTTGAGGGTGGCGGAGACGGGGTCCTTCAGCGGCCAGGCCACCCCGTACCTCCCGTCCCCGGACAGCCGCCGGGTGACGGCGCGGAACTCCGCCCAGCTCCACGGGTCGTCGGGCGTGGGGATGCGCACGCCCGCCTCCTCCAGCCAGGTCCTGTTGGCGATCAGCACCCTGGGCTCCTGGAGGAAGGGCACCCCGTAGATGCCGTCCCCGAAGGTCACCGTCTCCCAGGTGCGCGGCGGGATGTCCGACTTCAGCCGCTCGGGCAGCAGGCCGGTGAGGTCGGCGAGGTAGCCGCCGTAGGCGAAGTCCGCGAGGTCGTCGGAGGCGTCGTGGATGACGTCGGGTGCCTCGCCGCCCTCGAAGGAGGTGAGGAGCTGGTCGTGGACGCTGTCCCAGCTCCCCTGGACGTACTCGACGCGGATGTCCGGGTGGCCGGCGTTCCACTCGGCCACCAGGTCCTTCGTGGCCTCCACGGACTCCTGTTGCCAGGCGAGCGACTGGAAGCGCAGGGTGACCCGGCCGTCCCCGCCCCCGTCGTCCCCACCGCCGGAGCAGCCCGCGAGGAGCATGAGGGCCGCGAGGAGCACGGCCGTGGGCCTGGTGCGCATCAGCTCTTCACCGCCCCGGTCAGCAGGCCGCCCGTGATCCGCCGCTGGATGAGCGCGAAGACGACCAGCGACGGCAGGGTGGCGAGGAACGCGGCGGCGGCCAGCGGGCCGAGGTCGGCGACGCCCTCCGCGCCGAGGAAGTGGGTGAGGATCACGGGCAGGGTCTGTTTCTCCGGCGTCTTGAGCAGGACCAGCGCGAAGAAGAACTCGTTCCACGCGGTGACGAACGCGAACAGCGCGGTCGCCACGATGCCCGGCGCGAGCAGCGGGCCGGTCACCGACACCAGCGTCCGCAGTCGTCCGGCGCCGTCGACCGCGGCGGCCTCCTCCAGCTCGGTGGGCACCGCCCGGACGTATCCGGCGAGCATCCACAGCGCGAACGGCAGCGCCCACACCACGTACACCAGGACCAGGCCCGGCAGGGAATCGATCAGCCGCAGGTTCTTCAGCACCAGGAACAGCGGGATGATCACGAGGACGAACGGGAACGCCTGGCTGACCACGACCCAGCCGGTCGCGGCCCGGGCCAGCCGGGTGCGGTGCCGGGCCATGACGTAGGCCATCGGGGTGGCGACCAGCACCGCGACCACCGCCGCCCCGGCCGCGGCGAGCAGCGAGTTGAGGGCCGCCCGCAGCAGCGGCTGCTCCTCGAAGGCCTGCCGGAAGTTGGCCAGGGTGGGGTCCTCGGGGATCCAGGCCGGGTGCAGGCTGCCCAGCTCGCGCGGCGGCTTGAAGGCCGTGGAGAGCAGCCAGAGGAGGGGCAGGGCGAGGAAGAGCAGATAGGCGAGCAGTGCCGCGTACTGCCCGACGCGGGCGCTCGTGCGGGTTCTCACGCCCCGTCACCTCCCTTGAGCCGCCCGGCCAGGAAGAGGGCGAGCAGTACCGAGATCACCGCGACCATGACGCAGCCCATCGCCGCCGCGTACCCGAACTGGCCGTAGCGGAAGGCCTCTTCGTAGGCGAACAGCATGGGCAGCCGGGTGCGCCCGCCGGGGCCGCCGTTGGTCAGCACGTAGACCAGGGCGAAGGCGTTGACGTTCCAGATGAAGTTCAGGGCGGTGATGGCGAGGGCGACCGGGCGCAGGGCGGGCCAGGTCACGGTGCGGAAGCGGCGCCAGGCACCCGCGCCGTCGAGGGCCGCCGCCTCGTGCAGCTCGCGCGGGGTGTTCTGCAGGCCGGCGAGCAGGGCGACCGTGGTCTGCGGCATCCCCGCCCAGACACCGACGACGATCACCGCGGGCAGGGCGGTGCCGAGCCCGCTGAGCCAGTCGCGGCCGTCACCGAGGCCCAGGTCGCGCAGGGTCTCGTTGAGGATGCCCGCGTCCGGGTTGTAGACCAGCCGCCACATGATGCCGACGACCACCTCGGGCATCGCCCACGGGACGATGGCGAGGGCCCGGGCGAGCCATCTCAGCCGCAGGTCCTGGTTCAGCAGCAGGGCGAGGCCGAGCGCCAGCAGGAACTGCGGCACGGTCACGCCGACCGCCCACACCAGGCCGATGCGGAACGACTCCCAGAACAGGGTGTCCCGGGCCAGGTCGGTGAAGTTCAGCCCGCCGATCCACCGGGTGGGTTCGGTGCGGCCCGACTGGGCGTCCGTGAAGGCGAGCAGCACCCCGTGGAGCAGCGGTCCGACACTCAGCACCAGGATCGGCAGAAGGGCGGGCAGCACCAGGAACCAGGCACCGCGGCGGGCGCCCCGCCGCGGGCGGCCCCGGCCCGGCGGGCTTTTCGCCGTGTGCCTCGCCTCGGTCACCGCAGTCACGTCATCGGCTCCTTCGCAGGGTCGTGACGACCTGGGCCCGGCGGGCCTCCGCCATGGTCGTGAAGGCGTCATGCGCCGTCAAGGCACCGCGCACACGGTCCCACCTGTGCGGATGCGAGACTGACCGGTGATGGCGAGAACCGGCCACCCCGGCTCGACGGCGCGAGACGGCGGAGGGCGGCGGAGGACGGCGGACGACGCGGAACAAGACGACGGAAGACGGAGGCGGACGATGGACGAGGCACGGGCGCGGGACGTACTGGCCGGTGCGGGGGTCCTGCCCGGCGCGGCGCGGGAGGCCCGCCTGCTCGCGCTGGGCGAGAACGCGGTGTTCGCCTCCGGTGACCTGGTCGTCAAGGTGGGCCGCGACGCCGAACTGCTGGAGCGCGCCCGGCGCGAGCTGGCCGTCGCGGGATGGCTGGCGGAGGCCGGTGTCCCCGCGGTCCGGGCGGCCGAGCCGGAGCCGCTGCTGGTCGAGGGGCACCCGGTGACGGTGTGGCACCGGCTGCCCGATCCGGTACGGCCCGCGCAGCCGCGGGATCTCGCCGCACTGCTGCGGATCGTCCACGCACTGCCCTCTCCTCCCTTCGCCCTGCCGCCGCGCGACCTGCTGGGCGGCGTGGAGCGCTGGCTGCGGCTGGCCGGCGGGGCGATCGCCCCCGCCGACGCGGCGTATCTGCGTGAGCGGCGGGACGGCTTCGCGGCGGCTGCCGCGGCCCTCACCCCGCAGTTGCCGCCCGGGCCGATCCACGGCGACGCGCTGCCCCGCAATGTGCACATCGGTCCCGACGGGCCGGTCCTGGTGGATCTGGAGACCTTCTCCGCCGACCTGCGCGAGCACGACCTGGTGGTGATGGCGCTCTCCCGCGACCGCTACGGCCTGCCCGCCGAGGCGTACGACGCCTTCACCGGGACCTACGGCTGGGACGTGCGCGCCTGGGAGGGCTGTGCGGTGCTGCGCGGCGCCCGGGAGACGGCGAGCTGCGCCTGGGTGGCCCAGCACGCGCCGGGCAATCCGAAGGCGCTGGCCGAGTTCGAGCGGCGGGTGGCGTCGCTGCGGGACGGGGACGAGACGGTGCGCTGGTACCCGTTCTGAGGTGCGGTCGCCCGTGTCCGCGCGGCGGGGTCAGACCCGCTCGTCCGTGAGCTCCCGCACGGGCCAGGTGCCGTCGACCACCGCCGCCGGGTCCCCCTTGCGGCGCAGGAAGGCCTGGAAGTCCGCCGCCCACTCGGCGTACCACTCGATCTGGCGGCGGTGCAGCTCCGCCGGGCCGAGGGCCGCGATCTTGGGGTGGCGGCCGGCTATCGCGCAGGCCAGCCGGGCGGCGGCGAGGGCGTCGGCGCAGGCGTCGTGGGCCGAGTCGAGGGCTATGCCGTACTCCGTGCACACGGCTTCCAGGGTGCGCTTGCCGCGGCGGTAGCGGTCGGCGCGGCGGTCGATGGTGTACGGGTCGACGACGGGAGCCGGGTCCTGGCCGCCGAGGCGGTCGCGCAGGGACGGCAGGCCGTGCCGCCGCAGCTCGGCGGAGAGCAGGGTGAGGTCGAAGGAGGCGTTGTAGGCGACGACCGGGACTCCCGCCTTCCAGTACCCCGCCAGGACGTCGGCGACGGCGTCCGCGACCCGGCCGGCGGGGAGCCCGTCGGCGGCGGCGCGCTCGTTGCTGATGCCGTGCACGGCGACGGCGTCGGCCGGGATCTCGATCCCCGGGTCCGCCAGCCATTCCCTGCGGCCCAGGGGCTGCCCGTCCCTGACCTCGATGACGGCGGCGGTGACGATGCGCGCCGTGTGCGGATCCGTCCCGGTCGTCTCCAGGTCGAAGCCGGTCAGCAGCTCCCGGTGCCAGCCCATGGGTGGTCCCCCTCCTCGGTGGTGCTTTCCCCCAGTGGCCTCCACCCTCGCATGCGCCACTGACAATCGGTGGCCCGCACTCCGCTTACCGGGATCGCAACGGCGGCATGTCCCACCACTCGCGACATTCAGGACACGGGACGCGAATCCGCCCAGGCCAGTTCGAACTCCTCCCGGTAGGTGGGGAAGAGACCGCCCTCCCCGTCCGGCTGGTCCGCCCGGACCACCCGGCTGCCGCCCCGCAGCACCAGCACCGGTGCCTCCATGCCGCGGGTGCGGCGCAGATAGGACTGCACGACCGCGATGCCGTCGGAGCCGTCCCCGTCGACGAGGTAGGCGGTGAAGCGCGGGGTCTCGTCGAACACCTGGATCTCGAACGCGCCGGGGTCGCGCAGCCGGGCCCGGACCCGGCGCATGTGCAGGATGTTCATCTCCACGGCCCGGCTCAGCTCGCCGCGCTTGATGCCCAGTTCGCGCTCGCGCCGCTTGACCGCGCTGGAGGCCGGGTTGAGGAAGAGCAGCCGCACCCGGCAGCCGGCCTCGGCGAGGCGGACCAGCCGCCGCCCGGAGAAGTTCTGCACGAGCAGGTTGAGACCGATGCCGATGGCGTCGAGGCGGCGGGCGTTGCCGAAGAGGTCCTCGGCCGGGAACTGGCGCAGCAGCCGCACCCGGTCCGGGTGCACGGCCACCACGTCCGCGTACCGGTCGCCGACCAGGTCCTCGACCGCGTCGACGGGCAGCCGGCGCGCCGACGGCACGTCGCCGCCCGCGCCCAGGATCTCCAGCAGCCGCGCCGAGGCCCGCTCGGCCTGGCGCAGCACGGCCTCGGACAGGGCCCGGTTGCGGGAGACGACGTTGCGGGTGACCTCCAGCTCGTCCAGGGCGAGTTCGACGTCCCGGCGCTCGTCGACGTACGGCTCGAAGCACGGCCAGTGCTGCACCATCAGCTCCCGCAGCTGCGGGAGGGTGAGGAAGCTGAGGACGTTGTCGTCGGCCGGGTCGAGCAGATAGCCCTTGCGGCGGCTGACCTCGCGCACCGCCACCGCGCGCTGCACCCATTCCTGGCCGGCCGGTCCGGCGGCGGCGACCACCCAGTCGTCACCGTGCACGGGTTCGTAGATGGGGCGCAGGACCGCGGCCACGACCGCGCGCAGGCGCTGTTCCACCAGGTTCAGCCAGATGTAGGCCCGGCCGGCCCGCTGGGCGCGGGTGCGCACCTCGCGCCAGGCGTCGGCGTCCCACTCCAGTTCCGGGCCGATGGAGTTGGTCTCCATCGGCCTGGCCAGGGACACCGCGCCGGGCGGGACGTCCGCGGAGTTCCCCTCGCGACCCTCGTCACCAGGGGGCAGCTCCAGCCCTCCCGAGCCCACCCGCGCACCGCCTTCCGCTTCCGGGCACCACACCCTTGTCAACGATCAAGGAAGGGTACTCCGGGAGCGGTCGGCGGTGCAGCCCGATGGACCGGGTCGGTACGTCAACCTCCCTAGTCGAGTTGGCCGTTCGCGCCCGCCAGTTCCTTCGGAGTGAGCGGATTCATAGCGGTGACGTCCCGCGGTGCGAGCGAGAAACCCTGCCAGTGGACCGGCATGGGCTGCTGGTCCTCGTCCCGGGCGATGTGGTGGAAGCCGACGTTCACCCAGACCACCGGGTTGGTCAGGGTCTGGCCGCCGACCCACTTGTCCACGGATTTCGGGTGGCCGCTCGGGCATCCCGGGTTGCCGCTGGCGTACTGCTCGCACTTGTCGTACTGGGTGAAGTACACGTCGTGCCGGGAGAAGCCGCGGCCCGGGTACTTGGCGGTGGCGCCGGGCACCAGCTCGTACGACCGCGCGTGCCCGTCCTTGTTCTTGCCGGTGGCGCTGACCACGCGCCACCAGCGCATGTTCCGCGCGTCGCCCGCCAGTTCCCTGGTCACCTGGGTGCGGGTGGTCCGGTTGCTGGGCGCCGGCTTGCCCGGGGCGGGCGGGGTGACCTTGGAGTCGTACTGCTCGATGCGGCCCTTGGAGGAGCCGTCGAGGCCGAAGTGCAGCCGCCAGAAGACGTTGTGGCTGTGGCTGAGGGCCCTGGCCTTCGGGCCCTTGCCGATGGGCCAGCCCTGGCCGTCGGCGGCGTCGTAGTCCTGGGGCGCGAGGCTGCCGGTGGCGCCGACGTTCATGTGCACGGTGCCGTCGTCCTGGAAGCGCCACTCGGTGATGTACTCGTACCAGCTCACCTTGTTGACCGCGTAGACGAGCAGGTCCTTGCCCTGCTTCTGGTAGAGCTTGCGGGCGCTGCCGTCCAGGGGATCGGTGAGCATGCGGTAGGCGTGCCCACGCGCGCGCGTGGTGGTGCACAGCCCCTTGACGTCGGTGCTGTCGGAGTAGCTGGGCTCACGGACCTTGACGGTCCGTATGGTGCCTCCCGGGCACTCGCCGGGCGCCAGGTTCACCAGGCCGTCGCCGAACCGGTAGGTGGTCAGGTCCTCGTACTCCTCCGAGCCGTCGTCGTACGGCACGTGGATCTGGCCGAGCTTGGCGCTGTTCAGGACCTTGATCGGGCGGGTCTCGCCGGGCGGCTGGTAGGAGATGTGCTGCAGGACGATCCCGGCCTTGCTCTCGTGCCGCCAGCACATCCGCCAGGTGGTGCCGTTGGCGAGCTTCTGCTCGATGCGGTAGGCGGCGCTGCAGTCGGGGGCCGGGGCGGGGGCCGCCTTCGGCTGGGCGGCGGCCGGTCCCGCTCCGGCCGTGGCGCCCGCCGCCAGCCCGGCCACGGCGAGCGCCATGGCCGTCCGCGCGCGGGCGCGGCGGAATCTGTCGAGACGCATGAGCGAGTGACTCCTCTGCGTGGGTGCTGGTGGGGAAGGTTGGTGTTGAGGGCGGCGCGGTCACGGCCGGCCGCGCGGTCAGCGGTCGAGCCGGGCGACCTTGCGGGCGCTCAGATCGATCACCAGGTGCCGGGCGTCGATCCAGGGCCCGTTGACGACCTTCGGGAACAGGCGCGCGCAGCGGTGTTCCCCGCACTTGTCGAGGGCCGCGGGCTGGGCACCCGGGACGGACCCGTAGACCATGCTGGTCACCGCGAGCTGGTCCGCTGAGGTGAGTTCCCTGCCGGTGGCGTCCTCGTAGTCGGCCTTCAGGCCCGCGCTCAGCGGGTCGGCGAGCAGGATCTCGGCGGCCTCCGCGTCCTCGGCCCGGCTCAGGGGCGGCTGGACGCCGCGCCGGGTCAGGGTCCGCTCCACCTTGCCCGTGTCCAGGTTGACGGTCCGGGTGACGAGGGTGTCGTCCCGGTAGTCGTAGAAGGTGACGTCGGCGCGCCGGGGCGCGTCCGCCGCGTCGACCTCGTCGGCCTCCGGCTCGGCGAGGTCGATGCCGAGCCGCTGCGGGCCCCGCTCCCCTTCGACGTCCTCGCTCGACCGGATCAGCCGCTGGTTCAGGGCGATGCCGGCCACCCGCTCGATCTCGTCGTCGGTGAGCGGGTCCCGGCCGAGGCCCCGCTCCCCCTCGGGCGGGGCCTCGGCCACGACGCCCGGCTCGACCGCCTGTCCCGCCGAGCCGTCCGGTGACCGCCCGGGAGGCGTCCGTCCGGCGGCGCCGGCGGTGCCCGGCCCCCCGGCCGAGTCGTCCGCCCCGGCCGTGCCCGGCAGGGTGATCCCCACCATCAGCGCGGTTCCCGCGACCGCGATCCCCGTTCCGGCCACCACCTTGCCCAGGTGGCGGCGCACTGTCTCGCGCACATCGTCCCCCTGCTCCCCCCGTGTGCGTGGGAGTACGTACGTTGTTGCCCCGCTCGATTCGGCATACCGCGGTATGCACTGGTCGGCCGGTAAGAGGGAAGGAGGGGTGGGGAGGTTCCCTCACTTTCGAAGGAGACTCGGGGCCAAGGCACCCCCAGCCGCGCGGCACACCTGAAAGAGTCGTATCCATGCAGGTCTGGCCTGGAGAGGCGTATCCCCTCGGTGCCACGTACGACGGCGCCGGAACGAACTTCGCGGTCTTCACGGAGGCCGCGGACCGAGTAGAGCTGTGTCTGCTGCACGACGACGGCTCGGAGACGGCGGTGGAACTACGGGAGAGTGACGCTTTCGTGCGGCACGCGTACGTGCCCGGTGTGATGCCCGGGCAGCGGTACGGCTACCGCGTGCACGGCCCTTACGCGCCGGAACGCGGACTGCGCTGCAACTCCGCGAAACTGCTGCTCGACCCGTACGCCCGTGCGATCAGCGGGGCGGTCGACTGGGGCGAGGAGGTGTACGGGTACCACTTCGGCGCGCCCGACCGGCGCAACGATCTCGACTCCGCCCCGCACACCATGACCTCGGTGGTGGTGAACCCGTACTTCGACTGGGGCGACGACCGGCGCCCGCGCACCGAGTACCACAAGACGGTGATCTACGAGGCGCATGTGAAGGGCCTGACCATGCGCCATCCGGGGCTGCCGGAGGAGCTGCGCGGCACCTATGCCGCACTGGCCCACCCGGCGGTGATCGAACACCTCACCGAACTGGGGGTGACGGCTCTGGAGCTGATGCCCGTACACCAGTTCGTCAACGACCACCGGCTGGTGGACATGGGCCTGAACAACTACTGGGGCTACAACACCATCGGCTTCTTCGCCCCGCACAACGCGTACGCCTCCTGGGGCGACCGCGGACAGCAGGTGCTGGAGTTCAAGTCGGCGGTCCGCGCCCTGCACGAGGCGGGCATCGAGGTCATCCTCGACGTGGTCTACAACCACACCGCCGAGGGCAACCACCTGGGCCCCACGCTGTCCTTCCGGGGACTGGACAACCCGCAGTACTACCGGCTCGCGGACGATCCCCGCTACTACATGGACACCACGGGCACCGGCAACTCCCTGCTGATGCGCTCCCCGCACGTGCTCCAGCTCATCATGGACTCGCTGCGGTACTGGGTCACCGAGATGCACGTCGACGGCTTCCGCTTCGACCTCGCCGCGACCCTGGCCCGGCAGTTCCACGAGGTCGACCGGCTGTCGTCGTTCTTCGACCTGGTGCAGCAGGACCCGGTGGTGTCCCAGGTGAAGCTGATCGCCGAACCGTGGGACGTCGGCGAGGGCGGTTACCAGGTGGGCAACTTCCCGCCGCTGTGGACCGAGTGGAACGGCAAGTACCGGGACACCGTGCGGGACCTGTGGAGGGGCGAGCCGCGCACCCTGGCGGAGTTCGCCTCCCGGCTGACCGGCTCGTCCGACCTGTACCAGGACGACGGGCGGCGGCCGCTGGCCTCCATCAACTTCGTCACCTGCCACGACGGCTTCACCCTGCACGACCTGGTCGCGTACAACGAGAAGCACAACGAGGCCAACGGGGAGGACAACCGCGACGGCGAGAGCCACAACCGGTCCTGGAACTGCGGCGCGGAGGGGGAGACCGACGACCCCGCCGTGCTGGAACTGCGGGCCCGGCAGATGCGCAACTTCATCGCCACGCTCATGCTGTCCCAGGGTGTGCCGATGATCAGCCACGGTGACGAGTTCGCCCGCACCCAGCACGGCAACAACAACGCCTACTGCCAGGACAGCGAGCTGTCCTGGGTGGCCTGGCCGGACGGCGAGGGGCTGCCGCAGGAGATGCTCGACTTCACCCGGGCGATGGTGTGGCTGCGCAAGGACCACCCCGTCTTCCGGCGCCGGCGCTTCTTCCACGGCCGGCCGGTGCGGGGCACGCACGACGACCTGTCCGACATCGCCTGGTTCACCCCCGAGGGCCGGGAGATGACCCAGCGGGACTGGGAATCGGCGCAGGCCTCGGCCCTGACGGTGTTCCTCAACGGCAACGCGATCTCCGAACCGGGCCCGCGCGGGGAGCGCATCGCCGACGACTCCTTCCTGCTGATGTTCAACGCCTCCCCCAAGGCGCTGGACTTCGTGGTGCCCGTCGACCACGGCCGCCAGTGGCAGGTCGTCGTCGACACCGCCCAGCCGGACGGGGTGATGCCGGGCACCGGAGCGAAGGTGGCGGCCGGGGAGCGGCTGCGGCTGGTCGACCGCAGCCTGACGGTGCTCCAGCGGCCCGCGTAGGCGCTGCCCGGGAACGCGCGCGTGCCCGAAGCAGCGCTCGCGGCACGCGCGCGTGGGCCCCGCCGGCCGGGCCCGCGGGCGGGCGGGCCTGCGGGCGGGCGGGGTCCGCGCGCGACCGGGCCCGCCGGGCAGCCGGTCCCGCGGGTGAAGGCCCGTGGGTGGAGGCCCGTGGGCGGTCGGAGCCCCGGGTGACCGGAGCCCCCGGGTGGACCCGTCCGGCGCGGCGGCGGTGCGGTGGTGAAGTCACCGCGCCGTGCGGGCGCACCCGACAGGTCTCCGGGGCGCGGCGCAACCCGGTGCTTCCCATCGCCCGAAACCGGCCACGCGCGCGGGTGTGCGGGCAGGCCGCGGTGACACGAAAGGCGGCGGGGCGGGTACCTACCCTTCATGACCCCTGAGCGATCTGACCCCACGGCGCCCACGGCCACGTACCGCCTTCAGCTGCAGCCCGAATTCCCGTTCGGGGCCGCCGCGGCTGCCGTGCCCTACCTGGCCTCGCTCGGCGTCTCGCACCTGCACCTGTCCCCCGTCCTGGAGGCCGTCCCCGGATCGCTGCACGGCTACGACGTCGTGGACCACGCGCGCGTGCGCGAGGAACTGGGCGGCGAGGAGGGGCTGCGCGCGCTGTCCCGCACCGCCCGGGAGCACGGTCTCGGTCTCGTGGTCGACATCGTGCCGAACCACATGGCGATGGCCCCGCGGCACAACCGGGCCCTGTGGGAGGTGCTGCGGGAGGGCCCGAAGTCGGCGTACGCGCGGTGGTTCGACATCGACTGGGACGCGCAGGGCGGGCAGGTGCTGCTGCCGGTGCTCGGACATCCGCTCGGCACGGAGCTGGAGCACCTGAGGGCGGACGGCGACGTGCTGCGCTACCACGACCAGGTGTTCCCGCTCCGGGAGGGCACCGAGGACCTGCCGCTGCCGCAGCTGCTGGACGCGCAGTGGTACCGGCCCGTGTGGTGGCGGCTGGCCCGGACCGAACTCAACTACCGGCGGTTCTTCAGCATCTCCGAACTGATCGGGGTGCGGGTGGAGGACCCGGAGGTCTTCGACGCCACGCACGCCACGCTGCTGCGGCTGCTGCACGAGGGGGTGGTGGACGGACTGCGCGTCGACCACCCGGACGGGCTCGCCGACCCCGACGGCTACCTTCGGCGGCTGCACGAGGCGACCGGCGGGCGCTGGACGGTGGTGGAGAAGATCCTCTCCGACGACGAGCGCCTGCCCGCCGCCTGGCCGGTCGCGGGCACCACGGGCTACGACGCGCTGCGGCACGTCGACGGGGTCTTCACCGATCCGGCGGGCGCCGCCGAACTGCTCGCCCGCTACCGGAGGTTCGCGGCCCCGCCGGCCGACCGGGGCGGGAACTGGGAGGCCACCGCGCGGCGGGCGGCGTACCGGGTCCTGGAGCACGAGCTGGCCACCGAGGTCGACCGGCTGACCCGGGTGGCGAGCCGGCTGTGCGCCACCTCCCAGGACCCCGCCCTGCGGGACCGGGCGCCCTGGGCGCTGCGCACCGCGCTACGGGAGCTGCTGGTCCGGCTGGAGGTGTACCGGCCCTACGAGTCCGGGGACCCGGCGCTGGTCGTCACCGAGGAGCACGCGGCCGGGGCCCGCGCGGCGTTCGCCGTACCGGAGGAGGCCGGCGCGGTGGACGTCGTCCGCGGGCTGCTGCTGGGGCGGTACGGCGACGGGCCGGACCGGCTGGAGCTGCGGACCCGGTTCGCGCAGACGGCGTCGGCGCTGCGCGCGAAGTCGGTCGAGGACACCGCGTTCTACCGGTACGTGCCGCTGCTGTCGGCGACCGAGGTGGGCGGCAACCCGGGGCGGCCCGCGGTGCCGCCCGCCGAGTTCCACGCGTACTGTGCGCGCGTGCAGCGCGACTGGCCGGTCACGGGGACCGTCATGTCGACGCACGACACCAAGCGCAGCGCGGACGTGCGGGCGGCGCTGACGGTGCTCACCGAATGCCCGGAACGCTGGTCCGAGGTGCTGCGCGAGGTCGGCCGCGCCGACGTGGGCGCACCGGACGGACAACTCGCCTGGGCGGCCTGGCAGACCGTCTTCGGGCTGGGCCCGGCCGACCCGGAACGCGTGCGGGAGGCGCTGCTGAAGCATGTGCGCGAGGCCGGGACGCACACCAGCTGGACGGAGCGGCAGCCGGCGTACGAGGAGGCCGTGGCGGCGTTCGTGGCGGCCGGGCCGTGCGGGGCGCCCGGCGAGCGGGTGGCCCGGCTCCGGCGCGAGCTGGAACCGCACGTCCGGGCCAATGTGCTGGGCGGAACGCTGGTCCACCTGACGATGCCGGGCGTGCCGGACGTGTACCAGGGCACGGAGGCCGAGTGCCGGTCCCTCGTCGATCCGGACAACCGGCGGCTCGTGCGGTTCCCGCCCGCGGAGCCCGGCGACAAGGCAGCGCTGACGGCGGCGGCGCTGCGGCTGCGGGCGCGGCGGCCTGAGGTGTTCGGCGAGGCGGCGACCTACGCGCCGGTGTCCGCCGAGGGACCCGCGGCGGACCACGTCCTCGCGTACGCCCGCTCCGGAGAGGTCGTCACCGCCGTGACCCGCCTGTCGCTGCGGCTGGCGGAGGCCGGCGGCTGGCGCGACACCTGGCTGGCGCTGCCTCCGGGCCGCTGGGCCGACGTCCTGAGCCCCGGCCGGGAGTTCGCCGGGTACGCGCGCGTGGAGGAGCTCCTCGAGCCCCTGCCGGTGGCCTTGCTGGAACGGGTCGGGGACTAGGACGTGTCCGCGAAGCCGCGTCGTGCCCCCGGAGGGCGGGCCTCGCGGCGTCGGGGAGGTTCCGGGCGGCCCCTGGGGCCGCTGGCGGGCGGCTGGGCGCCGGTGGGGACGGCGCCCGGCCCCGGCGGGCGGGAGGGCGGCACACGCCGGGGCGGCGGTCGGTTCCTGCGCGGGGCCGGCGCGGATGCGGTGTGTGCGGGTTCGGGGCGCGCCGGTGCGGGACGGGGCCGGGCAGGCGGTGACGGCGGTGGGCGGTGCGGGGGCAGGACCGGCGGGGAAGCGGGCCCGCAGGAGGTCCACGAAGGCCTCGGCGACGCCGGTCGGGGGCACCCGGGAGAAGACGCCCAGCGGCCGGTTCACGGCGGGTCGGGTGAGAGCACCACGCAGTCCTCGCCGACGGCGCCGCGCAACGACGTGCGCGGGCACGGCGCACACGCCGGCCCCTGCGGCGGCCAGCCGCACCGCCGTGGAGCCGTGCTCGGTCCACACCGCGGTCCGCGCGGCGAATACGGGCCGGCCACAGAGCCGGTCGAGGACGCGCTCGCCCTGGACGACCGGCTCCATGGCGCACCGTGCCCAGGGGCGTGGCCCGGCACGTGCACGCGCACCCGACGCTGTCCGAGGCGGTCGGTGAGGCGTTCCTGACACTCGCCCGGCGGGGGGGCTGCGCCAGCAGTGCGCGCCGGGGCAGGCGCCCCCGCGCGCACGCCGGCTCCGCGACCGGGCGCCCCCTGGGACGTTCCCCGGCCCGTCCTTGACACCGCCTCCCGACCGTGCGGTACTGCGGATGCGAGGCCGGGCGGACAAACGGGGGTGAGTCACCTGCCGGAGCTGCGCTATCCCACAGTGGCCGAACTGGTCGCCGCCGCGCGCGCGTTGGCCGCTGCGCACCCCGGCTTGTGCACCCTGCGCGAAGTGGGGGTGTCCCGCGCGGGGCGACCCCTGCACCTGCTGTCGGTGGGCCGGGCGCGCCGCGCGGTGCTGGTCGTCGCGGGCGCCCACGCGAACGAGCCGGCCGGCGGCTCCACGCTCGCCGCGCTCGCCGAACGGGTGGTGTCCGAGCCGACGCTGCGGTCGGGGACGTCGTGGCACTTCCTGCTGTGCGCGGACCCGGACGGGGCGAGCCTGCACGTCACACCGGCGCCGCGCAGCCTGCTGGACTACCACCACGGGTTCTTCCGGCCCGCGGGCCCCGAGCAGCCGGAGTGGTCGCCCGCCGTGCTGCCACCGGACCGGCTGCCGCCCGAGACGCGCGCGCTGACCGGGCTGATCGACGAGCTGCGCCCCTACCTCCAGGTGACCCTGCACGGCACGGACCTGGGCGGCAGCTGGGTGCAGCTGACCCGGGACATACCGGGGCTCGCGGAGCCGTTCGGGAAGTCGGCGGCCGAGTTGCACATCCCGGTCGAGACGGGTGCCTCGGACGCCGCGGGCTGGCCCGCGTCCGGTCCCGGGGTGCACGTGATGCCCGCGCCGGGCGCGGTGGCGTACCCGAGCATGCCGGACGACGCGCGGCACAGCACCTGGTACCACGCCCACCGGTACGGGGGCCTCACCGCGGTCGTCGAGGTGCCGATGTGGGCCAGCGATCTGGTGGACGACCCGGCGCCGCATCCCGCGCCGGCCGCGGCGATCCGCCGGCTGGCGGACCGGCTGCTGCGGGACGCGTACGAGGTGGAGGAGGTGCTGGCCGAGGCGCTGCCGCGGCTGGAGGGCCTGGACGGGCCGCTGCTGCGGGCCGCCCGGTGGGTGCTGGAGCTGGTGCCGGGGCTGGCCGCGGACTGGACGCACACGCCTCCCGCGGACCACACGAGGGCGTACGTCGGCAGCGTGGACGCGTTCGCCCGGCGGCTGCCCCTGCGGGCCGCGGCGATGCTGCTGCGGGTGCTGCGCGATGCGGACGACCGCGCGGCGCCGCGGCTGGAGCGGCTCGTGACGGTCTGGAGCGAGACCTTCGCCGACCGGTTCCAGGCCCGCTGGGTGCCACTGGAGCACCAGGTCGAGCACCAGTCCCGGACGGTGGTCGCGGCGGCGCTGCACGCGCGCGAGCGGGCGGCGTGAGCTCCCGTGCCCGGACCGGCCGCGGCCCACGCGCGCGTAGCTGTGTCCGTGCGCACCGGCGGCGGTGCGCACGGGCCGCCGTGCGCACCGCCGCCCGCGTCGCCTCCCGTCAGCCGTCGAGCGCGAACAGCGCCCCGGTCACCGCCTCCATGGAGCAGGCGTTCGGGAACGTCTCGCGGTAGTCGACCGGCCGTCCCTGCCACATGCCGCGCGCATGGGCGGTCACCGGCGCGTACATCATCGGGCAGATGCCGTCCCGCGCCGGGATCCGGCGGATGTCGCCGTGCGCGGCGTCCAGCAGGGCGCATGCCTCGGCGGCCCGGCCGTGGCCCTGCGGCGGTTCGCACAGCAGCAGGGTGTCGCGCGTGTCACCGGAGCGGTGAACCGGCGGGCGGAGGGGGCGCAGGCCCGGCCGGAGCACGTCGCCCCGGGTGACGGTGAGGTGCAGCCAGGTCCGTGTGCCGATCTCCCGGACCGGCTCGGCCGCCGCCCGCGCGGGCACCGCCCCGGCGGCGAGCACGGCGAACGCGGCGAGCAGGGCGGCCGCCGCCGGCAGCCGGCGCCGGGGGGCCTTCACTGTGAGAATGTGCGTCATGCCCGGTGCATCGGCACGACGGGCCCGCAACCCCAGTCCCGCTCACCCGAACGGGAGCACGGGGCGGGCCCCGTGCGGCCGGTTTCGAACGCCGCGCCCCCGGCTCGCCGACGGCGGGCCCGCGCGGGAGGAACGGCCGGGCCCGCCTCCGGGGTGCCGCCGTTCACCTGCCGCGGGTGGGGTACGCACCGTCGCTCACGGATCGGCCGCAGCCGCGAGGGGCCGGACGGCAGGCGAGTTGCCGGTGACTGCTGCGGCGGCGCCCGGAAGCGGTCCGGGGGCCGAAGGCCCGAAGGTCCGAGGCCCGCTCAGTGCGCGGCGAGCCGGAACCCGACCTGCCCGAAGGAGACCTGGTCGCCCTCGCGGACGACGGTGGCGCCGATGACGCGGCGGCCGTTGACGGTGGTGCCGTTGGTGGAGCCGAGGTCCCGGAGGATCCACATGCCGCCCTGGCGGCTCAGTTCGGCGTGCCTGCGGGACACCGTTTCATGGGTCAGCCGCAGACCGCTCGCGGGGTCGCGGCCGATCCCCAGCGAACTGCCCACCGCCGGGTGCGGGAGCAGCAGCTTGGGCAGCCGCTCGGCCTGCCAGGCCCGGCGCAGCCGCGCGGAGAACCCGGAGACCGCCTCGACGGTGCCGAACACCGCCCGCGAGAAGCGGCTCTCGGTGGGCAGGTCGGCGGTGAGCGCGGCCAGTTCGTCGGAGCGGCGGGCGGCGAGGGCGAGTTCCATCCGGCGGACGAACGTGTCGTGGGACAGCCGGCCCATGGCGACGCCGTCCCGCAGGACCTTCAGCGCACGGTCGCGCTCCGCGTCCGAAGGGCGCGGGAGAGAGGTCGGGAACTCGAAGGACGACGTCACGCTGGTGATTGTCGGTCAGTGAACCCCGGGTGTCCAGAAAACGGAGAAACGGTTCTCACGCGCGCGTATCTGACGACACCTGCCGTAAAAGGGAAGATTCAAAAGCGCATTGATCTTTTTTGGCGCACCATGGACGGGCTACATCACGGTGAGCAGACGAAGGGGAACCGTCCGTGCAGTTCGAGGTGTGGGCACCGCAGGCAGGCCGAGTGACGCTCCATCGCGAGGGCGTCACGCACGCGATGGAGCGCGATCCGGAACGCGCGGGGTGGTGGGTCGCCGAGGCGGAGGCGCGGGACGGCACGCGGTACGGCTTCGCGGTGGACGACGGGCCGGTCCTGCCGGACCCGCGGTCGCGGCGGCAGCCGGACGGACCGGACGGGCCGAGCGCGGTCGTCGACCACGGGCGGTACGCGTGGCGCGCCGAGTGGCCGGGGCGCCCGCTGCCGGGGGCGGTCCTCTACGAGCTGCACGTGGGCACGTACACGCCGGAGGGCACCCTGGACGCGGCGGCCGAGCGGCTCGGCCACCTGGCCGAACTGGGCGTCACACACGTGGAGTTGATGCCGTTGTGTCCGTTCCCGGGCCGGCACGGCTGGGGGTACGAGGGGGTCTCGCTGTGGGCGGTGCACGAGCCGTACGGCGGTCCCGAAGGGCTGAAGCGGTTCGTCGACCGGGCCCATGAGCTGGGCCTCGGCGTGGTCCTGGACGTTGTCCACAACCACCTCGGCCCGTCCGGCAACTACCTCCCGGCGTTCGGCCCGTACTTCACCGAGACGCACCACACGCCGTGGGGTGCCGCGGTGAACCTGGACGCGCCGGGCTCGGACGAGGTGCGCGCCTATCTGATCGGCAGTGCGCTGGCGTGGCTGCGCGACTACCGGATCGACGGGCTGCGGCTGGACGCGGTGCACGCGCTGGTGGACACGCGCGCGTACCACTTCCTGGAGGAGCTGTCGGCGGCGGTGGACGGGCTGTCCGCCGACCTCGGCCGGCCGCTGTTCCTGATCGCCGAGTCGGAGCTGAACGATCCGCGCACGATCACCGCGCGCGCGGAGGGCGGTCTCGGGCTCCAGGCACAGTGGAACGACGACTTCCACCATGCCCTGCACACCGCGCTGACGGGCGAGTCGCAGGGCTATTACGCGGACTTCGCGCGCGCCCCCCTGTATGCCCTCGCCAAGACGCTGACCGGAGGGTTCTTCCACGACGGCACCTACTCCAGCTTCCGCGGCCGGCACCATGGGCGCCCCCTCGACCGCACTCGGGTCGCCGCGCACCGGCTGCTCGGCTACAGCCAGACCCACGACCAGATCGGCAACCGGGCCCAGGGCGACCGGCTGTCCGCCGCCCTCTCCCCCGGGCTGCTGGCCTGCGCCGCCACGCTCACCCTGACCGGGCCGTTCACCCCGATGCTGTTCATGGGCGAGGAGTGGGCGGCGGGCACGCCCTGGCAGTTCTTCACCGACCACACCGATCCCGAACTGGCGGAGGCGGTACGGCGGGGCAGGCGGCGCGAGTTCGCGGCGCACGGGTGGGCCGAGGAGGACATCCCGGACCCGCAGGACCCCGCGACCCGGGACCGTTCGTGCCTGGACTGGTCGGAGCCGGAACGCGAGCCCCACGCGCGCGTGCTCGCCTGGTACCGCCGCCTCATCGCACTGCGGCACCAGCAGCCGGACCTCACCGATCCCGACCTCGGCGACATCAAGGTGGCCTACGACGAGCGGGCGCGCTGGCTCGCCTTCCGGCGCGGCGACGTGTGCGTGGCGGTGAACTTCGCCGCGGAGCCCGCGACGATCCCGGTGGGCTCCCGTCCGGCCCAGGTGCTGGCCGCGTGGGAGCCGGTGGACGCCCCTGACGCGGAGGGCGGGCTGCGGCTGCCCGGGGAGTCCTGCGTGGTCCTGGCGCAGCCGTGAGCCGACCCTGCCGGGCGGGCGCGCCGTGGTCACGCCCGGCAGGAGTCCCCGCGGACCCGCGGGCTCCCCGGCCCCCTCGCCGGGGGCGAACGCCGCCCTAAGGGGTGTCCTCCGCGCCGGCCTCTCCGAGGTCCGTCACGCGTTCGAGCAGGATCGGTTCCCAGGTCCTGCGGAGTTGGGAGCGCAGGAGCGTGAGGGGGCCGGCGGGGCGGCCGGAGAGGGTTTCGGCGAGGCGCAGGACGCTGTCGCAGCGGGCCAGCCAGAGCCCGCGCAGACAGGGCCGGGCGCCGTAGCCGGCGAGGGTGGCGGCGCGGACGGCGGCGGGCGAGCCGACGGCGCGGGCGAGCCCGGCGATGTCCTCGGCCGGGTCGCCGATGACCGTGTCGGCCCAGCCGAGCACTCCGCGCACCCGCCCGTCGGCGCTGACCACCAGGTGCTCGCCGGTGAGTCCGTGGTGGACCAGGACGGCGCCGCCGGACTGCGGGATGAGCTGCCCGGCCGCGGGCGGGGTGAGCTGCCGCAGCCGTGCCGCGTCGAACTCGTCGGCCGCGGCGAGGCGTTCGGCGGCCTGTCCGGCCGCCCGGCGCAGCGCCTCCAGCGGGCGCGGGGCGGTGCGCGGTACGCCCGCCGCCTCGGCCTGCCGCACCGGCACCTCGCGCAGGCCGGTGAGCAGGCCGGCGAGGTCGGCCTCACCGAGGGCGGACACGTCGTGCTCCTCGCCGGAGCCGCCGGGCATCTTGGTGTCGAGCGTGCAGGTGAGTCCGGGCGCCCACTCGCCGTGCGCCACGCTGGCCGGCACGGCCATCGGGAGGTGCGGCCGGACCAGGTCACGCACCCGCAGTTCGCGGCGCTGGCGCACGGCCGCCTCGGCGTCCGGCGCGAGGCGCAGCACATGGCGGGTGCCGACCCACCAGGTGGTGGGCTCCGCGGCACTGCCGACCGGCCGGACGTCGGGGCCGGACGCGGTGTCCGCGCCCTCCTTGAGCAGGGTGCGGACCAGCCGGCGGACGGCGTCCGCGGTGGGTGTCGGTGCCTGGGTCATGGGTCGGCCGTTGTCGTGTGCGGGGCGTACGGGCACGGGATCGTGGGGCGCGGTCAGTCCACCGTCACCATCTCGCGCCGGGTGTTGTTCAAACGACGGCCGCCGTCCTCGGTCACGGTCACGATGTCCTCGATGCGGACGCCGAACCGGCCGGGCAGGTAGATGCCGGGCTCCACGGAGAAGCACATGCCGGGCACCAGGGGCTGTTCCTCGCCCTCGATCATGTACGGCGGTTCGTGCGTGGTGACGCCGATGCCGTGTCCGGTGCGGTGGATGAAGTACTCGCCGTACCCGGCGTCGGTGATGACCGCGCGGGCGGCCCGGTCGACGTCCTGGCAGGCGGCGCCGGGCCGCACCGCGCGGAAGCCCGCCTCCTGCGCCTCGCGGACGATGTCGTGGACCCGGCGTTCCTCGTCGGTGGGTTCGCCGACGTGGACCGTGCGGGAGGTGTCGGAGCCGTAGCCGTCCTTGAGGCCGCCGAAGTCGAGGACGACCATGTCTCCGCGTTCGACGACCCGGTCGCCCACCTCGTGGTGCGGGTTGGCCCCGTTGGGGCCGGAGGCGACGATGGTGAAGTCGACCTGTTCGTGGCCGAACCGGCGCAGCAGGGCGGCGAGGTCCGCGGCGATCTCGGACTCCCGGCGGCCGGCGAAGGGAGCCCCGCGGATCTCCTCGAACGCGGCGTCGGCGGCGGCGCCCGCCGCCGTGAGGAGCCGCAGTTCCGCCTCGTCCTTCACCGCGCGGAGCATCGGCAGGGCCTCGGTGAGGGAGGCGTAGGAGGTGCCGGGCAGTGCCTTCTGCAGGCCCAGCAGGTGCATGGCCCACGCGTTGTCGCTGACCCCGAAGCGGCCGGACGGGTCGAGGAGGGCGGCGGTGGCGGCGTAGGGGTCCTTGCCGTCGGTCCAGTCGCGCAGGGTCAGCGCGGGGGCGCCGGCGGCCTTCTCGGCGTCCGGGGCCTCGAGGGTGGGGACGACGAGGACGGGATCCGTTCCCGCGGCGAGGACGAGCAGGGTGAGCCGCTCGGTGGTGGCGGTGGGCGCGTAGCCGGTGAGCCACACGAGGTCGGGGCCGGGGGCGACGAGGAGTCCCGCCAGTCCCGCGTCGGCGGCCGCGCGGGTGGCCCGCTCCATGCGGGCCCGGTAGTCGTCGGCGGTGAAGGGCGCGGGGGTGCTGTTGCCGGTCATCCGGGCCTCCTGGCGGGTGCGGGAACCACGGGCAGCATCCTGCCCGGACCGTGGGGGCGGCGCGAGCCGGTGTACGGGGCTTTTCGAGACTTTCGGACGGTCCGCGGCAAGGGGGCCGGCCCTTCGGCGCCGTCCGGACGCCGGGCAGCGGCAGGGACGCCGCCGGAGAGCCGCACCAGCCGTCGGCGCGCGCCGCGCGGGACGAGGCCGGCCGTGGCGGGCAGGTGCGGCAGGGGGGCGCGGAGGGGGCTCGGGTGCGAGGGGACCGGGTCCTTCGGCGCCGTCCGGACGCCGGGCAGCGGCAGGGGCGCCGCCGGAGGCCCGCACCAGCCGTCGGCGCACGCCGCGCGGGACGAGGCCAGCCGTGGCGGGCAGGTGCGGCAGGGGGCTCGGGCCGGTCTCGTCGTTGCCTCGCGCGTGCGGGGCCGTCCCGCGGTCCTCGGGGGGCGCCGCCGGCCGGCGGCTCAGGTCACCAGGCCCGGGACGGCCGTGAGCTGCTGGTAGGCGCCGCTCTCGTGGCGCACCGTCAGTGTGACGTCCGCACCCGGCTCGGCCCGCCCGACCGCACGGGCCAGGTCGGCCGCGGAGTCGATCCGGGCGCCGTCGAAGGTGAGGAGCACATCGCCGCGGGCCAGGCCGGCCGCGTGGCCGGGCCCCGGCGTGTGCACCCCGACCACCAGGGCGCCGGGCTTCCCGGCGTCCACCACGGTCACGCCGAGCACGGCTCCGGCGGCCGGCGGGGAGGGCGCCGGGGATCCGGGCGGCCTGGACGGTTCGCGGCCCGCCTTCGGCCCCGGGCCGCCCTCGGCGGCCGCTCCCGGTGCCCGCTGGGCCGTCGTCCACGGGAGTTCGGCGAGCTTGATCGCCCCGGTCACCGTGACGCCCATGGTGCCCAGCCAGACCCCGGACAGCACGAGGGCGGCCCCGGTGAGCAGGCCGAGCAGGCCGAGCAGCAGGGTCGTGAGCCGCCGGCAGCGGCGGCGGCCGGCCTGCGGGCGCCGGGCGGGCCGGCCGGGGCGGCCGCCGCCCGGCTCCTGTCCGGGCAGCGGCCTGGGACGCAACGCGGTCTGTTCCATGGATCGCCTCCGGCTGGTGCTCTACCCGGCGTACCGGCCGCCGACGTGCCACGAACGAGTGAGACTGACCGGTCACGCGCGGGCGCGCAGGGCCTCCGCGAGCGCCGCGGCGGCTCCCCGGAGCGATCCGCCGAACACCAGCTCCGTGCGGTGCACGAGCCCCGGGGCCACGAGGGGGACGGCGACCGCGCCCGGCACCGAGCCGGCCGCCGTGCGCGGCAGCAGGGTCAGTCCGTGCCCGGCGGCGGCCAGCGCGGTCAGGCCGCGGACGTCGGTGCCCTCGTACCGCAGGGCGGGCCGGAAGCCGTGACCGCCCGCCGCCGCCCGCAACTGGGCCAGCGGCAGGGCGGCGTCGGGGGCGTCCAGCCAGCGGGCGTCGGCGAGGTCGTCCAGGCGCAGCCCGGTGCGCCGGGCGAGCGGGTGGGTGGCGGGCAGCAGCACGCAGACCGGCTCCTCGCCGACGCCCTCGGTGGTCAGCGGCGCCACGTCGGGCAGCCGCAGCGGGTCGCTCGGCGCGGCCAGGCCGTCGACCAGGCCGAGGTCCGCGACGCCGGTGGCGACGGCCGCGGGCACCTCGGCCCGGGGCAGTGCCCGCAGGGTGACTCCGGCCGCCGGGAGGGCGGCGAGGACGCGGGGCGCGAGTGCGGTCGGGCAGGCCGCGAGGTCCAGCCCGGGTGCGGGCGCGGCGGCGATCCGTGCCACGTCCGCGCGGGCCGCGTCGAGGCGGAGCAGCAGCGGGCCCGCGTGTTCGAGGAGCCGTTCACCGGCCGCGGTGGGGGCCACGGGGCGGCGGGTGAGCAGGGGCGCGCCGAGGTCCTGTTCGAGGGCGGCGATGTGCTGGGACACCGCGGACTGGGTGTAGCCGAGTTCCCGCGCGGCCGCCGAGAAGGAGGCGAGGCGGGCGACGGTGACGTAGGTGCGCAGCAGGTGCGGGTCCATGCGGGCCAGCCTCTCATCAGCGGCGCTGATCGATGATGCAGAGATCATCGTTGGACGTGAACCCGAGGCCGCGCGGAGGATGCACGCATGACACGGACCGCACCTCGTACCGCGCGGGTCGCCCTGGTCGGCGACCGCTCCCCCCACGTCGTCTCGCACTCCCGGATCCCGCGGCTGCTGGACGCGCTCGCCGAGCGCGACCGGCTCGTCCTCGACCCGTACTGGATCCCCTCCGGGGACGCCGAAGCCGACGGGGCGGTGCGCGGGTTCGACGCGGTCTGGGTGGTGCCCGGCAGCCCGTACCGCAGCGAGGCGGGCGTGCTCGCCGCCATCCGCACCGCGCGGGAGGAGGGCATCCCGTTCCTCGGCACCTGCGGCGGGTTCCAGCACGCGCTGCTGGAGTTCGCCCGCGCGGTGTGCGGACTGACCGGTGCCGCGCACGCCGAGAACGACCCGGACGCGGACGACTTCCTGATCGAGCCGCTCGCCTGCTCGCTGGTCGGTCACGAGGCCGCCGTACGGCTGGAGCCGGGGTCCCTGGCGCACTCCCTCCTGGGCGCCGAGCGCACGGTCGAGCGCTACTCCTGCGCCTACGGGCCCTCCCGGCACCTCGGCACGCTGCGCGCGCACGGGCTGCGGTTCTCCGGCCACGACGAGAGCGGCGCCGTCCGCATCGCCGAACTGCCGGGACACCCCTTCTACCTGGCGACGCTCTTCCAGCCGGAACTGTCCGGCGACGGCTCGGACCCGCACCCGGTGATCCGGGCACTGGCCCGAGCCGCGGCCGGGCACGCCGCCGGGCGGGCGGACCGCCCGGCCACCTGACCGCCCGACCACCCGACCGCCTGACCGCCCGACCGCCTGACCACCCGACCGCCTCGGGGGATCACCGCGGACGCCGCGTCAGCCGGTCCACGCGGGGGCCGGGGCCCTGGGGACCGGCACGGCGGGGGCGCGGTCCGGGAGGAAGGCGTGGGCGCGGCTCGCCAGCCACTCGGGCTTGTAGCGGTTCACCGAGCGGTGCCAGTTGAGGATGCCCGCCATCCAGTTCTGCAGCGCGACGACGTACGAGTCCAGTCCGGCCCGCGCCTCGGCCGAGAGGGAGAAGTCCTCGCACACCACGGGGATCTCGGTGGCGAGCACGTGCTCGAACTGTTCCATGCGCTGGTTCAGCAGGTCGCCGACGATGTCCAGGGCGGCCGGGTAGTCGATGCCGAAGAAGTTCTGCACGACCAGCACCGCGTTGTGGATCTCGCCCTCGTACTCGATCTCCTTCTGGTAGGAGAACACGTCGTTGAGGAGGCAGGCGAAGTCCATGGCCGCGTTCTCCAAGGAGCGGACCGGCCCGCTGCGGTAGACCTCCGGCGGGACCGAGGGGCCGTGGCCCATGCGGCACAGGCTCATGGTCATGTCGGAGCCGAAGGTGGCGCGGCGCATCTCCAGGTAGTCGACGGGGTCGGGGATGCGGTGCTGGAGCTGGTTCGACACCTCCCACACCCAGGACCGCGTCATCACGTCCACGGCGTTCTTCAGGCCACGGCGGGACTCCTCGTCCATGCCGGCGGTGGTGCGCCCCCACAGGTCGATGAGGCTGCGCTCCATGGCGTTGACGGGGACGATCGGCTCCTCGCCGGCGAGCGGCATGCAGGCCGACAGGCGCTCGGTGGTGAGCCGGGCGGCGGCGAGGTCGCGGCGGTGCCCGTAGACCAGCGGGTAGTAGTCGTCGCCGTAGGTGCCGAAGGCCAGCCACTGCGCGCTGAGGTCGAGGGCCGTCTCGGAGCCGTCCGGGTCCAGCCCGGCGGAGCACAGCGCGAGGTCGTAGGCGGCGAGTTTGTCCTCGTCCCAGACGCCCTCGCTGAGCATGCCCATCTTCCGCGTCCACGGCAGCAGCCGGGCCCGCGCGCCGTCCAGGCCGGCGTTCAGCCGGAGCGGGTAGGGCATGCGGATGTCGGGGATGCGGGACGGGCCGACCTTCTGGAACGGCCGGTGCGTCCAGGCCCGCAGCCGCCGGGCGCCCGTGGAGGCGAGCAGCGCGCGCACGTCGGTCGCCGAGGTGCCCAGCACGCCGGGGCCCGGCCCGCCCGGGGCGACGGCGTTCTCGTTCATGTAGCGGCTGGAGCGCAGGTGCCACTCGTGGCCGCCGGACTGCCAGTCCTGCAAGCCCTTGGTGTAGGCGGCCACCGCCGCGACCTCGGCCGGGGTGAGCCCCTTCTCCAAGGCGAGCGCGGGCACTTCGGTCAACGCGGTGTGCTCGAACTGGTGGAGCCGGGAGCTGAGGACGTCGTTGACGGTGTCGGCGGCCTCCTGGGTGGTGCAGCCGAAGAAGGTCTCCAGCACGAGGACGCCGTTGCTGTTCTCGCCCTCCTCCTCGACCTCCCGCTGGTAGGAGAAGAGGTCGTTGCGCAGGTGCACGGCGTCCGAGAACGTCTCCATCAGCACCCGCAGCGGCCGGGTGCCGGCGACGGACGCGGGCACCTCGGCGGTCGCGTACTCCACCAGCCCCGCGGACCAGGGGGCGCCGCCGACCTTGCGGCGCATCTCGATGTACTCGACGGGGTTGGCGATCCGCCCCTCGTTGATGTTGGACAGCTCCCACAGGGACTCGTTCAGCAGGTGCTCGGTGGCGACGGCGAAGCGGCGGCGCCAGCCGGCCGACATCGACGGCACGGTGCGCGCCCACAGGTCGGCGAGGCCCGCCTCGACCGGGTTCCGCGGCTCGGGCACGGGGGTGCCCGGCTCAAGCGGCATGAACAGCGGCAGCCGGTCCAGGTAGGCCTTGCCGCCCGCGCGGTCCTGGCTGCGCTTGAACGTCTCCAGGAAGTGGTCGTCGAAGAAGAACACCCACACGTACCAGTCGGTGATGAGCGCGAGCGCTTCCGCGTCGCAGTCGGGGTGGGTGTAGGCGCAGAGCAGGCCGTAGTCGTGCGCGTCGAGGTCGGCCTGCTCCCAGATCCCGGACCCCTCCAGCATGCCCATCTCGCGCGCCCACGCGGTGGAGTGGGCGCGTGCGGTGTCGAGGTGCGGGTTCAGCCGCGCGGGATACGGCATGTAGAAGTGCGGGAGTTCGAACGGCTGCGTCATGGCCGGGCCCTACCCCCGTGTCCGCCGGGGCATCCACCGGGACGCACATGATCACACCATCGCGTGAATCACGGGTGGTGCGGGAGTTCGCCGCCGGGCCGGTCCGTTGTCCGCGGTGTACGCACCCTTGCCGCCCCCTCGACCTCCCGCCACGGTGATGCCATGACCTCCTTCGCGCTCCCCCACGAACTGCACGGCGCCGGCGCCCACAAGGTGTTCGCCGTGCACGGATGGTTCGCCGACCGCTCCGCGTTCACCCCCCTGCTGCCGGATCTGGACCGTGCGGCGTTCCAGTACGCGCTGGTCGATCTGCGCGGCTACGGCGCGGCGCGCGCCTGTTCGGGCGCGTGCACCACCGGTGAGGCCGCGCTGGACCTGGTCCGGCTGGCCGACCGGCTGGGCTGGCGGCGGTTCTCGGTGGTGGGGCACTCGATGGGCGGCGCGGTCGCCCAGCGGCTGCTGACGGTGGCACCGCACCGGCTGCGCCGGATCGTCGGCGTCTCCCCCGTCCCGGCCTCCGGGCTCGACCTGCCGCCGCAGCAGTGGGAGCTGTTCGCGGACGCGGCGCACCGGCCGGAGAACCGGCGGGCCATCATCGACCTCACCACCGGTGGCCGCCGCCCCGCCGCCTGGCTGGACCGGATGGTGGAGCGCTCCCTGGCGTGCAGCGACCCGAAGGCCTTCCGCGCCTGGCTGGACTCCTGGGCGCGGGAGGACTTCCACGACCGGGTGGAGGGCGCGACGGTCCCCGCGCTCGCCGTCGCGGGGGCGCTCGATCCCGCGCTGTCGGCGGATCTGCTCACGGCGACCTGGCTGGCCTGGTATCCGCGCGCGGAACTGCACGAACTGCCCTGCGCGGGGCACTACGCGATGGACGAGACGCCGCTGGAGCTGATCCGGGTGGTGGAGGACTTCCTCAGGGCGGACCCGGACCCGGACCCGGCCGCGGCCCTGGTCGGTACGGGCGGGCCCGCATGACCCGGCCCGGCGCCCCGCCCGTCCCGGACGTCTTCGACCCCCGGCGGTACGCCACCGCGGTTCCGTACGACGCCTACCGGGTCCTGCGCGACCATCACCCCGTGGCCTGGCAGGAGGAGCCGGAGGTCCTGGGCTGGCCGGCCGGGCCCGGGTTCTGGGCCGTGACCCGGCACGCGGACGTGGTGCGCGTGCTCAAGGACGCGGCGGCCTTCTCCTCGTACCTCGGCGCCACCCAGATACGCGATCCGGACCCGGACGACCTGCCGTTCATCCGCCGCATGATGCTCAACCAGGACCCGCCGCACCACAACCGGCTGCGGCGGCTGGTCGGCCGGGCGTTCACCCCCGGCCGGATCGAGCGGTTCACGGCGGTCGCCGGGGAGCGGGCCCGGACGCTGCTCGCGCGGGCGGTGACCGAGGCGCGGGCGGGGGACGGCACCGTCGACCTCGTGGCCGCCGTCACCGACGACTACGCCCTGCTGAACCTGGCCGATCTGCTGGGCGTCCCGGAGAGCGACCGGCATCTGCTGCTGCACTGGACGCAGCGGGTGATCGGCTACCAGGACCCGGACGAGGCGGGACCCGCGGTGCGCGACGAGCGGGGCAACCCGGTGAACCCGCGCTCCCCCGCGGCACTGCGGGACATGTTCGACTACGCCCAGCGGCTCGCCGCGCACAAGCGGCGCCACCCCGGCGACGACGTACTGACCACTCTCGCCCGGGACGGCGAACTCGCCGGCGCGGAGCTGGAGATGTTCTTCTTCCTGCTCACGGTCGCCGGCAACGACACGGTGCGCGCCGCGGCGCCCGGCGGGCTGCTGGCGCTCGCGGAGCACCCGGGTGAGTACGAGCGGCTGCGGTCCGGTTCCGTGCCGCTCGCCTCGGCCGTCGACGAGTTGCTGCGCTGGCACCCGCCGGTGCTCACGTTCCGCCGGACCGCCGTCCGCGACACCGTGCTGGCCGGGCGCCGGATCCGCGCGGGTGACAAGGTGGTCGTCTGCCATGCGGCGGCCAACCGGGACGAGCGGGTGTTCGCCGACCCGGACCGGCTGGACCTGGGCCGCGCGCCCAATCCGCAGGTGTCCTTCGGGGACGGGCCGCACGTCTGTCTCGGTGCTCACTTCGCCCGGCTGCAGCTTCGGGTGCTGTACGGGGAGGCACTGCGCGCGCTGCCCGTGCTGCGGACCGCCGGTGCGCCGGGACGGCTGGTGTCGAACTTCGTCAACGGCATCAAGTCACTCCCGATGAGGATCGTCCCGTGACCCGTCGTATGACTGGCCGGCCCGGCACGCCGAGAGCCGTGACGGCGTGAGTCTCATACCTTGACCTGGATCAGCGCATGGGTGCCGGCCGTCCGCCACCGCTCGCCCTCGGCGGCGGTCAGCGCGGCCTCGGTGCCGACGTCGAGGCCGCAGACCACCTCCGACTTCAGGGTGCGCAGGGCGGCGACCGGGCCGGGGAAGTACGCGGTGAGGTCGGCGAAGGGGGTGGTCGCGGGCCAGCGCCGGTCGCCCACCAGACGGCGGTAGTTGAGGTCGCCCTTGACCACGGTGAGCGTGGCGGCGGCGAACTCGGCCCGCAGGTCGTCCGGCATCTCGGCGTACGGCAGCGGGCCGCCGGAGAAGGGGTGGGCGCGCAGGGTGAGGCGGCCGTCGGTCAGCGCGGACCAGAGCCGTCGGCCGTACCCGGCGGCGGTGCCGGGTGCCGCGGTGAGCCGGCGCAGCGCGTCGAGCACGTCGGCGGTGGTGGCGTCGGAGACGTAGTAGGGGTGCGGCTTGAGGTGCAGGACGGCGCGTGCGATGCGGCCCCGGTCGAGGAGGTCGGCGATGAGCAGCAGATCGGGGACGAGTTCCCGGCCCGCGTTGTCGGCGACCAGGCAGAGGGTGCCGCCCTCCGCGGCGGGCGGGAGCAGCGACCACAGGGTTTCGCTGTCGTCGGCGACCAGCGCGGGAGCGGCGGCCCGGGTGCCGGCGCCCTCGGCGGAGAGCCGGAAGCCGAGGTCGGCGCGGTTGCCCCAGAGGGAGCCGTGCAGCAGGGCGCGGGAGCGTTCGTCGGCCGGGCGGTCCGCGAGGGCGTCGAGGGCGGCCAGCTCCTCGTCGGTCTGCGGGGCGTCCAGCTCGGTGAGCTTGGCGGGACGGAAGGGGTCGATGCCCTGCCATGGCCCGGGGGTGAAGTAGCCGACGGCGTGCAGGAGCCGCCGGTAGAAGTAGCTCTCGGACCAGAGCCAGGGCAGGTCGAACCAGGACCGGCCGATGTGTTCGGCGAGGCCCCAGTCCTGCCAGTCGCCGAGGTCGTGGGCGTCCGCGGGGAGGGGCTCGACGACGCCCTCGGTGCAGTTCGCCAGCAATGCGTCGAGGGCGCGGCGCCGTTCGGGGTCGTACGGGATCAACTCCCGCACCTGCCGGATGATCGCGGGGTGGCGCTCGGCCAGCACCCCGTGCGGGAAGGAGCCGGGCCGGTCGGCGCGGAGCACGGGCGCGGGGGCGGTGTCGGGCATGCGCCTCACCGTACCGCGCGGGGCCCCGCGCCCCCGGCCGCGGCTCACACCGCCCTGGTCTCCCGCTCCAGCTGTGCGACCAGGCTGAGGTAGCGGGGGCGGCGGGTGACCGGCACCAGACCGCGGACCAGGACGTACCACATCTCCGCGGTGCGGCGGGGCAGCCGCACGAGCGGTTCGAGGGAACGGCCCGTGACCCGGGTGCCGACGAAGAAGCTGACGAGGGAGTGCGCGACGGCGTCTATGTCGATGTCCGGGTGGACGTCGGACTCCTTGACCGCGCCCAGCAGCTTGCGGGACGCGATCTCCAGCCACTCGGTGAACGGGTGCGGCAGCGGCGGCCGCAGTCCCACACCCGCGGTGGCCAGCCGCAGCCCCGCGCGGGCGACCGGGCCCTCGACGGAGAGCCGGGCGATGCCGAAGGTGATCCGCATCAGGGCCTCCAGCGAGGAGCAGTCCCGTTCCTCCACCTCACGGGCCAGCCGGCGCGAGGCCTGGGACTGGATCTCCATGATGGCGTGGGCCAGGTCCTCCTTGGCCGCGAAGTGGAAGTACAGGGCGCCTTTGGTGACGTGGGCGTGGTCGACGATGTCGCTGAGACTGGTCGACTCGTAGCCGTGCCGGTCGAACAGGTCGGCGGCGGCCGCGATGATCGTCGCGCGGGTCTGTTCGGCGCGTAACTGCCTCGCCATCGTCTCGACTCTCCAGGCTGAAAAGAACGGGTCACGCCGTTTTTTACTTACCGGGTGTACACGATAGCTCACACCTGACCAGTACGTACCACCTCGTCAGTTTTTCCTCGCCCGCCTCTGTGAGGGCGAGTTGGCGCAGTTCATCGTAGCCGCCGCCCCTCCGGGTCCACGAGTCCGGGGGGCGTGAGGGGGCGTTGTGGGGGCCTCGCGCATGCCGAACACGCCCGGGAAAAAGACCGGACGCGCGGTTCCTTACCGCCGGGCACGCAAAAAGGCGGGCCGGCCGGTGCCCATCCGCACCGTCCGGCCCGCCCGCTCGGGGAGGCGTTCAGACGTCGGTCAGAACGTCAGCTTCCAGCTGTTGAGCCGGCCCGTGTCCTGCGCGGCCACGTCCCGGACCCGCAGCTTCCAGGTGCCGTTGGCGACCTCGCCGGAGGCGTTCACCGTGTAGGTGGTGAGGACGTTGTCCGCGGAGTCCGAGGTGCTGGAGGACTTCAGCCGGTAGGCCGAACCGTCCGGCGCGACCAGGTCGATGACCAGGTCACCGCGGTAGGTGTGGGTGATGTCGACGCCTACCTGGAGGGCGGCGGGGGCGTTGCCGCTGCGGCCGCTGACGGTGATCGGGGACTCGATGGCCGAGCCGGCGTCCGGGATGTTCACGGCGGTGGTGCTGGTGAAGGTGGTGCCCCCCGTGGAGCCTCCGGAGCCGCTCACCGCCTGCACCGTCTTGGTGGCGTCCGCGAGGCCCGCGCCGCAGCCGCCGGAGCAGGCGCCGGGCAGCGGACGGGCGTTGGCCTTGATCGCCGACTCGATCTGGGCGGGGGTCAGCGCGGGGTTGGCCGCCTTCATCAGCGCGGCGAGGCCCGCGACGTGCGGGGTGGCCATGCTGGTGCCCTGGTAGTAGGCGTAGGACTCGGCCGACGGCGTCTTGGTGCCGGAGTTCAGCGTGGAGTAGATGCCGTTCGCGGTGCCGGTGCTGGTCTGGCCGCCGGGGGCGGAGATGTCGATCAGGGAGCCGTAGTTGGAGTACGAGGCCTTGGCGCCGGTGCGGCTGGTCGCGGCGACCGAGATGACGTTGCTGCAGTTGCCCGGCGAGTGGTTGGCCACGTTCTCGTTGTCGTTGCCCGAGGCCACGACCACCGTGGTGCCGCGGCCGACGGCCGCGTTGATGGCGTTCTGGGTGGCGCTGGTGCAGGCGCCGTCACCGCCGAGGCTCATGTTGATGACCTTGGCGACGTTGGTGTTGGCCGGCACGCCGGAGACGGTGCCGCCGGACGCCCAGGTGATCGCGTCGATGATGTCGGAGTCGTAGCCGCCGCACTTGCCGAGGACGCGGAGCGGGGAGATCTTCGCGCCGTACGCGATGCCCGCCATGCCCTTGGCGTTGTTGGTGGCCGCGGCGATGGTGCCGGCCACGTGCGTGCCGTGCCAGGAGGAGTTGGAGGCGGGGACGCCCGCGCCGCACTCGCCGGCGGCGTACCAGTCGCCCGGGTCGGACGGGTCGCTGTCGCGGCCGTTGCCGTCCACGGCGACGGCGGTGTCGGCGATGAAGTCGTAGCCGCCGACGATGTTCGGGGCGAGGTCGGAGTGGGCGACGTAGCCGGTGTCGATGACGGCGACGGTGACGCCGGTGCCGGTGGTGGTGTTCCAGGCGCCCGGGACGTTCATGCCGGCGGTGGCCTCGAAGAGGTCCCACTGCTTGGCGTAGTCGGTGTCGTTCGGGTCGGCCTGCGGCTTGTTCAGGCGGTCCGGGACGACGTAGGCGACCTGCGGGTCGGCCTGGTACTCGGCGATGACGTCGGCGACGTCCGCCTTGGTGAGGTCCTCGCCGAGGTCGACGAGGGCGGCGCCGGTGCCGAGGCGGCGCTGGAAGTCCAGCCGCTCGCCGGCCTCCTTGCCCTTGGCGGCGGCGTCGGCCTCGGCGGCCTTGTCGGACTTGGCCTCGGTGGCGCCGGGCCGGTAGCCCACGATGAGGCGTTCGGCGGCGACGCCGGGGGCGGCCTCGGTGCGGGCCGCGAGATCGGCGGAGGCCTGGGGAGCGGGCTCCTGGGCGACGGCGGCCGAGGCGGTGCCGGCCGTCAGCAGCGCCGCGGAGACCGCGGCGACGGATATCAGCTTGCGTCGCAGGGACGGGGAAGTACGCAAGGGCGTGCCTTTCGTGGCCGACTCCGGGCAGCTCGGAGCGGCGGACGGGCGCTTCGTCGTCGAAGCGGAGGGGGGTGAACCGAAAAGCGAGCGCGGTGGCCGGCCAGGCGCGAAGTGCGTCAGCTGTGCAAGGGGTTACCTGTGGGTCAGCTGTGCTCGAACGATAGGCAAAGGCGAGGTCGCAGGGATACAGGGGAAACCCTCGATCCGGCCGGAAACTTACCCTCGATGTCCGCGAGTTGACCGGCTGTGACCGTTTTCGCGCGCAATGCGGGGGCGGTTACCGGCAAAGGGGGAGCAAGAGGCGAACAAGGCACACCAGGCGGACGGACAGTCGCGCAGGAAGCGGACGGCCGGGCGGAAAGGCCATGAGGCGGGCGAGGGGTACGGCTACAGCTCCGCCAGCGCCGTCAGCAGCTCTCCTGCCCTGGCCAGGTCCGCGGTCAGCGGACGGTCGTCGGTCCCGGCGGGCAGGGCCTCGGCCGCCGTGGTGAAGGCGCGGACCGCGGGCGGGGCGGGGTGCAGCCGCAGCGCGCGCACGGCGGTGACGAGTTCGCAGGCCAGGACGGTGCGGTAGGCGTCGACGGCGCGCAGGGACTGGCGGGCGGCCTGGGAGGCGAAGCTCGCCGCCTCCTCCAGGCCGTGCGAGAGGACCGCGTGCCCCGCGGAGGCCGGGGTGGCGCAGGCGCGCAGTTCGGCCAGGGCGGCGGCGGCCGGGTACTCCAGGATCATCGTCCCGGAACTGCCCGGCGGGCCGGTGGCGAGGAACGCGGGCAGGCCCGTCAGGTCCGGGCGGCCCAGCGCGGAGAGGCGGGCGGCGGAGAGCTGGGCGGTCTGCAGCACCGCGAGGTGGAGCCCGTCCAGGGCCAGGGCGAGCGGGGCGGCGTAGAAACCGCCGTGGTGGAAGGCGGCGCTTCCGTCGGGCGCGACGAGCGGGTTCTCCGAGGGGCAGTTGATCTCCGTCTCGACGATCCGGCGCAGCGTCTGCGCGGCGTCCAGGGCGCAGCCGTGCACCTGCGGGAAGGCCCGGAAGCCGTACGGGTCCTGGATGCGGCGGGCCCCGCCGCCGTACGGCCCCTCCGGCAGCCCCAGCAGTCGTCGCACCTCGGCGGCGGCGCGGGCGGCGCCGGGATAGGGGCGGGTGGCGTGCACCGGCGCCGCGTAGGCCTCCGTCGATCCGGACACCGCGGCCAGGGACAGGGCGGCGACGGCGTGGCCGGCGCGCAGCAGGGTGTCCAGCTCGTGCCAGGCGAGCGCCGCCTGGCCGAGCACCAGGGCGTTGCTGCTGAGCAGGGCGAGCGCGTCGCCGGGGCGGAGGGGGACGGGGGCGGGGGCCGGGCCGGGGCCGGCCGGCAGCCAGGGGCGCTCCCCGATCAGCGCCAGGCCGGTCTCCGCCAGCGCCGTCAGGTCGCCGGTGCCGAGGCCGCCGTACTCCGGCACCCTCGGGTGACGGCCCGATCGCAGTGCCCGCACCAGGCCCTCGACGAGGTCGGGGTGGATGCCGGAACCGCCGGCGAGGAGCTGGTTGGCGCGGACCGCGAGCATCGCGCGCACCTGCCGGGCGGGCAGCGGGGCGCCGGCGCCGCCAGCGTGGCTGCGCAGCAGCCGCAGCCCGTGCCCGGCCTCGTCGCCGGCGCCGACCACCACCGAGCGGTGCGCGCCGACACCGGTGCCGCGGCCGTACAGCAGCCCCGCGGCGGCCAGCCGCTGGGCGGCCCGCCAGGAACGCCGGACTCGCGCCAGGGCCTTCGGCGGCAGCACCGGGACGGCCGCGCCGTCGGCGAGCCGGACCACGTCCCCGGCGCTGAGTCCGGTGCCGTCGAGGGGGACGCCGGCGGCCGGGTCCGCCGGCGACGGCCACGCGCCCTCGGGGTGGAGGGGCGGGCCGTCCGTGGCGGTGCTCATCGGTGGGGCGGTCAGTCGAGGCCGACCGACTTCAGCCAGGACTTGGCCACGTCGAGCGGGTCCTTGTTCTCCAGCTGCACCTGGGAGTCCAGGTCGAGCAGCGTCTTGGTGTCCAGCTTGGCGGAGACCGCGTTGAGGGTGTCGACGCCCTCCTGGCTCAGGCCGCTCTTGTGCACCAGCGGGGTCACGTTGGCGAACCCGAAGAGGTTCTTCGGGTCCTGGAGGACGACGAACTTCTCCTTGGTGATGGTCGGGTCGGTGGTGAAGATGTCCGCGGCCTGCACGGTGTTCTTCGCCAGCGCGGCCTGGGTCAGCGGTCCCCCGGCGTCGAGCGCCTTGAAGGACTTGAACTTCAGGCCGTACTCCTTCTCCAGGCCGAGCAGTCCCTGGTGGCGGGTCTGGAACTCGGGTGAGCCGCCGATGACCAGGCCGGGCGCGATGTCCTTGAGGTCGGCGAGCGTCGACTGCGCGGTCAGTCCGTGCCGCTTCGCCGTCTCGGCGTTGATCGAGACGGAGTCCTTGTCCTCGGCCGGCGCCGACTCCAGCAGGGTCAGCTTGGGGTCGAGCTTGGCCTTGACCGCGGCGTTCACCGACTCGGTGGACTTCTGCTCGGCCTTGGGGTCGAGGTAGGCGAGCAGCGAGCCGTTGTACTCCGGCAGCACGGTGATGGAGCCGTTCTTCAGCAGTCCGTAGGTGGTCTCGCGGCTGCCGATGTTCGGCTTGTAGGTGACCTCGATGCCCTTGGCCTTCAGGGCTTCGCCGTAGATGTCGGCGAGGAGGATGCTCTCGGCGAAGTTGTTGGAGCCGACGACGACGGTGCCGCCGTCCGCCTTGTCCCCGGCGAGCGGGTCGTCGGCCTCGTCCTCGGAGGAGCCACAACCCGCCAGCAGCGCCGCCGCGGCGGCGAGCGCGACGGCGGCGGCGCCGCGGTGTCTCGTTCTGGACCAGCTGCTCTTCACGGTAGAAGTCACGGTTCCCGTTCCGGGTTCGGTGAGTGGTGGGGTTGCGCTGCCGTCGATCCAATCCAGCGCGTTCTCCGTCAGTCAAGTGACACCTGATCACAATTGCCGTCGAGAAGTGGCCTGTTCGGTCACTCCAACCGGCAAGTTGTGTATGAAAGGTGAACGAACCCGCAGGAGAACTGAGCGCGATGTAACGGATTCTTGACGTGCAGTCGTGATCGGCCCGCTCAAGAGGCGGTAGTCTCCCGGGAGTTGACGCCCGTCACACACGTCCACGGCGTCCCGAACCGGTCATGGCGGTCATGAAGGAGGCCCGATGTCCACGCACGAGGCGGGGATCCGGGGCCTCGTCGACCGCTGGCCGTTCCGGCGCAAGCTCAACCTCCTGGTCGGCGTGCCCCTCGCCCTGCTCGCCGCCGTGCTCCTGCACCTGATCATCGACGAGGTGATCCGCGCGCACGAGGCGGCGGACGCGGCCCGGCTCGTCCGGGACAGCGCCGAGGTCGCCACCCTGGTCGACCGGGTCGAGGCCGAGCACCAGCAGGCCATCCTGCTGTCCGTGCGCCACGAGGCCTCCGGCCCCGGCACGAAACCCTCCCTGGAGGGCTACCGCGAGGCCCAGCAGGCGGTCGACGCGCAGGTGGAGAAGGTCCGCGACACCTTCGGCGACCGGCTGCCCGGCACCGAGGCGCGGGCGCTGCGGGAGATCAGCGGCCTGGACAGCCTGCGCGCCACCATCGCCCAGGGCTACCTGCCCGCCGACAACATCGACCCGGCGTACACGGGCGTCGCCAAGAACCTCATCGACGGGCTGGCCCTGGACCGCAACGAGGCCCTGGCCGCCACCTTCACCGGCAACCTGCTGGACTCGCTGCTGCGCGCGGACGCCGCCCACAGCTCCTTCGAGACCAGCGTGTTCTCCGCGACGACCGGCGACTCCAACGCGCTGATCGAGTTCGTCAACGCGGTCGGCTTCCAGGAGCTCTACCAGCACCAGGCCGACCGCTTCGGCCGGTTCGCCTCCGAGGCGCAGGCGGCCGAGCTGCGCGGCATCGAGCACAGCGCGGCCCAGGCCGTCATCGGCCGGCACTACGCGGAGCTCCAGATCGACCCGAGCGGACTCCAGGCGGGCACCCCGCTGGAGGTCCGGGAGAGGTTCAACGAGGCGCTGGCCGCCTACCCCGCCTACCGCGACCAGTCCGCCACCCGGCTGGAGATCACCGCCTCGCTCATCGGCCAGATCGCCGACCGCGCCGACGACGCCTCCGACGACGCCTGGTGGAACGCGGCCCTGCTGCTGGGCCTCGCCCTGCTCGGCTTCACGCTGTGGCTGGGCTTCGCGGTGGTGGTACGGCGCTCCGTGGTCCGGCCGGTCCAGGCGCTCACCGGTGCCGCCCGCACCGTCGCGGACGTCGCCGGACGCGAACTCGCCCGGGTCGCCGACGACGACACCGAGGACGACGCCCCGCTGCGCCTCAGCGAGGTCCCGGTGACCGCGCGGGACGAGATCGGCGACCTCGCCGACGCCTTCAACCACGTCCAGAGCACCGCCGCCGCGCTGCTGGAACGCCAGGTGCTCAGCCGCCGCAACGTCGCCGAGATGTTCGGCAACGTCGGCCGCCGGGTGAGCAACCTGACCACCCGCCAGCTCGCCCTGATCGACGCCGTCGAGCGCGGCGAGACCGACCCGGCGCTGCTGGAACGCCTGTACCGCATCGACCACATCGCGGTCCGGCTGCGCCGCAACGCCGACAGCCTGATGCTGCTGGCCGGCATCCGCGAGACCGTCCTGGACGCCGGACCCGCCGCGCTGACCAATGTCGTACGTGCCGCGCTCGGCCAGATCGAGGGCTACCAGCGGGTCGAACTGCACGCGGGCACCGAGGTCCTGGTGGAGCCCGACGTGGTGGGCGACCTGACCCTGATGGTGGCCGAACTGCTGGAGAACGCCGTGTCGTTCTCGCCGGCGGGCAGCGCCGTCGAGGTCACCGTGCAGGGCGGCCCGGACGGGGCGACGGTCACCGTCACCGACCACGGCCTGGGCATGAGCGCCGAGCGGCTGGCCGAGGAGAACGCCCGGCTGATCCGCCGCGAACGGCTCGACCTGGTGCCGACGAAGGTGCTCGGCCTGTTCGTGGTGGGCACCCTGGCGCGCCGCTGGGAGATCGGGGTCGCGCTGTCCCGCACCCCGGGCGGCGGCGTCACCGCCGAGATCACCCTCCCGTCCACGCTGCTGCTGGCCCCGGACCCGTCGCTCCCGGCCGGCCGGCCCGTCGCGGCCCCGGCCGTCCGGGCGGGCACCGCCCCCGCAGGCAGCACCCCGGCTGCGGGCTCCGCCCCCGCTGCGGCTCCCGCCTCCCCGGACACCGCCGAGCAGACCGCCGTACGGCCCGGAGGACCGTCCCGCGAACCCGCGTCGCCGCGGACCGCCGGCCCCGCCGCCGGGCCCGGCGGCGACGGCCCGGCGCCGCTCCCCCGCCGGCTCCCCCGGCGTGAGCCCCCCGCCGACGGCGCCGGTGGTTCCCCGCTCATCCCGCGGGCCCGCACCGAGGCCGCCCCGTCGGGCGGCGCGTCCCGCCCGCTGCGGCGGCGGGTGCGCGGCGCGACGCTGCGGACGACGCTCGGTGAGGCCGCCGACCGCGCCCCCGCGCGCCGGGCGATGCCCCCGGCCGACGCGGAGGCGGTGCGCGACGCGCTGGAGGAGTTCGAGGCCGCCGTCGAGCGCGCCCACCGCGACAGCACCCGCCCGGACACCCCGGGCAGCGCGGCCGGGCTCCCCGGCGCGCGCACCCCGACCGACCCCCCGACCGGCCCCCCGGCCAATCCCCCGGAAGGAGCGGAGAGTTGAGCACGCAGACAGGCGGCACTCCCGCCGGAGACACCGCACCGGACGACCTGCGGGCCGCCGCAGCCGACTTCACCTGGCTGCTCAACCGCTTCGCGACCGAGACCGCGGGTGTCGTGGACGCCATCGCGGTGTCCTCGGACGGCCTGCTGATCGCGGTGGCGCAGCTGCGGGAGCGCGCTCACTCCGAGCGGCTGGCGGCGATCGTGTCCGGCTTGACCAGCCTGGCCGCCGGCGCGTCCGGCAACTACGGCCTGGGCGCGCTGAACAAGGTCATCATCGACCTGGAGGGCGGCCACGTGCTGGTCTCCGCGATCGGCAGCGGCGCCGTGCTCGGCGTGGTCGCCGACAAGGAGGCCAAGCTGGGCAACATCGCGTACGAGATGACGCTGTTCGCCAACCGTGCCGGGGCCGCGCTGAGCCCGCAGCTCGTGCTGGAGCTGAAGAACAGCGTCGGCGCGACACCGGCGGGCTGACCGGGCACCGCCCGGCCGAGAGGAGAAGAGACCACCCATGGCGGACGGCTTCCCGCCGCCCCCGGCTCCGGAGGAGGGACCGGATCCGGCCGGCCCCGTCCCCGCCGTACGCCCGTTCCTGGTCACCGCGGGCCGGGTGGCGGGCGCGGGCGAGACCGCGGCCGAGCGGCCGATACCGGTGGAGACCCAGGTGATCGCCACCGCGGAGGGCCTCGACGCGCTCGGCCGGCTCTCCTTCGAGCGGCACGACATCGTCGCCGTGTGCGCGGTGCCGCAGTCCCTCGCGGAGATCGCGGCCCGGCTGCGGCTGCATCTGAACGTCGTCCGGGTGCTCGCGGAGGATCTGCGGGCCGCCGGGCACCTGGCGGTGCACGTGCCGGACACGGCCGCCACCCATGACGCGTCCGTCCTGCGCAGGGTTATCGACGGCCTGCGGGCCGTCCCCGACTCCCGAGGGGTACTCCGTGACACCGACTGAGCCCGTCGCCCGCCACGGCGCCGCCGCCCGGACCGCGGCGCGGACGGCCGTACGGCCGCCGCTGCCGGTGAAGATGGTGATCGCGGGCGGTTTCGGGGTGGGCAAGACCACCGCGGTCGGCTCGATCTCCGAGATCGAGCCGCTGACCACCGAGGCGGCCATCACCGAGGTCGCTGCGGGGGTGGACGACCTGAGTCACACCCCGCGCAAGACCACCACGACGGTGGCCATGGACTTCGGCTGCCTCACCATCGATCCGACGCTGAAGCTGTACCTGTTCGGCACGCCCGGGCAGGAACGGTTCGGCTTCATGTGGGACGACATCGTCGAAGGCGCGGTCGGCGCGCTCGTCATCGTCGACACCCGCCGCCTCGACGACTGCTACGCGGCGGTCGACTACTTCGAGCACCGGGAGATCCCGTTCGCGGTCGCCGTCAACGCCTTCGACGGACGGGTCGAGCACCCGCTGGACGAGGTGCGCTGGGCGCTGGACGTGGCCGACCACGTCCCGGTCGTCGTGTTCGACGCCCGGGAGCGCGGTTCGGTGCGCGACGCGCTGCTCGTCGTGCTGGAGCTGGCGCTGGCACGGGCCGAGGGCTGACCGCCCGCGCCCCGGCGGCCTGCGGCACCGCGCGGCGCGCGGGACCGTGACGTCTGAGGGCCCGCGGACGCCCGGGACCCGCGGGGCCCGGGCGTCCCGGACGTCCGCGGGCATCCCGGCTCCCGCCCATCGCGGCCTCCGGGTTCAGCCGCTGCGGCGAACGCCCCGCGAGACCGCCAGGCGGCCCGCCGCCCAGAACACTCCCAGGGTGGCCAGGGCCAGCGCGGCGACCAGTGTGGCACCGCCCACGACCTTCTCGTAGTCACGCTGGTAGAGGCCGTCGACGATGTACCGGCCGAGGCCGCCGAAGCTGACGTACGCGGCGATGGTCGCCGTCGAGACGATCTGGATGGCCGCCGAGCGCAGTCCGCTGAGGATCAGCGGCAGCGCGACCGGGAGTTCGACCCGCAGCAGCACCCCCGCCTCGCTCATGCCCATGCCCCGGGCGGCGTCCACCGGCGCCGGGTCGACGGAGCGCATCGCCTCGTAGGTGGTGACCAGGACGGGCGGCACGGCGAGCACCACGAGCGGGATCATCACGGGCGCGAGTCCGAGCCCGAGGATCACGAACATCAGCACCATCAGGCCGAAGCTGGGCAGGGCGCGGGCGGCGGTGGCGATCAGCGCGAGGGTGTTGCCGCCGCGTCCGGTGTGGCCGGTGAGCAGGCCGACCGGCAGTCCCACGGCGGCGGCGATGCCGAGCGCCATCAGTGTGTACTGGACGTGTTCCAGGAGCCGGGTGGGGATGCCGTCGTAACCGTGCCAGTGGGCGCTGTCGCTGAAGAACGCCTCGACGAAGTGCAGTACGTTCACCGGGCGGCACCCTTCGGCATCCAGGGCGTCACCAGCGCCCGCAGCAGGATCAGCGCGGCGTCCACCAGGATGGCGAGGACGGCCGTGCCCACGACGGAGAGCCAGATCAGGCGCGGCTGGTGGTAGATCATGCCGCTGTTGAGCAGATTGCCCAGCGCGCCCTGGTTGCCGATCAGCATCCCCACGCTGACCAGGGAGATGCTCGACACCGACGCCACCCGCAGGCCGGCGATGACCGCGGGCGCCGCGATCGGCAACTGCACCTGGAGGTAGCGCCGTACGGGTCCGAAGCCCATGGCGGTGGCGGCGTCGAGGGTCTCGCGGGGCACCGAGCGGACCCCGTCGACGAGTGCGGGGACGAACACCACGAGGCTGTAGACGGCCAGCGGGATCATCACCGTCAGCTCGCTCAGGCCGGTGTAGTCGATGAGGACGACGAAGAAGGCCAGCGACGGGACGGCGTACAGCACGGTGGTCACCCACAGCACGGGCGGGTACAGCCAGCGCAGCCGCACGCACAGCTGGGCGACGGGCAGCGCCACGAGCAGCCCGGCGAGCACGGGCAGCAGGGCGATGCGCAGGTGCAGGGCGACCAGGCCGAGATAGCTGTTCTGGAGGTCGCTGGGCAGGTCGAAGAGCTCGCTCATCGCGCGGCCCGCTGGGCGGCTTCGGCGCGCACGGGCTTCGTGTCCCTCGCGTGGGCGCCGCGGATGGCCTCGGCGATGGACTGCTGGGAGACCACCCCGGCCGCCCGGCCCTCGCCGTCCACGGCGACGGCCCAGCCCGTGGGCGACAGCACCGCGCAGTCCAGCGCGGCGCGCAGCGAGTCCGTGCCGGCCGCGAAGGGCCGCCCGCACGGCAGCAGTCGCTCCGGCCGCACCTGGCCGGCGGTCAGGTCGTGCGGCTCCGCCCAGCCGAGGGGCTTGCCGTCGACCCCGGTGACCAGCAGGTACGGGGTGCCGGAGGTGCTGCGGGCGGCGATCTGCTCGGCGGTGGCGTCGATGGCGACGACCGGCGTGGTCAGCAGTTCGAGACCGGCGGAGGAGAAGAAGGAGAGCCTGCGGATGCCCCGGTCGGCGCCGAGGAAGTCCTCGACGAACGGATCCGCGGGGTTCGACAGCAGCTCGGCGGGCGGCGCGAACTGGGCGAGCCGGCCGCCGGTGCGCAGGACGGCGACCATCGTGCCGAGCTTGACGGCCTCGTCGATGTCGTGGGTGACGAAGACGATCGTCTTGCCCAGCTCGTCCTGGAGGCGCAGGAGTTCGTCCTGGAGGCCCTTGCGGACGACCGGGTCGACGGCGGAGAACGGCTCGTCCATGAGCAGCACGGGCGGGTCGGCGGCCAGCGCCCGGGCCACGCCGACGCGTTGCTGCTGGCCGCCGGAGAGCTGGTAGGGGTAGCGGCGGGCGAGGGAGGCGTCGAGGCCGACCCGCTCCATCAGCTCCCGGGCGCGGGCGCGGGCCTCGGACTTGCTCCGGCCGAGCAGGCGGGGGACGGTGGCGATGTTGTCGACGATCGTGCGGTGCTGGAAGAGCCCGGCGTGCTGGATCACGTAACCCATGGAGCGGCGCAGGTCGTTGACGGGCCGCTGCCGGATGTCGGCCCCGTCGAGGAGGATGGTCCCCGCGCTCGGTTCGACCATCCGGTTGATCATGCGCAGGGTCGTCGTCTTGCCGCAGCCCGACGGTCCGACCAGGACCGTGATCGACCGGTCCGGTATCTCCAAAGACAGCCGGTCGACCGCCACCGTGCCGTCCGGGTATCGCTTGGTGACTGAATCTATCCGTATCAAAACGCCGAACACCCTTCGGGTTTGGCAGCTGCTGTCCGCTCTCGCCGGGCGGCGGGCCGTTGCGGGGAGAGTCTAGACCGGTTGTACGGCTACCAGATCAGCAGACCGCCGCCGATTCCCGCCGCGCGCTGGGCAGTTGCCTCGACGCAGGCCAGGCGGCTGCCGATGTGCTCGGCGTGCTGTTCGACGGTGCGGTCCGCCGGGCAGGTCCGCTCGGCCAGCTCCCGCAGCCCGGCGCGTACCAGGGCGCATTCGTGCAGGAAGGCCGGGATCTCGTCGGGGGCGACGCGCTCGCCCCGCACGAGCGCGGGGAAGAAGCGGGCGCCGAGGCCGCGGATCGTCCGCGATCCCCAGACCCTGGTCCGCCAGCTCTCCGGTCCCGCGAGGTCGCAGGAGTCCGCCGGGGTGTCGAGGATGTCGATGTCGCCGTCCTCCCGGAGCAGGAAGACCTCGGCCGTCAGACTCATGCGCGCAGTCGATCACGGCACCCGCCCGGACATCGAGCGGTTTTCGCCCCGGACCCGCCGAGCGGCTTTCCCCCCGGCACCTGCCCCGAACACGCCACCCGCCCCGTGCCCGACCGACCGCCCAGCCGCCCCGTGCCCGGCCACCGGCCCCGTGCCCGGCCACCGCCCCGTGCACGGCGCTCAGGCCGCCGCCGGTCCCGCCAGCGGCAGCCCCGCGGTGCGCCGCACCCTGCGTTCCGCATCGATGGCGTACACCTCGCAGCCGGGCTGCCCCGCGGCCCAGGCGATGCCCTCGGGGCCCAGCGCGAAGGCGGCGGTGGCGACGGTGTCGGCCTCGGTGAGGGTGGGGGCGACGACGGTGACGCCGAGGAGGCCGGCCGCGGGACGGCCGGTGCGGGCGTCGAGGATGTGGTCCCCGCGCTCGTAGCGGCCGGAGGTGGCGACCGCGCCCGCGGTGAGTTCCAGCACCGCGCACACCCCGCCGGCCTGTTCGGGGTGGCGTACGCCGATCCGCCAGGGCCCGCCCTCGACGACCACGTCTCCCCCGGCGTTGAGGCAGAACCGCCGTACCCCGGCACCGGTGAGCAGATCCGCCGCCCGCTGCACCGACCAGCCCTTGACCACCGCGCACGGGTCGAGGCCCCGGCCGGGCACCCGGAGGTCGAAGGCGCCGCCGGTGGCGGCCCGGTACCGCTCGCCGATGGCCAGCACCTCCGCGAGCCCGGTGCTCACCTCCCCGGGCGCGATCTCGCCCCGGTCCAGCCGGGAGACCTCACTGTCCGGCCGGAACGGGCTGAACCGTTCGTCGGCCTCGCGCAGCCAGGCGTAGACGCGGTCGGGCAGCCCCCGCGGGATCTCGGCGTCGTCGATCCGCAGTGAGACGGGGAGACCCATGACGTGCTCGACGCGCCGCACCTCAGGCTCCCCTCGCGTCCAGTGCGGCCTGGAGCGACTCCTTGTAGCCCTCGCTGGTGACGGTCGCGCCCGTCACCGAGTCGATGTCCGCGCTCTGCGCCTCCAGGGTCTCCTCGATCAGCACCGGGACGGCGTTCGTGGTCTGCGGGTGGTTCGGCTGCCGCAGCATGCGCACCGACGCGATGCGCTCCCCCTCGAACGTCACCTCCACCTGCACGTCGCCCTTCTCGGTGGCGACGGTGGGGCCCGCCACCACGGCTGCGGCGGCCGGGGAGGAAGAAGAGGAGGAAGAGGAAGAGGAGGACGGCGGGGCCGGCGTGGAGGGGCTCGGGGCGGCGACGGCGCCGTCCGGGGACGACGAGGCCTGCTGCGGCGGGGCGTACCGCCAGACGGGGATCAGTCCGGCGACGGTCAGGACCAGGACGGGCAGTGCTCGTTTCACGGTGTCTCCCCCTGCCGCTCAGCCGGCCAGGCTGAAGCGCTCGAAGTGGATCTGCGGCTTCGGTACGCCCAGCTCGCGCAGGCTGCGCCGGACGGCGGCCGTCATGCCGGGCGGCCCGCAGAGGTAGACGTCACGGTCCGCGATGTCGGGCACGAGCCGGGCCAGTTCGGCGGGGGCCAGCCTGTCCGGGGTGGCGGGGCCGGTGACCAGGTACAGCTCGGCGCCCTTGGCCTGGGCCAGTTCCCGCAGCTCGTCGTGGAGCACGGCGTCCCGTTCGGTGGCGACCCGGTGGATGACGACGGCGTGGCCGGACAGTTCCTCGAGCAGCGCCCGGATGGGGGTCACGCCCACGCCGCCCGCCACGAGGACGGTGTCGGGACGGGTGCGGCGCAGCGTGGTGAACGCCCCGTAGGGGCCCTCGGCGAAGACCCGGGTGCCGGGCCGGAGGTGGCGCAGGGCGGCGCTGCCGTCGCCGGCCGCCTTCACGGTGAGCCGGAGGGTGCGGCCGTCGGGGGCCGCCGACAGGGAGAACGGGTTGGCCTGCCACCAGCGGTCGCGGGTGAGGAACCGCCAGAGGAAGAACTGGCCGGCCCGGGCGGGCAGCCGGTGCAGGTCACGGCCGGTGATGTGGACGGAGACGACGTCGTCGTTCTCGGGGACGACGGCCGAGACCCGCAGCCGGTGGCGCAGGTTGCGCCACAGGGGCAGCACCAGCCGGCCGAGCAGCACGGAGCCGAGGGCGACGCTCCACAGGGTCCACCAGTAGGCGGTGGCGGCGGGCGAGGCGACGAAGGTGGTGCCGACGGCGACCTGGTGGGTGAAGGCGAGGACGACCGCGAGGTAGGTGTAGAGGTGGACGAAGTGCCAGGTCTCGTAGGCCAGCCGGCGGCGGGCGAAGCGGGCCGAGACGGTGCCGACGACGAGGATCAGGGCGAGGGCGACGACCGCGCGGAGCACGCCTTCGACGGTCTCGGCGAGGTCGACCAGCTGGTCGACCGGGTCCAGGCCGGAGGAGTCCGCGTAGCCGAGGGTGATGAACACGGCGTGGGCGAGCAGCGTCCACAGCAGCGTGAAGCCGGTCCAGCGGTGCCACAGGGTGAGCCGGTCCATGCCGATCCGGCGGTCGAGCCACGGCAGCCGGGCCACCAGGAGCAGCTGGAAGGCCATCAGCAGGGCGCCGTAGAGGCCGGCCAGCCGGCCGAGCACGATCAGGGCGTTGGAGGCGAATCCGGCCTGGGCGAAGAGGACGGCCACCACGGCCGCGTTGGCGGCGAGCAGGGCGTACAGCCCGGTGCGCGCCACCACCTCGGGACGTATCGCCGTGGGGGGCCGCGGAGGCGTGTGGACGGTCGTCACGGACGGCAACTCCTTGGTCGGGGCCGGCGGGCACCCGGCGGATCGGGGCTGAGACACCGAGCTTGGCCGCCCGTACCTGTCGATTTCCTGTCGTACAACTTTCAAGTGGATATCGATCGGGGTCCGGGCGCAGCCCGGGGCTGGTCCGTCCGGGTGCGTCGCGCAGTATGAACGGGTGGAAAAAGTGCGCCTCCTCGTCGTGGACGACGATCCGCCCATCGCCGACCTCGTCGCCACGGTCGCCCGCTACGAGGGCTGGGAGGCGGTCACCGCGAACACCGGTGAGCAGGCGCTGCGCCGGGCGGCGGAGTTCCGCCCGGACATCGTGGTGCTCGATCTGATGCTGCCCGACCTGGACGGTTTCGGCGTCCTGGACCGGCTGCGCGGCTCGGGCACCATGGTGCCGGTGGTGTTCCTCACCGCGCGCGACGGCGTCGCCGACCGGGTGGCCGGGCTGACCCGCGGCGGCGACGACTACCTGGTCAAGCCGTTCGCGGTGGAGGAGCTGATGGCCCGGCTGCGGACGGTGCTGCGGCGCAGTGCCGGGCCGCAGGCGCAGCGGCCGGTGCTGCGGGTGGGTGACCTGACGATGGACGAGGACACCCGGCAGGTGCGGCGCGACGGGACGCTGCTGACCCTCACCCCGACGGAGTACGAGGTGCTGCGCTATCTGATGCGCAGGTCGCCGGCCGTGCTCACCAAGGCGCAGATCCTCGACCACGTGTGGGAGTACGGCTTCGGCGGCCGGTCCAACGTGGTGGAGCTGGTGGTCAGCCGGCTGCGCCGCAAGCTGGACGAGGCCGGCCGCGGGCAGCTCATCCACACCGTGCGCGGCTTCGGGTACGTGATCCGGCGGGCGGACGGGTGACGCGGGCCCGGCGCCTGGCCGCCCGGCTGCGAAGGGCCCGCCGCGGCATGCGGCTCGGCACCCGCTTGGCCCTCGGCCTGGGCGTGCTGTCGCTGCTGGTGTTCGCCGTGGTCGGCACGGCCCTGACCGCGTACATGCGGGACTACCTGGAGCGGCAGCTCGTCGACCAGCTCCGGCTGGTGCAGGTCGTGCAGACCAAGGACGCCGCCGAGCACGGCACAGTGCGGCGCAAGCCGTATTACGGCTGGTACACGGCGGTGTACGACGTGACCGGCGGCGAGGCCAGGCTGCGCAGGCCCTCCGACGTCCCCGGCGACACCCGCGCCTTCGCCGCGCTCGCCGAGGCCATGGTCCGCGACGGCACCGACCCCCTCACCCGCACCGCGCGGATCGACGGCGTGGGCACCCTCCAGCTGCGCGGCTGCGAGGTGGAGCCCGGGGTGGTGCTGGTCAGCGCGGCGCCGCGGCAGGACATCGACGACACGGTGCGGCAGCTGGTCACCGTGCAGGTGGTCGCCTTCGCGCTGGCCCTGCTGGCGCTGGTGGTGTTCGGCCGGCGGATGCTGCGGCGCGGGCTGAAGCCGCTCAGCGACATGGCGCACACCGCGCACGGCATCGCCTCGCACGATCTGTCCGAGTCCGCGGCCCGGCTGCCGTTGCGCGCCCCGCGGGCGGGCGGCGGCCCGGAGGTGGAGGAGCTGCGCACCGCGTTCAACACGATGCTGGAGCACATCGACGCCTCCCTCGCGGTGCGCGCGCGGGCCGAGCAGCGGCTGCGCCGGTTCGTCGCGGACGCCTCCCACGAGCTGCGCACCCCGCTGATGTCCGTGCGCGGCTACGCGGACCTGTTCCAGTACGCCGCGGCCAACGCGCCGGAGGAACGCGAACGGCACCTGGCGCGGCTGCGCGCGGAGGCCGCCCGGATGGGGGTGCTGCTGGACGACCTGCTGCTGCTCGCCCGGCTGGACGCGGCCGAGGCGGAGACGCCGCTGCGGATGACGGAGGCGGACCTGGCCGAACTGGTGGAGCAGGCCGCCGACGCGTTCCGGGCCGGGCACCCGCACCATCCGCTGACCGTGCGGACCGGGGGCGGGCCGGTGCGGCTGCGGCTCGATCCGCAGCGGATCCGGCAGGTGCTGGACAACCTGCTCACCAACGCGGCCGTGCACACCCCGGCCGGGACCGCGGTGTGCGTGGCGGCCTCGGTCTCGGCCGGGGCGGCGCTGGTCCGGGTCACCGACGCGGGGCCCGGGATCCCGGCCGCCGACCGCGAGCGGGTCTTCGACCGTTTCTACCGCGTGGACAAGGCCCGCAGCCGCGACCGGGGCGGCAGCGGCCTGGGCCTGTCCGTGGCCGCGTCCCTGGTGCGGGCGCACGGCGGCACCGTCGAGGTGGCGAGTGTGCCGGGCCGGACGGAGTTCACCGTGCGGCTGCCGGTGCACCCCCGGGGGCTTGCCGCGGACCGTCCGTGAGCGGCGTCGCTTCGTCCCGCACCGCAGGTTCCCGGCCGGGGGGACGAAGGGCGGCGGACCGCTTCGGGCCTGGCGTGAACCGGTGACCTGCCCCTCGCGCGCGCACCGACGGCGGTGGATACTCTCCCCGCCGACCGCGCACCGAGGGGGTCCCGCCGACCGTGTCCGCCGCCGCTCCGGATCCCGCCTGGCTGCCCGCACCGGCCTTCCGCGCCCTCGGCTCGCGACGGGTCCTCGTCGCGGGGACCGGCTCCCTCGCCGACACGGTCCACACCGAAGTGGCGGCGGCCTGCGCGGCGTTCGGCGGCGCGGCGGTCCGGGCCGCGGAACCGGACGGCCTCGTCCAGGGATGCGACCTGGTGTTCCGGGTCCGCCCCGGGCACCTGGGCGAGCTGGGCACGGAAGGGTTCTACCTGCGGCGGGCCGACGCCCGCACCACGGTGACCGCCGCCGCCCCGCACGGCCTGCTGCACGGCCTCTTCCACGTCGTGCGCCTGGGTGAGGCCGCGTTCGCCGGGCGGCGCCCGCGCGAGAGGCACCGCCCCGCGCTCGCCGTGCGCATGCTCAACCACTGGGACAACGTCCGCGTGCACCCCGTGATGGGCCAGGTGGAGCGCGGCTACGCGGGCGGCTCGCTGTTCTGGCGGGACGGCGCGGCCCGCGGCGACCTGGACCGGGTCCGGGCGTACGGGCGGCTGCTCGCGGCGAGCGGGATCAACGCGCTGGCCGTGAACAACGTGAACGTGCACGAGGAGGAGGCCCGGCTGCTCACCGGCCGGCTCGGCGAGGTGGCCGATCTGGCGGACGCGCTGCGCCCGTACGGCATCCGCACCCATCTGTCGGTGACGTTCGCCGCCCCCGTGGTCCTCGGCGGCCTGCCGACCGCCGATCCGCTGGACGAGGCGGTGCGCGCCTGGTGGGCGGAGACGACCGCGCGGGTGTACGCGGCGATACCGGACTTCGGCGGGTATGTGGTGAAGGCCGACTCGGAGGGCCGGCCGGGCCCGTTCGCCTACGGCCGCGGCCACGCCGACGGCGCGAACCTGCTCGCGGGCGCGCTCGCCCCGTACGGCGGCACCGTGCACTGGCGGGCCTTCGTCTACGACCACCGCCAGGACTGGCGGGACCGCTCGACGGACCGGGCACGGGCCGCGTACGACCACTTCGCGCCGCTGGACGGGGAGTTCGCCGGCAACGCCGTGCTCCAGGTGAAGCACGGCCCGATGGACTTCCAGGTCCGCGAGCCCGTGTCGCCGCTGTTCGGAGCGATGCCGCGGACCCGGCTCGCGGTGGAGGTGCAGGCCACGCAGGAGTACACCGGGCAGCAGCGGCACGTGTGCTGGCTGGGGCCGATGTGGAGCGAGGTGCTGCGGTTCCGGCCGGACGGAGCGAGCCGCGTGGGTGACCTGGCCGACGCCTTGGTCGCCGTCTCCAACGCCGGGGACGACCCCTGGTGGACGGGGCATCCGCTCGCCCAGGCCAACCTCTACACCGTCGGCCGGCTCGGCTGGCGTCCCGGCGCGGACCCGCACGGGATCCTCGACGAGTGGATCGAGCTGACCTTCACGCCCGAGCGCACCGGCGACCCCGGGCGGCTGCGGGACGGGCTGCGGGCGGTGCTCCGCGGCTCGTGGCGCACGTACGAGAAGTACACCGCCCCGCTCGGCGTCGGTTTCATGGTGCAGCCGGGGCACCACTACGGGCCGGCCGTGGACGGCTACGAGTACAGCCCGTGGGGCACCTACCACTTCGCCGACCGGGACGGCGTCGGCGTCGACCGCTGCCGCGCCACGGGCACCGGGTACGCGGCGCAGTACGCGAACCCCTGGGCAGAGCTGTACGAGTCCCCGCGGACCTGTCCCGACGAGCTGCTGCTGTTCTTCCACCACGTGCCCTACGGCCATGTGCTGCACAGCGGCAAGACGGTGATCCAGCACATCTACGACACCCATTTCGAGGGCGTGGAGGAGGTCGAGGAGGCCCGCCGGGTGTGGGCCTCGCTGGCCGGCCTGGTGGAGCCCGGGCGGCACGCGCGCGTGGCGGAGCGGTACGAGGAGCAGGTGCGCGGCGCCCGCGAGTGGCGGGACCACATCAACAGCTACTTCTTCCGCATGTCGGGCGTGCCGGACGCGCACGGCCGCCGGATCCACTGAGGCCGCGGCACGGCTACGCCCCGGATCGCGGCCCGGGCGGACGGCCGGCCCGGTACGGCCACCACTGCCGGCGGCGGGCCTGCCCGGCCCGCCGCTCCCGCCTCCCCATTGCTTTCGGCCCATTTTCGGGTCCGGTTCACCGTACGCACGCAGCGGCGAGGATGCGCCCCAGGCAGTTCTGCCGACCGCGACGGACGGAGACGGACGACATGACCGCTCAACAGACGACGGCGCTGCTCGCGGGCCTCGCCGTGCTCGTGATCCTGGCCCGGGTGCTCGGCGCGCTGGCACGCCGCCTCGGTCAGCCCGCGGTGATCGGAGAGGTGCTGGCCGGCATCGCGCTGGGGCCGACCCTCTTCCACGGGGCGGTCTCCGACGCCCTGTTCCCCGACGACATACGGCCCCTGCTGAGCGCCCTCGCCGCGGTCGGCATCGCCGTCTTCATGTTCATCATCGGCCTGGAGTGGGACGCCACGCTGATCCGGGGCATCGGGAGCCTCGCCGCCACCGTCTCCTTCAGCTCGATCCTGCTGCCCTTCGGTCTCGGCGCGGCCCTGGCCCTGTACCTCCTCGACGAGCACGCCGCCGCCGACCGGACGGCGTTCATGCTCTTCATGGGCATCGCCATGTCGATCACCGCGTTCCCGGTGCTGGCCCGGATCCTCACCGACCGGGGGATGTCCCGCAGCCCGCTCGGCGTGGTGGCGCTGGCCTGCGCCTCGATCGACGACGTGCTCGCCTGGTCCCTGCTCGCCGCGGTGGTCGCCATCAGCGGCTCGGCCGGTCCCGAGGAGTGGCGCATCCTGCTGGCCGTGCCCTACCTGCTGGGCATGTTCTTCGTCGTGCGCCCGCTGCTCCGCCGGTTCGCGG